>NZ_QLLC01000039.1 GCF_003350205.1 Brevundimonas bullata | reverse complement strand
CGCCGGTCAGATAGCGGTAGGTCAGGTCGATGTTGGCGCGATCCGAAACGGCCCAGGCCAGACCCGCGATCGCCTGAGCGGCGAACTTGGTCGAGCTGTCGTCTGCCGTGAAGGTCACGGCCGGCGTGGCCCGCAGACGGCCGATAGCGTCAGTGCTGACGTGGTTCACACCGACGCCGAGACCGACGAAGGGACGAATGTTCCAGGCCGAGTAGCCGAAGTCATAGATGACGTTGGCCATCAGGGTGGTCGACTCGATGTCGCCTTCCGGCGAGTAGCAAGGACCGGTGGCCGGCGTCAGGTTGCACAGGCCCTGCGTGCCCGAGACGGCGCGCACGGTGCCGATGTCGCCCGAGCGGTAGCCGCCTTCGAGCTCAACGCGCCAGTTGGGGTTGAAACGGTAGCCGAGGCGAGCGAACGCCGCCCAGCCGTCGTTCACTTCCCAGTTCCAGTTGGCGCCGGTCGTGGACGATTCGGCATTGATGTCATCGATGATGTGGTAGCCGGCGTCGATAGCGCCGTACCAGCCATCGGGCTCAGCCGACGCCGCGCCAGCTGCGAACAGCCCCGCGGCGGCGACACTGGCGAGAAGTTTCAGCTTCATGGTGTCCTCACACTTCAAGTTGATCCGAATGCCGTCGCACAGGGGCGGTAGCGTTCACTGGGCCGAACGAGAAGGACCCGCTCAGGTTCCGCCTTATTCCCAAGGATTGTGACGACTGTGGCGCCATTCCAACACAAATGCCCGTTTTGCCTCTCAATCTCGCCTGCTAAGACCGTCTTGAAACAAAACGGAGACAGGCGATGACGATCCGGTTCGACGGCCAGGTGGCGATTGTGACGGGCGCAGGGGGCGGCCTGGGCCGCGAGCACGCTCTCGCCCTGGCGGCGCGGGGCGCCAAGGTGGTGGTCAACGATCTGGGCGCGGCGCGCGACGGATCGGGCGGTTCGGCCACGGCGGCCGAGGCCGTGGCCGTGGTGGCCGAAATCGAAGCGGCGGGCGGCGAGGCCATGGCCAATGCGGCCTCGGTCACGGACGCGGCGGCCGTCGAGGCCATGGTCGCCGAGGTCATGGCCCGCTGGGGCCGGATCGACATTCTGGTGAACAACGCCGGCATCCTGCGCGACAAGTCCTTCGCCAAGATGGAACTGGCCGACTTCCAGCTGGTCATGGACGTCCACCTGATGGGCGCGGTCCACTGCACCAAGGCGGTGTGGGAGATCATGCGGACCCAGAACTATGGCCGCATCGTCATGACCACCTCGTCCTCGGGCCTGTTCGGCAACTTCGGCCAGGCCAATTACGGCGCGGCCAAGATGGCGCTCGTCGGCCTGATGCAGACCCTGGCCATCGAGGGGGCCAAGAACGACATCCGCGTCAACGCCCTGGCCCCGACCGCCCACACCCGCATGACCGAGGACCTGCAAGGCCTGCCGCTGGAAGCCCTGGGGCCGGAACTGGTGACGCCGGGCCTGATCTATCTGGTCAGCCGCGACGCTCCGACCCGCGCCATCCTGGCCGCCGGAGCCGGCGGCTTCGAACGCGCCTATGTCACCCTGACCCAGGGCGACTTCGCCATCGGTCCTGATGCGTCCGAACAGGTCGCGGCCCGCTTCGACGCTATCTCGGACCGCAAAAACGAGATCGTACCGGATATGGGCGCGGCCCAGGGCATGATCGAGCTGACGAAAGCTCAGCAGCATCATTCTTCCTAAGGGCCTATCGCGCTACGCGCTACTTGAGGCGTCAAGCGCCTCGCTCAGGGCGCGCTGCGGTCCATGCCGAAAAGGCGCCTTGCGTTGACCCGACGTGAGGCGCCTATCCTCTCTCTGTTAGGCAGGAAACGCGCTCCCCGCAGCGCGCGCCCGCATCGCCAGCGATAGCGCCCTTCTCGGCGCTCAAGCAGCGAGCGACCGCGTCGCGAGCGATAGCGCCCCAAAAAAGAGAGAACTTCTCGATGCGTGAAGCCGTCATCGTCTCCACCGCCCGCACCCCGATCGGCCGGGCCTATCGCGGTGCCTTCAACGACACCCAGGCGCAGACACTCGGCGCTCACGCCGTGAAGCACGCGGTCGCGCGCGCCGGCGTCGATCCTGCCGAGATCGAGGACGTCGTCATGGGCGCAGCCCTGCAACAGGGCTCGACCGGAACGAACGTCGCGCGTCAGGTGGCCCTGGCGGCGGGCCTGCCCTCCTCCGTTCCCGGCATGAGTCTGGATCGACAGTGCGCCTCGGGCCTGATGGGGATCGCCACGGCGGCCAAGCAGGTGATCTTCGACCAGCAGAAGATGGCGGTCGGCGGCGGGCTGGAGAGCATCTCCCTGGTCCAGAACCAACACATGAATCTGCACCGGATGAAGGACGAGGCGCTGCTGAAGCTGTCGCCCCACATCTATATGTCTATGCTGGAGACCGCCGAGGTCGTCAGCCGCCGCTACAACATCAGCCGCGACGCTCAGGACGAATACGCCCTGCAATCGCAGCAGCGCACGGCGGAAGCGCAGGCCGCCGGTCGGTTCGACGCCGAGATCGTGGCCATGACCACCGCCATGCTGGTGACGGACAAGGCGACCGGAGAGACGATGTCCAAGGAAGTCACGCTGTCGAAGGACGAGGGCAACCGCCCCGAGACGACGTTGGAAGGCCTGAAGGCCTTGAAGCCCGTCTTCGGCGGCGGCGAAGAAATTCAGCAGGGCGAGTTCATCACCGCCGGCAACGCCTCGCAGCTGTCGGACGGGGCCTCGGCCTGCGTCGTCATGGAGGCCGGCGAGGCGGTGAAGCGCGGGCTGCAACCGCTCGGCGCCTATCGCGGCATGGCCGTGGCCGGCTGCGAGCCCGACGAAATGGGCATCGGCCCCGTCTATGCCGTGCCCAAGCTGCTGAAGCGCCATGGCCTGACCATGGACGACATCGGCATCTGGGAGCTGAACGAGGCCTTCGCCGCCCAGGTCCTCTACTGCCGCGACGCCTTGGGCATTCCCAACGACCGCCTGAACGTCTCGGGCGGCGCCGTCTCCATCGGCCACCCCTATGGCATGTCGGGCGCGCGGATGACCGGCCACGTCCTGATCGAGGGCAAGCGGCGCGGGGCCAAATACGGCGTCGTCACCATGTGCATCGGCGGAGGCATGGGCGCGGCGGGCTTGTTCGAGATCTACTGAGGCCCGCACTCGGCGGCCCGCCGCGCCTCCATCGCCGCGAACCAGCGCTGGCGCAGGACGGCGGGCCGACCGGGGTAGCGGTCGTCCAGAAACTCGGCGTCGACCACCCGGTCGGCGCGGAAGCTGCGGAAGTCCTCGCGCGTCTCGCACCAGGCGATCAGCAGACGCGCCCTCTCATGATAGCCGATCAGGCAGGGCCAGATGACGCGCGTCGTCTCGCGCCCCTGCTCGTCGGCGTAATAGAGCCGCAGCTTCCGCCCGGCGTGAATCCAGGCCCGTACCTGGGCCAGATCCACCGTCTCGATCTTCTGGTCCCACGGCGGAGGCGTGGCCACCGAAGGCTCCAGCACCACCGACCGCAGACGTTCCGGCACGATGGCGGCGATCTTGGCCGTAAGGTCACGCGCCGCGCGGGCCAAGGCCGGATCGCCGCGCGCCGCCACCCACTGCGCCCCCAGCACCGCCGCCTCGATCTCATCGGACGTCAGCATCAGCGGCGGCAGATCGAAACCGCCGTCCAGAACATAGCCCAACCCCGCCTCGCCCCGGATCGGCACCCGCTGGCCCAGCAGGGCGGCGATGTCGCGGTAGATGGTGCGTTTCGAGGTTTCAAGTTCGGCCGCAATGGCGTCGGCCGTCACCGGACGCGAGGCCCGGCGCAGCACCTGGATGATCTGGAACAGTCGGTCGGCGCGTCTCATGTCCCACCCTCGCCGAAGACTGCTGACAGCATGGTGGCAGCAGGGTGTCAGTAGTCAAGACGAACCGCCGCCGACGCCCCGTCGCGGCGCGATATCTGGGAGGACTATCGATGCTGACCCTGTTCCACGCCCCCTGGTCCCGCTCCTCGCGCCTGGTCTGGCTGGTCGAGGAGCTGGGGGCCGACTGCCGCATCGAATATTGCGATATCCGCCGCATGGACGGCACGGGCGCCGCCGATCCCAGGAACCCTCATCCCGACGGCAAGGTCCCGGCCCTGCTCCACGACGGCGCCCTGATTACCGAATCGGCGGCGGTCGCCCTCTATCTGACAGGCCTGCATCCCGAAGCAGGCCTCGGCTTCCCCCCGGACTCGCCGCAGCGCGGGTCGCTGCTGACGTGGATGTTTTGGGCCTCGGGCGAGCTGGAGCCGTCGCTGTGGAACAAGATGAGCGGCGCGGTGGACGCCGACGCCTATGCCCGAGCCCGCTATGACGCCGCCATGACCCGGCTGCTGGAGGCCCTGTGGGAAGGTCCGTGGCTGATGGGCGGCCGTTTCACCGTGGCCGACGTCCTGGTCGGCAGTACTGTGGGTTGGGCGCGCGAGCACCTGCCTGAAAGCCCCCTTCTGGACGCCTATGTCGAGCGGCTGGCGGCCCGCCCCGCCCATGCGCGCGCCCTCGCCCGCGACGGCGCGCCGCCGCATTATGCCGAGGCCAGCTAGGCCGCAGGTTCAGCCGCGTCGGCGACCACCTCGTCGTCGGCGCGGATTGCGACCTTCCTGAGCGCCCCGACATAGCTGTCGCGCCATATCCCCACGTCGGTGTCGCGCACCACCTGCATCAGCGCCTTCCATTTACGGATGCGCTCCTCCAGCGGCATGGTCAGGGCCGTCTTGATCGCTTCCGACAGCTCTTCACGGCTGAAGGGATTGACCAGCAGAGCCTCGCCCATCTGTTCGGCGGCCCCGGCGAAACGCGACAGGATCAGCACGCCGGGATCGTCGGGATTCTGGGCCGCCACATATTCCTTGGCCACCAGGTTCATGCCGTCGCGCAGGGGCGTGACCAGGCCGACCTTGGCCGCGCGATAGAGGCCCGCCAGCTGATCCCGCCGGAAGGTGCGGTTCAGATAGCGGATCGGCTGCCAGTCCATGTCGGCATAGGCGCCGTTGATCCGCCCGGCCAGGGCGTCCAGCCGCCCGCGAATGTCCTGATAGGTATCCACGTCGTCACGCGAGATCGGCGTCACCTGCAACAGGAAGACCTCGCCGCGCATGGCGGGATTGTCCTCCAGAAACTGCTCGAAGCCCAGCATCCGCTGCTCCAACCCCTTGGAGTAGTCGAGCCGATCAACGCCGACGATCATGGACCGGAAGGCCGCCGAGGCCGCCATCCGGTCATAGGTCTTGCCCCCCAGCACCGAGTCGCGCGCGGCCAGGAAGCCGTCCACGTCGATGCCGATGGGGAAGACCCCGCACTGAACCCGACGGCCGAAGGCTTCGATCACATGGTCGGGCGACACCCGTCCCCGCGCCTCGACCTCGACGTAGCGCTCGAACAGGCCGAGCCACTCATGGGTGTGGAAGCCGATCAGGTCGAAATAGAACATCGACTCCACCAGCCGCCGATGATGCGGCAGCGTCACCAGCAGCTGACGCGCCGGCCAGGGCGTGTGCAGGAAGAAGCCGATGCGGTTCTTCACCCCCAGACGGCGCAGGTCCCGCGCCATCGGGATCATGTGATAGTCGTGAATCCAGATGATGTCGTCGGGCTGGATCAGCGGCTGCAGCACCTCGGCGAAGCGGCGATTGGTGCGCTCATAGCCCTCGCCGTAGGACCGCTCATAGGCCGTCAGATCGACCCGGTGATGGAACAGGGGCCACAGGGTCTTGTTGGCGTAGCCGTTGTAATATTCGTCGACGTCCTGCGGCTCCAGATCGACGGTGGCGACGGTGACGCCCGCCCGGTCCTCGATGTTCAGTTCGCCGGTGAACTGCTCGACCGTTTCGCCGGACCAGCCGAACCACAGGCCGTCGTATTTGCGCAGCGCCGCCGACAGGGCCATGGCCAGACCGCCCGCCGAGCCCGCCGCCGGGTCCTTCGGCGCCGAGACGCGGTTCGAGACGACAATAAGCCGGCTCATCGGGCGTCCGTCCAGGAACGACTGAGCAGGACGGCGCAGTTGATGATCCCGACCAGGGAATAGGTCTGCGGATAGTTGCCCCACAGTTCGCCGTCCTGAATGGCGATGTCCTCGCTGAGCAGACCCGCGTGGGTCCTTTGACTGAGCATTTGGTCGAAGATGGCCCTCGCCTCCTCCGTTCGCCCGTTCAGATGCAGGGCCTCAATGAACCAGAAGGTGCAGAAGTTGAACGCCGTCTCCGGCTCGCCGAAGTCGTCGGGGTGGATGTAGCGGAACAGGTAGGGGCCGCGCTTCAGGTCCCGCTCCACAGCCTCAAAGGTCTTGACCTGCCGCGGGTCACGCGCGTCGAGGAAGCCCAGGTCGGTCATCTGCAACAGGGAGGCGTCCAGCTCGGTCCCGCCAAAGCTGGCGGCGAAGCGGCCCTCGTCCGGCAGGTAGGCCTCGGCCTCGATCCGCGCCCGGATCAGACGGGCGCGCTCGTCCCACAGTTCGCCGCGCTCGGTCAGCCCCAGATGGCGCGCCGCCTTGGCCAGCCGGTCGCAGGCGGCCCAGCACATGACCGAGGAATAGGTATGGACCCGCGCGATGGTGCGGAACTCCCACAGGCCTGCGTCCGTCTGGTCGTGCATGGCGAAGGCGCGGTCGCCGACCTTTTCCAGGGCGTGGAAGTCGTCGATCGTGCCCGGCCTCAGCATCCGCTCGTCGAAGAAGGCCTGAACCAGCGGCAGGACGATCTGGCCATAGACGTCGTGTTGCAAATGCTCGTGCGCCTGATTGCCGACACGCACAGGCTTCATGCCGCGATAGCCCTCGACACTGTCGACGATCCGCTCGCCGATCGCCGCTTCCAGACCCACGCCATAGACGGGTTGAACATGGCCGCCTTGGGCGTCGTCCACCAGATTGCGCAGGTAGCCGAGGTAGTTCTCGAGGATATCCACCGCGCCCAGCCGGTTCAGCGCCCGCACCGTATAATAGGCGTCGCGCACCCAGCAGAAACGATAGTCCCAGTTGCGCCCGCTCTCGGGGAACTCGGGCACCGAGGTGGTCATGGCGGCGACGATGGCGCCGGTCTCCTCATAGACGCAGAGCTTCAGGGTGATGGCGGCGCGGATCACCGCCTCCTGCCAGTCCAGCGGCACATAGAGGGTCCGGGTCCACAGCTTCCAGTGCTGAATGGTCTGGTCCAGCGCCGCCGAAACCCCCGCCGCGACCGACTGGTCATAGCCCTCGTCCGGGCCGAGGAAGAAGGCGAGCTCGCCTTCCAGCCGGAAGGTCCGCTCGTTCTGGACATGGGTGACGGGGCAGTTGGTGGTCAGCCGCAGCGTCAGGTCGGTGCACAGATAGCGGATGTGGTTGGAGCCTGAGGTCTGCTCCGCCCGGCGCGCGCCCCATTCCGCCGAGGGCCGCAGCCGCACGGTGATACGCGGCGCCCCCGACAGCGGCCGCACCACGCGCGCGAAGGCGATGGGACGATAGATGCGCGAATGCTTCAGATGGCGCGGCGCGAAGTCGAGGATCTCGACCGAGGCCCCGCGTTCGTCGGTCATGACCGTGCGCAGGACGGCGGTGTTGCGCACATAGGCCTGCTCAATCGTGACCATGTCGGCCAGTTCGATGGCCCAGAAGCCATGCTCGGGATCGTCGCCGTCCATCAGGGCCGAAAAGACCGGATCGCCGTCCACGCGGGGCGCACAGGCCCAGACGAAGCGGCCCGCCCGGTCGATCAGGGCGCTGACCGAGCAGTTGCCGATGGGGGCGAGGTCGAGGTTGGGACGGCTCATGCGGCGCCTCCTTCAATCTGATCCAGCCAATCGAGCACGGCCGCGACATCCTCCAGCCCATAGCGCGCGGCGGTCGACCGCTCCGGCCCCACCAGGACGCCGAAACCGCCCAGGGCCTCGGCCGCCTCGAAGCCGTGCTCGTCGGTCAGGTCGTCGCCGACCATGATGGGGATGGCCCCCTTGAACGGCGCCTCGGCCATGAAGGCGGTCAGGGCTGCGCCCTTGTCCGTGCCGGGCGTCTTCAACTCCAGCACCATGGACCCCGGCTGCAGGGCCAGGCCTGTCTCCTGCGCCAGCGCCGCCGCCAGAGCCAGGGCGTCGGCCGAAGCGCCCGGCGCCTGACGGTAGTGAAGGCCCGCCGCCAGTTCCTTGTCCTCAACGATCACGCCCGGCCGGTCGGCGGCGAAGGCGGCGAAGGCGGACACGGCCCGGCGCACCGCCGGGTCCGGCGTCCGGTTGGCGAAGGAGCCGTCGCCGCGCCGTCTTTGCAGGCCATGCACGCCTGAGGCCGCTCGCGCCGCGCCGTCGCTGATCCGGTCGATCTCGCCCAGGGTCCGGCCGCTGACGATGGCGACCCGCCCCTGCAGCCGGTCCGTCAGCCGGGTCAGGACATCGGTCCGCCGGGCGTCCGGCCCCACCGCGTCCGGCGTCGGCGCCAAGGGCGCCAGAACACCATCCAGATCCAGGAACAGGGCGGGCTTGGCGAAAGCGACGGGCGGCTTGGGCAGGCGTGAGGCGATCGCCCCGGATGCAGACGGCATAAGGTCCGGTCTCGATTCTTGGCTGTTGTTGAAACGCTCACAACGCGCAAAGCCCCGGAAGGTTGTCCGCCAAGGTGACAATTCCGTCGCAGCCCCGCCATTGTGCGAACAATCCAGATGAGGCAATTCGCGGGTGCGCCACAAAGAACCGCCGCAGCGGTCCGGCGTCTCAGGAGCCTGCCCATGCCCAACACGCTTCACTCATCCCCGGACCAGATCGCCGCGATGACGGACCGAGCGCGCGAAGTCGTGCGCCTGAACATTGAGGCCCTGGAGGCGCTGGAGCGCTCCATCGACGTGTCGATCGCGCGCGCCTGCGACATCATCCTGTCGCGCCCCGGCTATCTGGTCGTGACCGGCATGGGCAAGTCGGGCCACATCGGCGGCAAGATCGCCGCCACCCTGGCCTCGACCGGCACCAACTCCTTCTTCGTCCACCCGGCGGAAATGAGCCACGGCGACCTGGGGATGCTGCGTCCCGACACGACCCTGCTGGCCATCTCCAACTCGGGCGAGAGCCGCGAACTGCGCGACCCCCTGCTCTATTGCCAGCGCAACGACATTCCGGTCATCAGCATCACCCAGCGGGCCAGCAGCTTCCTGGGGCGTCACTCGGCCGTCAGCCTGACCATGCCCAAGGTGGCCGAGGCCTGCCCCAATGGTCTGGCGCCGACCACCTCGACCCTGATGACCCTCGCCATCGGCGACGCCCTGGCCATGGTGCTGATGGACCGTCGCGGCTTCACCCGCGAGGACTTCGGCCTGCACCACCCCGGCGGCGCCCTGGGCATGAGCCTGCAAAGCGTCCGCGAATGGATGGGCGACAACGCCGCCGCCCCGGCCAGCGTGCCGCTGGACGCCAGCTTCAGCGAGGTCGTCTCGGCTATCAGCGCCGGTCGCAAGGGGGCGGTCGCGGTCCTGCATTCCGATGGCAGCCTGGCGGGGGTCATCACCGACGGCGACATCCGCCGCGCCTTCTCCAGCGACATCACGGCCATCCGCGCCGAGGACATCATGAGCCGCAGCCCTATCACCGTGGAGCCAGACGCCCGCATGAGCGACGTGGTCGACCTGTTGAGCGCCAACAAGATCGCCAACCTGTTCGTGATTGAGGACAACCGCCCGGTCGCCGTCATCCACATCGCCGAACTGATGCAGGCCGGCTACGTCTCCTGATGACCCGCGACATTCTTTTTGACGCCAGCCGACTGCTGAGCCGCACCGACCGCAGCGCGCCGACTGGCGTCGACCGCGTCTGTCTGGCCTATGCCGAATGGCTTATCAGTCACCCGGATTACCGGATGGTGCCCGTTCGCTCGCGTCACGATCAGTTGGCGGCCGTGGACCAGCAATGGTTCCGTGACTGCATGGTCGCGCTGCGCCGCCGCTGGACCGGCGGACCGCCCGAGCGCGACCTTAACACCCACGAGCGTCGCCTATTCGCCGCCCTGGAAGCAGAACAACCGACCGCGTCGATCATCGGCGAGGCGCCCGACCCGCACAAACCGGAAAAAAAGCGGAAAAAGGCCCGCGTCTGGAAGCAGTACTTCCGTTCTCGCGGGATCGTCGCGCCGCCGCCGGCCCAGCTCTATTTCAACGTCGGCCATACCAGCCTGAACACGCCCGACATCCTGACCAGCCTGAGCGCCCAGGGCATCGAGCGCGTCGTCATGCTGCACGACCTGATCCCCATCACCCATCCCGAATTCTGCCGCCCCGGCGACGGCGACAAACATCGGCGCCGGGTGCTGACCACCCTGCGCCACGCCTCTCGAATTCTGGTCAATTCCCAGTACACTGCTGACGAAGTCCTGGCCTTCGCCGATCGTGAAGGATTGAAGGCGCCGCCCGTCGAGGTCGCCCACCTGGGCCTTGAGCCGGTCTTCATGAAGAGCGCGCCAAACGTGACGCGTCGTCCCTATTTCGTCCATGTCGGCACGATCGAGGCCCGTAAGAACCTGGCCTTCCTGCTGACGGTCTGGCGGCGCCTTCAGGAAGGCATGGGCGACAAGGCGCCGCGGCTGGTGCTGATCGGCCGCTACGGCTGGGAGAACGAGGCCGTGCTGGACCACCTGCAACGCTCGCCCAATCTTCAGGGCCTGGTGCATCAGGTCGAGAACCTGCCCGACACCGCACTGGCCGACCTGATGCGCGGCGCTCAGGCGGTGCTGGCCCCGTCCTCCGTGGAGGGCTTTGACCTTCCGGCGGTCGAGGCCTGCGCCTTGGGCGTGCCGCTGATCGCCTCGGATATTCCCGCGCACCGCGAACTGGTGCCGCAGGCGACCCTGATCGACCCGCTGGACGGACTGGGCTGGCTCAAAGCACTGGAAACGGCGACCCTGCATCGTCCGACCGCACCCGCCTACCAGGCTCCGACCTGGCAGGCGCATTTCCAACAGATAGGGGATCGTCTTCTGCCCCCTCTGGCGGCGACCGCCGTCGCCGGGTAAGCATCAGACGAACTTGAAGCGAGCTGCAATGACCCGTACCGCCGCCAGTCTGATGATCGTCGCTCTTCTCGCCGGCTGCTCGACGCTGCCGCGTGACGGGCCCTCCGGCATGGGGGTGGTGCAGGCCGCCAGCAATCCAGAACGGCAGGGCGACTACGCCCTGGTCAACCTGGACTTCGCGCTCAGCGAGCGCCTGAAGGCGGCGCCGCAGCGCTCCTTCAGCACCCTAGCCCTCGCCTCCAGCGACGCACCGACGGACATCATCGGCGTGGGCGACACCCTGGCCGTCAGCATCTTCGAGCCCAGCGGCGGCCTGTTCGGCGGAGGTTCGAGCCGCAGCAGCGAGAGCGGAAACCAGACCCTGCCGCCCCTGGTGGTGGATCGCAACGGCGCCGTGCCGGTGCCCTTCGCCGGATCGGTTTCGGTTCAGGGCCTGACCCCGGCCCAGGCATCCGCCGCCGTGCGTCGCGCCCTGATCGGCAAGGTCGCCAATCCCCAGGTCATCGTCACCCTGGCCGGCAATACCTCCAACGCCGTGACAGTGCTGGGGGAAGTGCGCAATCCCGGCCGTCAGCCCCTGGCGGCCAACAGCGACCGCATTCTCGACGTCATCGCGGCGGCGGGCGGCTCCTCGCGCTCCGTCTATGACGTTACGGTGCGCATCCAGCGTGGCGGCCAGACCTATACGGCGCCCATGTCGATCGTGACGACCGAGTTCAACGAGAATGTCCGGCTGCAACGCGGCGATCAGGTCAACCTGGTCTATCAGCCGCGCCGCTTCAGCTCGTTCGGCGCCTTCAATGCCGTGGCGCGCACCGATCTGCCGCCCGGCCCTCTGACCCTGGCCGAGGCGCTCAGCGGCGTGGGCGGCCTGGATTCCAACTTGGCGGATGCCAAGTCGGTTCTGGTGTTCCGCTTCGAACGCCCGGAAGTGGCCCAGGCACTGGGCATCCAGCAGGCCGCCACGCCGCGCGGCGTGCCTGTGGTCTATCGCCTCAACCTGAACGAGGGCTCGGGCTTCTTCATCGCCAGCAATTTCCAGATCGAGCCGGACGACATCATCTATGCGCCGCGCTCCGGCGCTGCCGAAGCGCGCAAGTTCTTCGAGTTCGTCCAGAGCGTGACCCGCGTCGTCTATGACGTCTCGGTCACCAGCGCGATCAACCTCGACTAAGCCATGTTCCGGCGCCCTCCTCGACCACGACGCGCTGTCGAGGAGGCGGACAGCAACCCAGTCGGTCCATCGCTGACGCCGGACACGAGCGACGACCTGCGCGTCCTTCTTGACGAGGTCGATGCCGCCGCACGCGCCGTCTATGCCCTTCACGGCCTGCCCAGCATACCGGGCCATTATCGACAGGCCCCTGACAGCGACGCGTGGGATCCCCTCGGGGCGGCGCTGTCGCCCGCCGAGAAATGGACCCTGTTGGACCAGCACCCCATCAACCAGGGCTGGCGCTACGCCTCGCTGGAACAGCTGGGCCAGCGCTCGACGATCCCCGACCTGCGCTACGCCTCTGCTCTGATGTCCGCCTGTCAGGGTCTGCGCTTGCGACTGGAGACAGGCATGGCGCTGAGCGCTCAGGATCTGGCGGACGCCATCCGCCTGGGCGCCGCCTGGCGACGGCTGACCGAGGCCGGCCAGAGCCGTTCCGATCTGATATTTACAGCCCCCGACGAAGGGTGAGGCTCAGCCCTGACCGACCGCTTGGGCCAGCAGTTCGATCGAACGCACCCTTGCCGCTGGATCCCAGATCTGGCTGGTGATCATCAGCTCATCGGCGCCGGTTCGGGCGATGAAGGCGTCCATGCTGGCGCGCACAGTCTCTGGCGAACCCACGGCTGAACAGGCCAGGGCGGCGTCGATCATGCCGCGCGCGGCGCCGTCCAGGCGCTCGTAGTAGCCCTCGACTGGGGCCGGCAGCTTGCCCGGACGTCCCGTCCTCAGATTGACGAAGGCCTGCTGCACCGAGGTGAACAGCAGGCGCGCGGCCGCGTCCGTCTCGGCGGCGAAGACGTTGTAGCCCAGCATGGCGTAAGGCTTGTCGAGATGAGCCGAGGGCCGGAAGGTCTGACGATAGACGTCCAGCGCCCGCATCATGTCGCCGGGCGCGAAATGGCTGGCGAAGGCGTAGGGCAGGCCCAGGTGAGCCGCCAGCTGCGCCCCATAGGTCGAGGAGCCCAGAATCCAGATCGGCACGGCCTGGCCTTCGCCCGGGTTGGCGATGATGCGCTGATCGGGCGTGGCGGGCGCGAACCACTGCATCAGCTCCATGACATCCTGCGGGAAGGCGTCGACGTCGCCCTGAAGCGTGCGGCGCAGGGCGCGGGCCGTGGCCTGATCCGAGCCCGGCGCGCGGCCCAGGCCCAGGTCGATGCGACCGGGATGGAGGGCGTTCAGCGTGCCGAACTGCTCGGCGATGACCAAGGGCGCGTGGTTGGGCAGCATGACGCCGCCGGCGCCGACGCGGATGGTCTTGGTCGCCGCCGCCACCGCGCCGATCACGACCGAGGTCGCGGCGCTGGCGATGCCCGGCATATTGTGGTGCTCGGCCAGCCAGAAACGCTTGTAGCCGAGGCGCTCGGCGTGGCGGGCCAGGTCGAGGGTGTTGGCCAGCGACTGCGAGACGTCGGAGCCCTCGGGCACCGGAGCGAGGTCGAGAATGGAAAGCGGGATCATCCGTCCGATATGGGGCCGCGCATCGGCGGCGCCATACCGTTCAGTGAATAGTTCGACCGATCAGATTTCGACGCCCGTGGAGCGCATGATCTCGGCGCGCAGTTCGGGCATGCCCGTGCCCTTTTCAGCCGAAGTCACCAGCACGGCGGGGAAGGCGGCGGGGCGCTTGGAAATGGCCTTCAGCGTCTCCGCCTGGACCTTTTCCGCCTCGCCCTTCTTCAGCTTGTCAGCCTTGGTCAGGATGATCTGATAGCTGACGGCGGCCAGGTCGAGGGCCTTCAATGCATCGTCATCGACCTTCTTCAGGCCGTGGCGGGCGTCGATCAGCAGATAGACCCGCTTTAGCGTCACCCGGCCGCGCAGATAGTCGCGGCCCAGGTCCTGGAACTTCTTCACCGTGGTCTTGGAGGCCTTGGCCCAGCCGTAGCCGGGCAGGTCGACCAGGCGCAGACGACCGTCCAGGTCGAAGAAGTTGACCTCGCGCGTGCGGCCCGGCTCGTTCGAGGCTCTAGCCAGCTTGTGCATCCCGACCAGGGCGTTGATCAGGCGGGACTTGCCGACGTTGGACCGGCCCGCAAAGGCGATCTCGGGCAGGTCAGGATCGGGCAGTTGCTCGATCTTGGCGCAGCCCAGGACGAAGGTGGCCGGGCGGGCGAACAGCACCCGCGCCTGCTCGATCTCGGTGTCCGAGTATTCTCCGACCTTGGGCTCGTCCGACGGTTGATCCAATGGGTCAGGCTTTCTTGAAACGCGCGAAGAAGGTGTCGATCGGGTTCTCGGCCTTGAAGCGGTGCATGATGACGTACTGCTGCGCGATCGAGAGGATGTTGTTCCAGGCCCAGTAGATCAGCAGGCCGGCCGCGAACGGGGCCATGATGAAGGTGAAGACGAAGGGCAGGAAGGCGAAGATCTGACGCTGCATCGGGTCCTGGGCCGGCGGGTTCATCGACTGCTGCAGCCACATGGTCAGACCATAGACGATGGGCAGGACGCCCAGGTGCAGCGGGCCGTTCAGCAGGCTGCCGACCAGGGGCAGGGTCGCCGGGTCCCACGGAATGGCGCCGAACAGGTTCCACACCGTCGACGGGTCGCGCGCCGACAGGTCGCGGATCCAGCCGAAGAAGGGGGCGTGGCGCATTTCGATGGTGACGAACAGCACCTTGTACAGGGCGTAGAAGACCGGGATCTGCACCAGGATGGGCAGGCAGCCCGCCAGCGGATTGATCTTCTCCCGCTGATACAGGGCCATCGTCTCCTGCTGCTGCTTCTGCGGGTCGTCCTTAAACTTCTTCTTGAGTTCCTCCATCTTGGGCTGGAGGGTCCGCATCTTGGACAGGCTCTCGTAGGACTTGTTGGCCAGCGGGAACATGATCAGCTTGACCACGACCGTCAGGGCCAGGATGGCCAGGCCGAAGTTGCCCAGGACGCCGTAGAAAAACTCCACGATCATGAAGATCGGGCGCGTCAGGAACCAGAACATGCCCCAGTCGATGGCGTAGACGAAGCGCGGCAGGTCCAGGCTCTCTTCATAGCCGGCGAGGATTTCGTTGCGCTTGGCGCCGGCGAACAGACGTTGGGTCTCTTCGATCTGACGACCCGGCTGGATGGTGCGGGTCGCGCCCAGCATGGCGGCTTCGTGGACGTTCAGACCTTCGGGATCGCGGACGGCGAAGCGGCCCTCGATGGTTTCCTTCTGGTCCGGGATGAGCGCCGCCATCCAGTATTTGTCGGTGATGCCGAGCCAGCCGCCGGTGGACTGGTTCTCGATGCGGGGCTTCTTGGCCCAGTCCTTGTACTTGACCTGTTCGGTGGCGAACTTGCCGTTCGCGCCGAAGGTGCCGATGGCGCCTTCGTGCAGGATCATCTGCTTGCCCAGATCAGCGGGCACGCCCTGGCGCTCGACGCGACCATAGGGGGCGATGGTGATCGGCTGGCCGCTCAGGTTGGCGACGGTGTCGGTGACGGTGAAGACGTACTGGCCGTCGATGGCGATGACGCGCGTGAAGCGCAGCCCCTGGCCGTTGTCCCAGGTCAGCTCGACCGGGGTGGTCGGCGTCAGGGTCGCGCCCTTGGTCAGGGTCCAGGGCGTGTTCGGACCGGGAACGCCGCCGGCGACGTTGGGCCCGCTCCAGCCGAACTGGGCGAAGTAGGCGTGCTCCATGCCCTGCGGGCGGAACAGCTCGACCGGCGTCGAATTCTTGTCCAGCGTCTCTTTGTAATCGGTCAGGTACAGGTCGTCGATGCGCGCGCCCTGCAGCGACAGCGACCCCTTCAGCTTGGGCGTCTGGATCGGCACGCGGGCCGCCGTGCCCAGGGCCTGGGCGCGGTCGGCCACGAAGGCGGCGGGGGCGGCGGAGCCAGGCGTCAGGCCGGCGTCAGCCGTCGCGGCCTTCTGCTCGGCGGCGGCGACCTGCTGCTGGCGGCGCATCTCGGCCTGGGGACGCATCACCATGAAGTAGTACACGCCCATGATCAGGGCCGCGCACACGAAGAAGATGATGGTGTTGCGCGAATTCTCGTTCTGCATCGGGGTCAGCGGTCCTGGCCGGAGGGGCGCGAATCGTCAAAGGCGCGGGCGGGCGATTTCGCCGCATCTCCCATATCGGGAGCCGCACGCGGGGTTGCGAGCCTTGTAAGGGCCGATTTCACATCGTCAAGCAAACGGTCCCAGTCGCGGTCCGCCGTGCCCATGCGGGCGATGAACACATAGTCGCAGCCGGGACGCCCGTGCAGGGGCGCCAGAAGGCGTGCAGCCTCGCGCAGGCGGCGTTTGCAGCGGTTGCGCACCACGGCTCCGCCTACCTTGCGCGTGGCGGTGAATCCCAGGCGGATCGCGGTCTGTCCGTCCTGACGATCCAGTTGCTGGACCACCACGGCGCCGCGGGCCTGAGAAACACCTTTGGCGGCCGCCAGAAACTGGGGCCGCCGTGTCAGGCGATCGATTTTCATCGGATCGGTCATGCGCCCGCCCTGAAGGGTAATGGGCGCGTGACGTCAGGCCGTCAGGCGCTTACGGCCTTTGGCGCGGCGACGCATGACGATCTTCTGTCCGTTCTTGGTGGCCATCCGCGAACGGAAGCCGTGACGGCGCTTGCGCACGAGTCGCGACGGCTGATAGGTCCGCTTCACGTTCGGCTCCAGGGCTACAGGGTTGCACAACGGACAACAGTCATCCGCTGCAGGAGGCGGGCGTATAAGCGGCGACGACGGACGAGTCAACGCCGACAAGCGATCTGAAACCCCGCAATGGGTCTGAAACCGCTAGGGAAGCTGGACCGCGTCGGTTACGGAGCACGGATGAACCGGGTCAAACGATTTCTGCCCCTGGCCGTCCTGCTGGCGGCGATCGCGCTGATCTTCGGCATGGGGTGGAACCGCTACCTGTCGCTGGACACCCTGCGCGAGCACGGCGCGGCGTTTCAGGCCCTGGCGGACGAGCACTATATCCTGACCCTTCTGGCCCTGATGCTGGTCTTCGCCTTGCTGACCGCCAGCGTGGTGCCGGGCGTGGTCTTCATCACCGTGACGGCGGGCTATCTGTTCGGTCCCTGGGTCGGAGGGGTCTCCACGGCCTTTTCAGCCACCCTGGGGGCCCTGGCCGTCTATTATGTAGGGCGCACCGCCCTGGGCGAATCCCTACGCCGTCGCGCGGCCCAGGACACCGGCCTTCTGAAGAAGGTGTGCGAGGGCGTGGACAGGAACACCTTCTGGTATGTGCTGGTGGCCCGCCTGGTGGTGTCGGTCCCCTTCCACCTGATCAATGTGGCGGCGGGCGTCATGGCCGCCCCCTTGCGCCCCTATATGATCGCCACCTTCATCGGCCTGCTGCCGGCCCACATCATCTATTGCTGGATCGGCGCGGGGCTGAACGACATTCTGGTCGATAATCCCAACCCGAACCTGCAGAGCCTGTTCGCCGAGTTCATGTGGCCCCTGCTCGGCGTCGCCTTCCTGTCGATGCTGCTGCCCCTCGCGCTCAAATTAGTGCAGAAATGGCGCGCTCGGCACGGCATGGACGCCGCATGACGGAACGGAACGCGATCGAGACTCGACTGCCCACACGCCCCCGCGAAGAGACGGGCCTGGCTGCGCGCCTGCAGGCCGTGCGTATGCCCGAGCTGCTGCCTCCGGTCTGGCGCGAGCGGTTGACGCCGCGCGCCCCCGACGGCCTGTCCAGCCGCCTGCTGCTGCTGACCGTGGCCTTCACCCTGGCCGTCGCCGCCCTGATCATCGTGCCCAGCGCCGCCTCCTTCCAGGAGCGGTGGCTGATGGACCGGCTACAGGCCGCCGAACTGGCCTCGGTCGGGGTCGAGGCCCTGCCCTACTCCGCCGTCGAGGATTCCACCGCCGAACAACTGCTGAGCATCGGCGGGGTGCAGTCCGTGGTCGTAGGCGAACAGGGGGTGCGCCGCCTGCTGCTGCAGGCCCCCAACCTGCCGCGCGCGCCCGAACTGATCGACTTGCGCCAGCGCAATGTCGGCGCCCGCCTGCTGGACCCGTGGAAGACCCTGTTCGGCCACCCTGACCGCTCACTGCGGGTCCAGGCCAAGCCGCGCTATCGCTCGGGCGACTTCATCGAGATCCTGGCGCCCGCCCAGCCGCTCAAGCTCGAACTCAAGAGCTTTCTGCTGAACAGCCTGACCATGTCCCTGCTGATCGCCGTGGTCGCGGGCGGCCTGCTCTACGCCTCCCTCTCCTACCTGGTCCTGGCCCCTCTGCGTCGCGTGACGCGCTCCATCGAACGCTTCGCCGCCGATCCTGAAAGCCCCGCCGAAACCCCATCCGACCGTCACGACGAGATCGGCCGGGTCGAGCGTGAACTGGCCCGGATGCAGGAAGAAGTCCGCCAGTCGCTGCGTTCGCGCGCCCGTCTGGTGGCCCTGGGCGAGGCCGTGGCCAAGATCAACCACGACCTGCGCAACATGCTGACCTCGGCCCAGATGGCGTCGGAACGCCTGTCCAGCTCGTCCGACCCCCTGGTGGCCAAGGCCCTACCCCGCCTGGAGCGCGCCCTGGGCCGCGCCGCCGCCCTGGCCCGCAATGTGCTGGAATACGGCAAGTCCGAAGAGGCCGCGCCGCAAAGGCAGAAGATGCTGCTGGCCCGCGCCGTCGCCGTCGCCGCCGAGGACGCGGGGCTGGAGGACGACGGCGTGCGCCTGATCCGCGACCTGCCCGCCCGCCTGACGGTCAACGCCGACAGCGACCAACTGCATCGCATTCTGGTCAACCTGATGCGCAACGCCCGTCAGGCCATCGAGAGCGATCCTGCGCGCGAGAAGAAGGGCCGGATCACGGTCCGCGCCGAGGCCCGCGACGGCATGGTCGCCGTGCGCATCACCGACGACGGGCCGGGCATTCCCGAGCGTCTGGCCGGGCGATTGTTCGAAGCCTTCGTCAGCGGCCGCGCCTCAGAGGGCACCGGCCTGGGCCTGACCATTTCGCGCGAGCTGGCGGCCAATCACGGCGGCGAGCTGCGCCTGCTGCACACCAGCCCCGAGGGCACCACCTTCGAGCTGCGCCTCCCGGCCTGAGTTCCCAGCCTGCATATTGGCCCGAGCGGCGCCGCAGCCCTTGGCCTGACCCGCGCGTTGGTTCGGTATATGCTTCTCAAGGCCAAGCTTCGATCCGGCCTTATTTGTCCGGCAAGGATACGCCCCATGATCACCGCCCCTCGCCCGCACCACACCGCCGCGCTCGCAGCCGTCATGAGCCTGCTGACGGTCCCCGTGATGGCTCAGACGCAGCCCCCGGCCCTCACGGCCGCCCAGAGCGCCCCTGACGGCGACCCTGTGGCCGAGCTGCTGCGCCGTCAGGGCGAGCGCTATCGGCGCGCCCCGGATTCGGCTCAGGACCCCGACGAATTGCGCCAGACCCAGGCCCTGAACGACGAGATCGTCGCCCAGAACGACTTGGCGGAAAACGAAGACCGCGCCAACGCCGCCGCACACGCTCGCGAGCAGGCCCGCTATCAGGCGCAACTGGAGGCGGCGGAGGCTCTGCGCCTGCGTCATGAGGCCGACCTGCGCACCGCCGCCGAGGCCCAGGCTCTCCATCAGCGTCAGATGGCCGACTGGCAGGCCACCGTCGCCGCCTGCGAACGCGGCGACCGGGCGCGTTGCAACGCGGGGCGTCAGGCCGCCGCGCCGAACTAGGTCATATCAATGCTGTATGGCCCCGTGAGGATGGAAAAGCCGCTTTAGCGACCATCACCGCGCACGACCGCAGCCTGACCAGAGGCCCCCTCGAAAGAGACCGCAAGACGTCTCCAGCCCCTTTCAGCAAATAATGTGGGGCATGCAGACCCACGCTACGCAGCGTTTCTTGGCGATCCAGCCTCCGGCGCTCCGTTACAGCGTGGCGACGCGACCCAGCTGCAGCCTATCGCTACGCCAGACAATCTGAACCGCAGCGCCGCTTCTTGGCCCCACCCTAGGCGGTCGACTTGGTGCCCCACGCAAGAGTGGCGGCATTAACTACCGCCACTCCGATGATTAATAGATTACGTAAAACCTACAAAACCGAATATTGACGTTAGAGCCTCCAGAAAGGACACAATAACCCGCAGGGGCACTAGCCAAAGCCTAAAATAGATTTCAACAAATATAATGAGTTCTGCCAAATTAGAATTTTTTGGTTACTGAGAACCCATAGAATTTAGGATCAAGAGTAAACACATTCGTAGTTAACCCTGTACCATCACTATTTATAAACGCATCCGTAATGGGCGCATCATCAAGGGCATTTTTGACGTAAGCCTGAATTGATATGTTTTCCTCAATATTTTCAACAGTAATAGACATATTTACGTTATCCCAAGACCTGATTACATCGTGGTTAGTGTTGTAAATTCGGAAGTAGCTATTGTCTTGCCAGTAATAATCAGCCCTCAGAGTCGTATCCCAACCACCGGCCGAAATTGTATACTGAGTCCCAATGTTTGCAGTCCATCGCGGAGAATTAGGCAGCTCATTACCGCCAAGATCGGCGTCAAAGCCGCGGCCGAAATTGGGCGCATCCTTGAATGGATCATATTGGAAATTAAATTTCTTCCAATTTTCCAACATAGATGGATAGTTTTCGCTGAAGCTGCCGTATCGAGCGGAGCCGCCGCACAGCGCTTGGAAATAGAGCATAGCCTGTTCCGGCAGAGACTGAGCAATAACGGTTTCGACATGCTTTACAGGCGCGATACAATTCGAAGGAACCTGAAGCCAAGGCCGCAGAATCATCCAATCTTTATTACCCTGCGTTCGGTCCATTACATCGATTGATTTTTCACCATCGGCGATTTTAGTCTTGAGGTACCCAATGTTGGCGTCAATACGCCAGGCACGCGTGATATTGGCGGAGAATTCGAATTCAGCCCCCCATATCGTCGCATCAAAATTCTCATTCAGAGATATTCTGTCAACAATCTGTGAAACTTGATAATCTTGATAGTCATAATAGAAGGCGGTCGCGTTGAACCTTACTCGTCCGTCATACAGAGTATTCTTAGTCCCTAACTCAAATGCGTTTAGATACTCGGGCTCAAAACTATCGGCCAGAGGTAGATACTGAATAACCAAGGGATTGATATCAACGCGGGGTGGATTCATCCCGCCGCCCTTATATCCACGTGAATAAGAGGCATAGACCAGCGTATCGTCAGTCAAAGCAAGGTCAGGCTTCCAGTCAGCGACGAACCGCCCCGTCACCGCCCGCCAAGATTGCTTGACCTTTTTACCCTCAGGATAACCCCTGTTGACGTAACCGCCAGACATTAGCCCCGGAACCCCCGACATCGACGCGCCCAGCAAAAGCTGACTCGGGATGGGCGTGGTCTCCTTCGTATCGTCCGTATACCTAAGCCCCGCCGTCAGGCGCAGACTGGGAGCAACCTCCCAATAGGCCTCCCCAAAGACGCCATACGAACGCGTGTTCACCAGATTACGGCTTCTGAAATAATTGTGCCCGTCCCCCGCAAGATTTGAAATGGGCGAGTAGTCGACGTAAACGCATTCCTTATTAGCAGGGGAAGAGGCGTCACACTGAAGCGTGGCAAACCCTACCGTCGACAGGACCGCTAGATTATTATCTCTATTATAAAAATACTCGGCAATATATGAAAACAGATTGTTGAAGACGTAATAATTGTCTTCTGTTTTAAAATCCAAATAATTAGCACCAATATTGAAGTTAAAAACTCCATCAAAATTTGACGATGCCCTGAATTCTTGAGTAAACTGACTATTGTCGGATTGACTTAAGTCGGCAGAAAGCAGACGATTTGACCGGTCGAGCTGCGGATCATTATAATAACCGCCTGGTGATGTGTAGTTTGTTGGCAGAGGCTTATTTACTCGCCTTAACGGGACAGTAGAATCGGCAAAAATAGGATTGCTTACAAATCTGCTGTAGTCCTGCGTCGAGAAATAGTCATCTTTAGAATATGCAGTTTGGGAATAAAGAGTAACACCTTCTGACAGTTCATATTCCAGATTGAGCTGGACCACATCATTAGACGCCCTGAATTTAGGGTCATATGATGTAGCAATTTCTCTTAAACTATTGGACTGAACAACGCCTTGATAAGGATCTTTCGTTCCGTCAACCGCAGTCAGAGTGGAATTAGCCCCAAAACCTGGAACACTTTGAAGGGTCCCAATAATAATCTGGCTAGGTGGTGTGGACAAAGTGCCTGACCCACAAGCGGATTGAAGCGACGAGGACG
>NZ_QLLC01000038.1 GCF_003350205.1 Brevundimonas bullata | reverse complement strand
CCGCCCAGCAGATGATCGCCATGCTGGCCAATCTGCGACTGCGTCTGGCGGCGGGAGGCAGGGGATGAGTTTTCGTCTGTCGCAACGCTCGCGCGCCCGGTTGGCGGGCGTCCATCCCGATCTGGTCGCGGTGGTCGAGGCGGCGATCCGCCGGACAGAGGTGGACTTCATGGTGACGGAGGGGTTGCGTGACCTCGCCCGTCAGGCCGCGCTGGTGAAGGCGGGGGCCAGCCGGACGCTGAACTCGCGCCACCTGACCGGCCACGCGGTGGATGTCGCGGCCTTGATCGAGGGCCAGGTGCGCTGGGACTGGCCGCTGTATGGCCGGATCGCCGGGGCCTTCAAGGCGGCGGCGCGTGATCTGAACATCCCGCTGACCTGGGGCGGGGATTGGACGCGGCTGAGAGACGGCCCGCACTTCGAGCTGGATCGGAGGGCCTATCCATGAGGGCGCTGATACGGGCGCTGACGCCGCTGGGCTGGCTGGTCCTGGTGGGGGCGTTGGTCCTGCTGTTGGCGGTCGCCGGGCGTGGGCTGGGTCTGACTTGGGACCCGTTCAATCTCCAGCAAAGGCGGCTGGCGGTCGCTGATGTCCGTGCGACCTATGCCGAAAGCGACGCCGAGGCGCGCCGCCTCGAGGCGGCGGGGCAGGGGCAACAGGCGGCGCGCGTTGAAATCCATCACCGACGGACCCTGGCCGTGGAGCGGGCGACCGTTGCGGCCGTCACCCAGGCGAGGAGCGCCGAGGATGCGAACGACCCACTGGACCTTGTGCGGGCTGATCGCCTGCGCGCTCATGACCGCGAGCTGTGCCGGCTCGCTCCCGATCTCGACGGTTGCGCCGCCGCGTCTGGATCTTCCTGAGGCCGCGACGAGACCCTGCGCCCTCGCGACCCTGCCCGAGGTGCCCAGTCTGGCCGATCTGGAGGCCGCCTATCTGCTGCGTGGGGCCCAGATCCTGGCCTGTGACAATGCGCGGCGACTAGCGGTCGACGCCTTGGACGCCGAACGGGCGATGCAGGATCGCTGGATAGAGGCGGAAAAGGCAGGGCGGAAAGGGTGGCGGCGCGGTTGACGTGGCGCTTCTTGCCGGGCGGCCCGGCAAAATCTGCCGATTACAAGCGTCGCCCGGCAAAACCTGCCGAGTCAGAAACATGGTTTACCAAATCTAACGCATAAAAATCAGTGCGTTGAAGAACTGGCATGACGGCGTCCCTTTGGCCCTGTCCTTGCTCCTAGTCATTCCGAGCAGAAAGCTCCCGGCAGCCAAAATGGCGTCGGCACTGTCGAAGACAAAAGGATGGCCAAAATGGCTAACAGCATCAACACGAATGCTGGCGCTCTCATTGCGCTGCAAAATCTCAATGCGACCAGCCGTGACCTCAACGTCACGCAAAACCGCGTGAACACAGGCCTGAAGGTTTCCTCGGCCAAGGACAACGGCGCGATCTTCGCGATCGCCACCAATCAGCGCGCCGAGATGGGCGCCTTGGACGCCGTCAAGAATTCCATGCAGCGCGGCCAGTCGATCGTCGACGTGGCCCTGGCCGCCGGCGAGACCGTGGTCAAGGCTCTGGAAGAGCAGAAGAGCCTGGCGGTCGCCATCTCCAACGCCACCGGCGACGCCCTGAAGGCCTATGTCACCGACTACAACGCCCTGGGCGCCGAAATCACCAAGGCTCTGGCTGGCGCGACCTTTGACGGCGTCAATCTGTGGACCGACACGACCGCCGCAGGCGTCGAGATCAGCGTCAAGACCGGCACCGGCCTGACCGACAACTTCGTGCTGAAGGGCGGCGCAACGGCGACGACCGCTACCGCTCCCGCCACCGCCACCGCCTTCGTCATCGCCGACTACGCCGCGCCGACCGCAGGCGAGAAGACGGCTATGGGCGCCCTGACCGGCGTCGTGGACGGCGCCATCAAGGCCTTCACCGCCGAACTGGGCGCCATGGGCACCAAGTCGAAGTCGCTGGAGCGCTCGCTGATCTTCACCAACAAGATTCAGGACGCGGTCGAGGTCGGCATCGGCAACCTGGTGGACGCCGACCTGGCCAAGGAAAGCGCCAAGCTGACCGCCCTGCAAACCAAGCAACAACTCGGCGTTCAGGCGCTGGGCATCGCAAACCAGTCGAGCTCAATCCTGCTCGGCCTGTTCCGTTCGTAAGAATTGGCGGCGGCTCTTCGGAGCCGTCTCTCGATATGACTTCCCCCGAGCAGAATGCTCCCGGCCGTTAAAACGACGCCGGATTTGTCAAAGACTTAGGATCTACCAGTATGGCTAACAGCATCAACACGAACGCAGGCGCGCTTGTCGCCCTGCAAAACCTGAACAACACGAGCCGTGACCTCAGCATTACGCAGAACCGCGTGAATACCGGCATGAAGGTTTCTTCGGCCAAGGACAATGGCGCGATCTTCGCCATCGCCACCAACCAGCGCGCCGAGATGGGCGCCCTGGACGCCGTGAAGCAGTCGATGCAACGCGGTCAATCGATCGTCGACGTGGCCCTGGCCGCCGGCGAGACCATCACCAAGGCTCTTGAAGAACAGAAGAGCCTGGCGGTCGCGATCGAATCCTCGGTGGTCGGTTCGGCGGCCGAGACGGCCTATCTGGCTGACTTCAACGCCCTGGGCAACGAAATCACCAAGGCTCTCGGCGGCGCCACCTTCGACGGCGTCAACCTGTTCGCGGCGACCACGACCGACGCTATCGCGGTCAAGACCGGCACCGCCACGGCCGACATTTTCACGCTGAAGGCAGCCGGAGCCGCCGCGACGGCGGTCTCGACGGCTGGTGGCGCGGTGGGACGGGCCGGCGCGACGGCGGCCCTTGTCGAAACGGCGCTGAAGGGCTTCACGGCTGAGCTGGGCGCCCTGGGCACCAAGTCCAAGTCGCTGGAGCGGTCGCTGACCTTCACCGGCAAGATTCAGGACTCGATCGAGGTCGGGATCGGCAACCTGGTCGATGCGGATCTGGCCAAGGAAAGCGCCAAGCTGACCGCGCTGCAAACCAAACAACAACTCGGCGTTCAGGCGCTGGGCATCGCGAACCAGTCCAGCTCCGTGCTGCTGGGTCTGTTCCGATAAACAAGATTGAAAGCGGGCCTGCGGGCCCGTTTTTGATGAGGAGACTACCCCCGAGCAGAACGCTCTCGGCGTCAAAACGGCGTCGGAAATGTCAAAGACAAAGGAAAAGCCAAAATGGCTAATAGCATCAATACGAACGCAGGCGCTCTGGTTGCTCTGCAAAACCTCAACAACACGAGCCGTGATCTGTCGATCACGCAGAACCGTGTAAACACCGGCCAGAAGGTTTCTTCGGCCAAGGACAATGGCGCCATCTTCGCCATCGCCACCAACCAGCGCGCCGAGATGGGCGCCCTGGACGCCGTGAAGCAGTCGATGCAACGCGGTCAATCGATCGTCGACGTGGCCCTGGCCGCTGGCGAAACCATCACCAAGGCCCTTGAAGAACAGAAGAGCCTGGCGGTGGCGATTGAATCCTCGGTCGCCGGTTCCGACGCTGAGAAGGCTTATCTGGCTGATTTCAATGCCCTCGGCAGCGAAATCACCAAGGCCCTGGCGGGCGCCAACTTCGACGGCGTCAACCTGTTCTCGGTCGCGGCCGCGGACATTCAGGTCAAGACTGGTACGGGCGCGACCGATCTGTTCACCCTGAAGGCTACGGGGGCGGCAACGACGGTCGCCACCTCTGGCAGTGCGACGGTTCGTGCCGGCGCCACGGCTGCGATCGTGGATACGGCTCTGAAGGCTTTCACGGCGGAACTCGGCGCCCTCGGCACCAAGTCCAAGTCGCTGGAACGCTCTCTGACCTTCACCAGCAAGATGCAGGACGCGCTTGAAGTCGGCGTCGGCAACCTGGTGGACGCCGACCTGGCCAAGGAAAGCGCGCGCCTGACGGCTCTGCAAACCAAGCAACAGCTTGGCGTTCAGGCGCTGTCGATCGCGAACCAGTCGAGCTCGGTTCTGCTCGGCCTGTTCCGCTAACGAATTAGGGGCGGGCCTCCGGGCCCGCCCCTGATGTGACCACCCCGAGCAGAATGCTCCCGGCAGCCAAAACGGCGTCGGAAATGTCAAAGACAAAGAAGGAAATGCCAAAATGGCTAACAGCATCAATACGAACGCAGGCGCCCTGGTTGCTCTGCAAAACCTGAACAACACGAGCCGTGATCTATCGATCACGCAGAACCGTGTGAACACCGGCCAGAAGGTTTCTTCGGCCAAGGACAATGGCGCCATCTTCGCCATCGCCACCAACCAGCGCGCCGAGATGGGCGCCCTGGACGCCGTCAAGCAGTCAATGCAACGCGGTCAATCGATCGTCGACGTGGCCCTGGCCGCCGGCGAAACCATCACCAAAGCTCTTGAAGAACAGAAGAGCCTGGCGGTGGCGATTGAATCCTCGGTCGCCGGTTCGGCGGCTGAAACGGCCTACCTGGCTGACTTCAACGCCCTCGGCAATGAAATCACCAAGGCCCTGGGCGGCGCCACCTTCGACGGCGTCAATCTGTTCGCGGCCACCACGCCGGCCATCGAAGTCAAGACCGGCACGGGCGCCACGGATCTCTTCACGCTGAAGGCTGCTGCGGGGGGCGCTACGGCGGTCGCCACGGCGGGCGGTGCGGTCTTGCGCGCCGGCGCTACGGCTGCGGCTGTGGATACGGCTCTGAAGGCCTTCACGGCTGAACTGGGCGCTCTCGGCACCAAGTCCAAGTCTCTGGAAAGGTCGCTGACCTTCACCAGCAAGATGCAGGACGCTCTGGAAGTCGGCGTCGGCAACCTGGTGGACGCCGATCTGGCCAAGGAAAGCGCGCGCCTGACGGCTCTGCAAACCAAGCAACAGCTGGGTGTGCAGGCGCTGTCGATCGCGAACCAGTCGAGCTCGGTTCTGCTCGGCCTGTTCCGCTAACATGACGTGGTCGGGGGCGGGTCTTCGGGCTCGCCCCCGTTCGCACGCAGGAGTTCAGGAGGCGCGGCTTGGCCGCGTTAAAGAGAAATGTCAGACAATGTCGCAAGACTACCTAGTGTGACCCTCGTCCAACCTGACGTCTATGGTCAGGGCGTCGAGGTCCCGCGGCAGGCCGTCAAGGCTGAACCCGACGCCGCGCGTTACCGCCTGACCATCGAGCAGGGCCCCGGCGGATTTGTCTACATGACCCGTGATCGCGTGACCGGCGAAGTCATCCGTCAGTTGCCGCGTGAAGAGGTCGTGAAGATGAGCGCGAGCCCCACCTACGGGGCGGGGGAGTTGATCAAGACCAAGGTCTGATCGAGGTCGAACCTTTAGAACAGCAGCGCTGCCGGCTTGCCGGGCGGCGCTATCATGGTTTCTGCCTCGTTAACCATACGCTCAGGAATCATGCGCATTAATGGCCATCAGAATTGAAACTGAGGCTAGAAGCCATGTCCAACAGCGTTCTCACCAATGCGTCAGCGCTTATAGCGCTCCAGAATCTCAATTCGACGAACAACAAGCTGGCCTTGACCCAGAGCCGGGTGAACACCGGCCTGAAGGTGCAGGGCGCCAAGGACAACGCCGCAACCTGGGCTATCGCCCAGAACCAGCGCGCCGACACGGGCGCGCTTGAGGCCGTCAAGACCAGCATGAACCGCGCCACGTCGCTGGCGGACGTGTCGCTGGCCGCCGGCGCACAGATCTCCGACCTGTTGATCGAGCTGCGCGAGAAGGCCACGGCGGCGGCTGACCCATCGTCGACCCCGACGTCGCGCAAGGCCTACAATGACGAGTTTCAGTCGCTGCTGAAGTCGCTCGGCTCCTTTGCCAAGAACGCCACCTTCGACGGCGAAAACATTCTGGACGGCGCCAGCACGACGCCGTTGAACTTCCTGGCCAATGTCGGGGCGACCGAGACGATCTCGCTGAACCGTCAGGACATGTCGTTGGCGGGCCTGAGCCTGGATACGACTGATTTCACGGCCCCTGCGACCGCCTTCGACCTTCTGAGCGCAGATAACGCCGCCAGCGCTCTGACCCAAGTCAAGGCCGCCCTGGACACCGCCAACGCCAACCTGGCCGAATTGGGCGCTCAATCCAAGCAGATCGAGAAGCACAACATCTTCGTCGGCAAGCTGATGGACTCGCTGGAAGTCGGCATCGGCAACCTGGTGGATGCCGACATGGCCAAGGAAAGCGCGCGTCTGCAGGCGCTTCAGGTCCAGCAGCAACTAGGCGCTCAAGCCCTGTCGATCGCCAACCAGGCGCCGCAGATCATCCTGTCGCTGTTCAAGGGCTGATCTAGCTGAAATAGCGAGGCGCGCCCTGGCCCAGTGAAATGGGCGGCGGCTTGCGTTTGGCGGGGCGAGGCATCAGTCCGTAAAGACTGGCCAGCTTCAACAACAACCAGCGTGTGTACGACATGGGCGCGACACCCTCTTGCCTATGGTCGCCGGAAAACGTGGCTCAACCGTCGCTGTTCCGGAGGCAATCTTAAACACTTCGTTACCGGCTTGGCGGCAGACTGAACGCAGGAGCGTCGGACTGTGATCAACAACAGCTATCTTCTGGGCCTGTACGGCGGGACCTCGACCTTCTCAGGAGGTTTGGGCGGGACCACGGCTGCCGTTAAGAAGCAACCGACCGCGCCCTGGTCCACATCGGTCAAGCCGCAGAGCCAGTCCGACCTGCTGCGCGCCGCGCTGAGCGGCCGACCGATCATCAATGAAGACAACGCGACCCTGGATGTGAAGGGCGCGTCGTCCGGCGACTATCGCAAGATCTTTTCGATGTACCAGGGGCTCTCCATGCTGGAGGCCATCGCGGATCGGGCCGGGCAGAAGAACCTGACGTCGCTGGAACGATCACAGCTTTCGAAACGGATGGACGCCGGTCTGGCCGAGGTATCGGCCTATCTGGGCGCCGCCAAGTTCGACGGCGTGCGGGTGGTGCAGGGTCAGTCTGAAACCAAGGCCCAGACCGGCGCGGCTGTAGCGCGCGATTCCGCCAAGTACGTCACCGGGGCGGTCCATTCCGGCGATCTGGCCAGCGCGGTCACCGCCTTCCAGGGCGACGTGAAATTCACCCTGACCGTCAAGAAGGCCGGCGGCGACCAGACCATTTCCATTGATCTGGCCGACATGGGCTCTACGCCGCGCACGATGCAGTCCGTGGTGGACCACATCAATGGCAAGCTGGAGGCCGCTGGCGTCCAGACGCGCATGGGACGTGAGAAGCTGCCGTCCGAACCCCGCGTCATCAAGACCGGCGACAAGACCATCACCCTGCCGGCTGGACCGGACCAATGGGCGTTGGCCGTTCAGGGCGTCTCGTTCGAGAAGGTCAGCTTCACCCCGGTCGCCTCGTCGGACGCCGTCTATGTCGTGCAGGGCGCCGGCAAGAAGGGCGGCCACGAAGTCCTGAAATTCCAGGAAGGCACGACCAATACATCGGGCCAGGCCTTCTGGGTCGATGGCCAGGTCGGCCAATCGGGCCTGCCTGAAGGCGTCGAGACGGTGCGCGCCAGCGCCACGGGGCCGGACGGGTCGATGTGGATCGTGGCCGATGTCAGTGCCGGAACCTCGACCCAGCCGATCAAGGGGCAGGGCGATGTCGTCCTGATGAAGCTGGATTCCACGGGCAAGGTCGTCCTCAGCCGCGCCATGGGCGCCGCCTCGACGGCCAGCGGCTATGCGATTTCGGTGGATGCCGACGGGCGTGTGGCTGTCGCAGGCTCGGTGGTCGGGGCTCTGATCCCGGGCGCTTCGGGCGCCGACGCCAATGTCGCCGACAGCTTTGTCACCGTCTTCGACGCCAAGGGCGTGGAGCAGTGGACCCAGCGTCGCGGCGCCAAGGCGGCGGACGAGGCGACGGCGGTGTCGTTCGGCGCTGACGGCCGCGTCTACGTCGCCGGGCGCTCGCAGTCCTCCATGCCGGGCGCGCTCGCCTCCGGGGGCTGGGACGGCTATGTCCAGGCCTTCAGCGAAAATCAGATCCACAGCCTGGCGCCGATCACCGCCACGGCCTCGGGCGTCAACCAGTTCGGCACGGCAGGCGACGACAGCGTCCAGGCCATGACCACGGACGGCGACAAACTCTATACGGCCGGGGTGGAGAACGGTCGCATGGTGGTGCGCCGCTTCCAGATTGACGCCACGGGATCGCCGACGCTGATGTCCACCCGTGACCTGGGCTATGCCAGCGGCGAGATCGCGGGTCTGTCTGTCAAGAACGGTCAGGTGATCCTGGCCGGATCTACGCGCAACGGCGCCCTGGACATCGGTCAGGTCAATACCGCCCATTCCGGCGGCACGGACGCCTTCGTGGCGGTGATCTCCGACGACCTGAGCGCATCGGGCAACGACCGGCTGACCTATTATGGCGGGGCGGGCGACGATTCCGCCGCCGATGTGAAGATCGTCGACGGCAAGGTCTGGTTGACGGGGATTTCCGACCGAACGATCGGCGCCAAGCCGGAAGATCCGACCTCGGGTTATCTGGCGCGTCTTGATCCCATGACGGGCGCCGTCGAGTGGAGCCAGACCTGGACGGGGGCCGATCGTCAGGCTGCGCCCATGACCATCGCCGTGGCCTCGGGCGGGGCCAGCGTGCTGGACAAGCTGGGACTGCCCCAGGGCGAAATCCCGCAGACGGATTCCAAGAATCTGGTGGACGCCACCTCCCTGCGGACGGGCGACCGATTCTATGTGACGTCGGGCACGACCGGCCGTTCGGTCGCCGTGACGATCGACGCCAAGGAGACCTTGCAGACCCTGGCGCGCAAGATCGAAACCGCATCGGGCCGCACGCTCAAGGTCACGATCAAGACGGACAAGGACCATGTCACGGGTCTGGACAGCGACACCAAGATCACGGCGGGCGGCGTGCAGCGCCTGTCCATCACCTTTGCCGACGGGCGCGAGGGTGCTGTTCTACGGGCGGGCGAGGCCGGGCGAGACGCCTTGGCGGGTCTGGGTCTCACGCCGGGCTATATTGGTCCCAGCAGCGGCGATCTGAAGACCTATGGCCTGGATCTGCCCAAGACGTTAAGCCTCAAGGACGCCGAGGCGGCAAAGGCGGCGGCAAGCACGATACAGCTGGCGGTCAAGGCCCTGCGCGACGCCTACAAGGCCTTGGACCCCGACAACAGCAAGCCGAAGGTCACGGGCGCCGTGCCGCCCTATCTCAAGACGCAGTTGGCCAACTATCAGGCCGCGCTGGCAAGACTCACAGGCTAAAGGCGGCGAACCCCGCTTTAGGTTGACGTGCGCGGCGTCGGCGGGGTTATTGGGGCCATCATTGGCGTCGAGTCCCGCATGGCCCTTCCTAAAGACAATCGTACAGTCCTGATCATCGGGGGCGGCCTGGCCGTCGTCGCGGCCGTGGCGGCGGCTCTGGTGTTCAGCGGCGGACGGGACCGGCCGACCGAGGCCCCGCCCGCGTCGCAGGGCGGACTGACCATCGACCTGGCCGAGGCCCCGTCGCTGGAGCCCGCCCGTGAACTGCGTTGCTTCGTCGACGGCCAGTTCGTCGGCCTGGCTACCCTGGCCGACTGCGCCCAGCGCAACGGCGTCGCCACCAGCGCCCTGGACGTCGGTCTGGACGCCACCGGCGCCCTGGCCGCCGCACCGACCGCCGCTTTTGCGCCGCCGCCCGAGCTTCCCGCAGAGCCGACTGTCACGGTGGCGCCGGCTGACGAGGGCGCCACGCCGGCCGAGTCGAACCGTCCGGCGCCGGCCGCGTCCGCCACGGCCTGTCTGCGTCATACCGGCTCGGAATGGCGCTCGATCGGCAACGGCATGAGCCTGGGGGCCTGTGTCCAGGCGCTGTACGCTGGAACCTGCGTCCGTCCGGGCGAGGCTCAGTATGGTCGCTGGGGCGACACCACCCTGCGTCTGGTGCCGCGTCGCGTGGAACAGTCGAACGACAACAACCGCTTCCGCACCCTGGCCCAGCAGGACCGCAACTGTCAGTTCCCGGAGCTGAGCTGATGAATCGCAAGATCGTTTCCGCCGCTGCGCTCGCCACGCTTGGCCTGATCGTCGCCGCCTGCGCTCAAAAGGGCGTGGAGGCCCCGACCGAGCCGGGCGTCTGCTATCACGTGGTCCTGGCCGAGGACGGCAAGTCCGCGCCCCAGATCAACGTCGTCGCCCGCGATCAGCCGCAGATCGAGTTCTGCGCCGCGCGACTTGAGGAAATGCGTTTGCGCTTCCTGCGTCTGGGGGGCACCAATCGCGACATGGTCGGCGCCTATCAGGGGCAGTTCATCTTCATCGACCGGGGCGGCGTCAAGTTCGGCAAGACCCTGACGGGTCAGCGCTTCTTCGCTCTGACGCGCACGGGGGACGGGCGTCTGGCCATTCCGGGCGCGATCCAGCGCGAGATCGACGGTCGCCCCGTCGCCGTCGCCCCCAACTAGAATTCCCGCCCGTTCGGGTGTGAACAAAACTGGAACATTCTGTCGACATCCGCTAGGGCTCGACGGCAAGAACATAAAAGGACATCGGTCATGGCCGGCAGCGTCAACAAGGTCATCCTCATCGGCAACCTGGGCAAGGACCCGGAAATCCGCACGCTGAACAGCGGCGACCGCGTCGCCAACCTGCGCATCGCGACCTCGGAACAATGGCGCGACAAGGCCACCGGCGAGCGTAAGGAAAAAACCGAGTGGCACCAGATCGTCATCTTCAACGAGAACATCGTGAAGGTGGCCGAGAACTACCTGAAGAAGGGCTCGACCGTTTACATCGAGGGCTCGCTGCAGACCCGGAAATACACGGACGCGCAAGGGATCGAGAAGTACTCGACCGAGATCGTGCTGCAACGCTTCAACGGTCAGCTGACCATGCTGGGCGGCCGTAACGACAGCCAGGGCGGCGGTCAGGGCGGCGGCTACGGCGGTGGCGGCGGCGGCCGTAACGACGACGACTACTCCTCGGGCTTCTCGACCGGCGGCGCCAACAAGCCCTCGGGTCCCAAGGAAAGCTACGACCTGAACGACGACATCCCGTTCTAAGGCGATCGGAAAACCGAAGTGGGCCGGGGGGCTTACAGCTATCGCGATGACCCGGCCGTGCCGTCCTTTCCGGACGACCGGCCGGTGGTCCTGTTCGATGGCGACTGCGCCCTCTGTTCCCATTCCGCGCGGACCCTGCTGAAGCATGGTCCGCGTTTTCGTCTGGCGCCGACGCAGTCGGACCTGGGCCGGGCCTTGCTGGTCCACTATGGCCTGTCGCCCGACGATCCCTCCACCATGCTGGTGATCGAGGACGGGCGCGCGATCAGCCGCTCGGACGGGGTGCTGCATCTGGCGGCGTCGCTGCCCTTCCCCTATCGCGCCGCCGTTGTGGCGCGTCTGATCCCCCGACCGATCCGCGACGCCGCCTATGGCCTGGTCGCGCGATACCGGCGGCGGTTTCCGGGCCAGGCCTGGTGCGCCCTGCCGTCTTCGGGGGCGGATCTCAAAGACCGAATTCTGGGATAGGCCGATGAGCGACGGACGACGGGTTCTGGTTCTCGGGGCCAATGGTTTCATCGGCTCGCATCTGGCCGCCTCGTTGTCGCGCGAAGGCTGGCGGGTCCGTGCGGGCGCCCGGCGTCCAGCCGAGGCGGCGCGGCGGGCGCCGACCTTTGATTGGGTCGCCGCCGATTTCGCCAAGCTGACCACGGCCGAGGCTTGGGCGCCGCTGTTGGACGATGTGGATGCCGTGATCAACTGCGTCGGCGTCTTGCAGGACGGGGCAGGGGACAGCACCCGCCTGGCCCATGTCGAGGGACCGCGCGCCCTGATCGCCGCCTGCGAGCGCGCCGGGGTCCGGCGCCTGATCCACATTTCCGCTGTGGGAGCTGACGAGGCGGCGGGCACGGCCTATGCCCGCACTAAGGCCGAGACCGAGCGTCTGGTCGAAGCCAGCGCTCTCGATTGGCTGATCCTGCGGCCGTCGCTGGTGGTGGATCGCGCAGCCTTTGGCGGCACGGGCCTGATCCGGGCGCTGGCGGCCTTTCCTCTTTTCAGTCCGGTCGTCGGCGGCGAGCAGGTGTTCCGGCCTGTCGCCCTGAGCGATCTCGGCGCTGCTGTGGTCGCGGCGCTGAAGCCAGGCGCGCCGAGCCGCGAGACCTTCGACATGCCCGGTCACGAGGCCGTGACCATGGCCGAGACGGTGCGCCTCTATCGCGGCTGGCTGGGCCTGTCGCCCGCGCCGGTGGTCCGGGTCCCGCGGGCCTTGGCGGCGCCGGCTCTGGCAGTCGGCGACCTGCTGGGCCGTCTGGGCTGGTCCTCGCCGATCCGCACCACGGCCATGCGTCAGATGGATCATGACGTGTCCGGTCAGGATAGCGGCTGGGCCGAGCGCCTGGGCGTTCAGGCGCGCGGCTTCTCGCGCTTTCTGGCCGAGACGCCGGCCTCGGTTCAGGATGTCTGGCACGCCCGGCTATGGTTCGTGCGGCCCGTCTCCATCCTGACCCTGGGCCTGTTCTGGCTCATCACCGGGCTGATCAGCTTCGGTCCTGGCTGGAACGGGGCCCTGGCCATTCTGCACGAAGGCGGCTTCGGCCGCTGGGCCGGGCCGATCGCCTGGTGGGGCGCGCTGCTGGACGTGGTGCTGGGGCTGGCTCTGTTCGTGCGACCATGGACGGCGCGCGTGGCCATCTTCATGGGCCTGTCGACCATCGGTTATCTGATCGCCGGAACGCTGAGCCTGCCGCACTACTGGATCGACCCGCTGGGGCCGTGGCTCAAGGTCCTGCCGATGATGGCGCTGTGCCTGTTCGTGGCGGCGACGGACGCGCGGCGCTGATGACCTACCTGATCCTCAAGGTGATCCACATTTTGTCGGGCGCGGTCCTGTTCGGCACAGGGGCGGGCATCGCCTTCTTCATGTTGAGGGCGCACGCGACGAAAGACCCGCGCACCGTCGCCTCGGTTGGGCGGATCGTGGTGCTGGCCGATTTCGTCTTCACCGCCAGCGCCGTGGTGGTCCAGCCGATCAGCGGTCTGGCCCTGATCCACCTACAGGGCTACAGCCTGACCGAGCCGTGGCTGATGGCGGCCTATGCCCTCTATGTCCTGATCGGCGCCTGCTGGCTGCCGGTGGTCTGGTTCCAGTGGCGCATGGTCAAGCTGGCCGAGGGGGCGGTGGCGGCGGGCGCGCCCCTGCCGCCTCTCTACCACCGTCTGTTCCGGGCCTGGTTCATCCTGGGATGGCCGGCCTTTGCGGGCGTGATCGGCATCTACGCCCTGATGGTGGCCAAGCCGATCTTCTAGGCCGCTTTTCTAGCGGGCGAAGCGGCCCTTGGACGCGGCGGCGCCGAGGGCTTCGCGGACGGCGGCGGTCAGTTCGGGCAATGACTGCACCTGTTTGACGCCATAGGCTTGCGCCGTGATGTCGACGTTACCCTTCCTCCAGAAGCCCTCGGGCGCGAGCACGATCAGCTTTCCGCCGCGCGCGTGCAGGCCCATTTCCAGCAAGCTGATGGGGCTTTGCGTACCGGGGGCAAAATACATGACGATGACGTCGGCGGATTCCAGCGCCGCCAGTTCCCACTCAACCTGACGGCGGAACTCGGGCTCGTCGGCCTCGGGACGCCAGTTCGGGTTCCAGTCGGGACGGCGCGGGTTCAGGATTACCACATCCATGTCGGCCAGGGCTGAGGTCATGGCCGCCTGCCAGTCCGGTGCGCCGCCCATGTCGATGCTGCCGCCCAGAAAGACGCGCGGCCGGCTGTCATCGATGGGCAGGGGCTGGGGCGAGACCACGTTGCTGGGACCCTTGGCGCCTTGCGCCAGCGCGGGCGCGGCGCTGAAGGCGGCGCCAAGAGCAGTGACGGTCATCATCAGGGCAGCCAGGGTGCGGGTCATCGATCTGCCTCGGGTTCGCGAAGGGGCGGGGGATAGCACCCTGTCGGGCGAAGACTAGGGCAGGCGCGTTGGAAAAGAGCCGTCATCGAACGTGACGGGCCTTTCCCAGTCGCCTGTGGCATCAGGTCGCGTGTGTCCAGCCAACGTCATTCCCCGCTCAGTCTGCTCGAGATCGGCGCCATCATCGCGGTGATGCTGATCTGGGGCATCAACAACGCCGCCGCCAAGATCGCCACCGAGGTCATGCCGCCGCTGATGGTCGGGGCGCTGCGCTTCGCCATCGCCGCCGCCTGTCTGGTCTGGTTCGTGCGGCCGCCGTTTCCGAACTGGAAGAGCCTGCTGATCATCGCCGTGGTGGGCGGGCCTATCCACTATGGCCTGATCTATCTGGCCTTCTGGCTGGCCCATGACGTCAGCCCGGTGACGGTCTCGACCCAGCTGTGGATTCCGCTGACCTCGCTGTTCGCCTTCCTGCTGCTGGGTGAGCGGATCAGCCGGATGGCCGTGGTCGGCCTGGTCATCGCCTTCGTCGGTGTAGCCTGGATGACGCTGGACCCGCACGCCTTGCAGGACTGGAAGGCGATTGCGGTGGGGGCGGCGGGCGCCTCGGCCTGGGCGCTGACAACGGTGATCGCGCGGCGCACCACCTCGATCCCGCCGCTGAAGATGCAGGGGCTGCTGGCCCTGATGGCCTTCCCGGCGCTGACGCTCGGATCGGCCTTGTTCGAGACGGGACAGTGGGAGGCCGCTCAGGTGGCGCCGCCTCTGGTCTGGGGCACGCTGGTCTGGGCGGGTCTGATTTCGTCGGTGTTCGCGACCAGCTTGGTCTTCTGGCTGGTGCAGCGGCGCGAGGCGGGGCGGGTGACGCCCTATCTGCTGGGCTCGCCCATCGTTTCCATCCTGATCGGCTGGTTGTGGATGGGCGACGTGTTGACGCCGCAGATCCTGACCGGGGTGGCGATTGCTCTGATCGGCGTGGTCACGGTCGCCTTGGGGGAGCGCGGCCTGCGCGCCGGCGCCCCCGCCAAGGTTTGATCGTCTAGCTTACTGGGCGCTGAGGACGGCGCAGGCCACGCGGTCGCCCGCGCCGCCGATGGGCTGGCTGTTGTGGTCGTCCGGGTTGGCGTGGATCACCAGGGCCGAGCCGTCCGCGTCCCACAGCCACTGGCCGGGGCCGTCCTGGCTGATGCGAGCCTGGGTGGTGAAGAACTCAGCCTTGGCCGAGCCGTCGGCGGCGGCGTAGAGGTTGGGCAGGTCGCCGTCGTCGGGGCCTTGCGCGTTCAGCAGGCCGTGCGGGGTCTTGGGATCGGTGTGGTTGATATGGGCGCCGGCCGAGGTGAAGGGCGCGGCGCACTGGCCCGTGGCGTGGATGTGGATGCCGTGCCAGCCGGGCGTCAGGCCCGTGGCTTCGACCTTGATCAGCAGGCCCGTGGCGCCCTGCATCAGGGTCGCCTTGCCGATTTCGGCGCCCTGGCCGTTGATGATCGCGGCCTGACCCGTCTGGCCCGGCGTGGCGCGCGGCGTCATGGCCGAATGGTCCATGGCGCCGGCCTGGCCTGCGGCTTCAGCATGAGCGGCGTGGCCCATGGCGGCATGATCGTGGCTCTGGGCGGAGGCGCTGGCGGCGATCAGCGCCGTCGCTGCGACGGCGCTGAGGGTGGCGAGGGTCAGACGCATGGTTTTCCTGTCCTTTTGGGCATGGGGATATCAGCGGCGTTTCTTTGCCACGACGGCCCCCGGATGCTAGAAACCGGAACAGCGGATCACGTTCCGATTCCGGCCATTTAAAGCCTGATTTCCTTGACCGACGACAGCTACGACAACGCCGCACCTTCGGCGCCCGGCGACATCTCCATCATCACGATCGAGGACGAGCTGAAACGCTCCTACCTCGACTACGCCATGAGCGTCATCGTCAGCCGCGCCCTGCCGGACGCGCGCGACGGTCTGAAGCCTGTTCACCGTCGCATCCTCTATTCGATGCACGACCTGAACATGACGCCCGAGCGGTCGTATTCGAAGTGCGCGCGCGTTGTCGGTGACGTGCTGGGTCGCTTCCACCCGCACGGCGACGCCTCGGTCTACATGGCCCTGGTGCGGATGGCGCAGCCCTTCTCGATGGGACTGATGCTGGTCGACGGCCAAGGCAACTTCGGTTCGGTCGACGGCGATATGCCGGCCTCCATGCGTTACACCGAGGCCCGGATGGCCCCGGCGGCGGTGGCCCTGCTGACCGATATCGAAAAAGACACGGTCGATTTCCAGCCGAACTACGACGAGAAGGAACTGGAGCCCGTCGTCCTGCCGGCGCGGATTCCGAACCTGCTGGTCAACGGCGCGGGCGGTATCGCCGTCGGCATGGCGACCAATATTCCGCCGCACAACCTGGGTGAGATCGTCGATGCGGCCGTGGCGCTGCTGGACAACCCCGACATGGGCGACGAAGCCCTGCTGGACATCGTGCCCGGTCCCGACTTCCCCACGGGCGGCGAGATCATGGGCCGCACCGCGCCGCGCAATGCGCTGCGTGACGGACGCGGCTCGGTCATCGTACGCGGGCGCGCCACGGTCGAGGAGATCCGCAAGGATCGCGACGCCATCGTCATCACCGAACTGCCGTTCCAGGTGAACAAGCAGACCCTGATCGAACGCATCGCCGAAATGGTGCGCGAGAAGCGTCTGGAAGGCATTTCCGACGTCCGCGACGAGTCCGACCGTCAGGGCATGCGCATCGTCATCGAGCTGAAGCGCGACGCTTCGGGCGACGTCATCCTGAACCAGCTCTATCGCTACACGGCGCTGCAAAGCTCGTTCGGCGTCAACATGCTGGCGCTGAACCACGGCCGTCCCGAGCAGATGGGCCTGCGCAAGATGCTGGAGCTCTTCCTCGAGTTCCGCGAGGAAGTGGTCATCCGCCGGGTCAAGTTCGAACTGGCCAAGGCGCGTGACCGCGGTCACGTCCTGGTCGGTCTGGCCGTGGCTGTCGCCAACATCGACGAGGTCATCCACATCATCCGCTCTTCGGCCGATCCGGCTGAGGCGCGTGAGCGGCTGCAAGCCAAGGCCTGGCCCGTCGGCGACATGATCGCTCTGGTCGAACTGATCGCCGATCCGCGCTCGGTGCTGATCGACGGCGACAAGCTGAACCTTACCGACGAACAGGCCCGCGCCATCCTGGCCCTGACCCTGTCGCGTCTGACCGGCCTGGGCCGTGACGACATCTTCGGCGAGGCGCGCGGCCTGGCCGACACCATCCAGGGCCACCTGACCATCCTGTCGGATCGCGCCCACGTCCTGGCCATCATCCGCGACGACCTGCTGGTGGTGAAGGCGCAGTTCGCCGTGCCGCGCCGCACCCTGATCGGTGAGGGCGACGCCGAGATGGAAGACGAGGACCTGATCCCGCGTGAGGACATGGTCGTCACCGTCACCCTGGGCGGTTACGTCAAGCGTGTGGCGCTGAACGCCTATCGGACCCAGCATCGCGGCGGCAAAGGCAAGTCAGGCATGACGATGAAGGACGAGGACGCCATCACCGGCGTTTTCTCGGCCTCGACCCACACCCCGGTCCTGTTCTTCGCCACCAACGGCAAGGCCTACAAGCTGAAGACCTGGCGTCTGCCGCTGGGCAACCCGCAGTCGCGCGGCAAGGCCTTCGTCAACCTGCTGCCCATCGAGCCGGGCGACAGCATCATGAACGTGCTGCCGCTGCCGGAAAACGAGTCGGAGTGGGACAACTACGACATCATGTTCGCCACCAGGTCCGGCGACGTGCGGCGTAACAAGCTCAGCGATTTCGCCACGGTGAACCGCGCGGGCAAGATCGCGATGAAGCTGGAAGACGGCGACCACATGGTCGGCGTCTCCATCTGCAACGCCGACGACGACATCCTGCTGACGACGCGGCTGGGCCGGGCCATCCGGTTCAAGGCCGACGACGTGCGCGTGTTCAAGGGCCGGGATTCGACCGGCGTGCGCGGCATCCGCCTGCAAGGCGACGACGAGGTCATCTCGATGGCCGTCCTGGGCCGCGTGGACGCTTCGCCGGAAGAACGCGCCGCCTACGTCAAGCACGCCAACGCCATGCGCAAGGCGCTGGCCGGCGCGGATGCGGACGAAGAGGTCGCTGTGGTTGAGGCGGACGACGAGGATGTGGCCGACGCCGCCCTGTCGGTCGAACGCATCGCCGAACTGGGCGCGGCCGAGCAGTTCATTCTGACGGTCACGGAAACCGGCTTCGGCAAACGCTCCTCGGCCTATGAGTATCGCCGCACGGGGCGTGGCGGTCAGGGGCTGACGGCTCACGGTCTGGGCGGTCGCGCGGGCACGCGTCTGGCCGCAGCCTTCCCGGTTGAGGAGAGCGACGACCTGATGCTGGTCACCGACGGCGGCCAGATGATCCGCACCCCGGTCGGCCAGGTCCGCATCGTCAGCCGCTCCAGCCAGGGCGTGACCATCTTCCGCACAGGCAAGGACGAGAAGGTTGTCTCCGTCGAGCGTCTGCCTGATTCGGGCGGCGACGATGACGCCGACAGCGCGGACGAAACCCCGATGGAAGAGGGCGGCGAGGGCTGATCGCCCCGCTGCTGGCATGACGGCGGGCATGGCTGACGTTCTGATGCAGATCGACGGTCAGCCCGCCAGCGCCGCCGACCTCGGCCATTTCGCTCTGTCCAACTATGGCGCCTTCACCTCGATGCAGGTGGAGGACGGCGGGGTGCGGGGGTTGGATATGCATCTGGCACGCCTGGACGCCGAGGCCGTGGAACTGTTCGGCGTCGCCTTGCCCGAAGCGACCTTGCGCGAGCGGATGCGACAGGCGCTGGACGGGCGCTCCGGCCGGTTCAGCCTGCGGGTCAACCTGTTCTCGGACGCCGTCAGCCTGCGGGCGCCGGAGGCGGTGGTCGAGCCGCGCGTTCTGACCACGCTGTCGCCGCCTGCGTCGCCGCTGACCACGCTGCTGAGGCTTCAGAGCCAAGCCTATGCCCGAGAAGTCGCGCATCTGAAGCACGCCGCCACCTTCGGCCTGACCCGCGCGCGGCGTCAGGCGGTTCTGGCCGGGTTCGACGACGCCCTGTTCGTCGACGCCGAGGGGCGGATTTCCGAAGGGTCCATCTGGAACATCGGCTTCGTCCAGGGCGAGACGGTGATCTGGCCCGAGGCGCCGATGCTGGCGGGGACGGGGCAGGCCTTGCTGCAACGCGGGATGGCGGACCTCGGTCTAGACAGCGAAACCCGCCCAGTGCGCCTGTCCGATCTGGCGGCCTTCGACGCCGCCTTTATCTGCAACAGCGCCACGCCCGCCTGCGCCGTGGCCGCTATCGACGGCCATCCGTTCGGCCCGGCGGAGCCCCTGATTTCGCGTCTGATCGACGCCTGGCGATCAAACCCGTGTCAGGCGATCTAGGCCGTTGATTTCGCACCTGCTAAACGGGTCGAAACGCGGGGAGGCCAAGACCATGCGCATCGGACTGTATCCGGGGACTTTCGACCCGGTCACGAACGGCCACATGGATATCATCGGGCGGGCGATCAAACTGGTCGACCGGCTGGTGATCGGCGTGGCCCAGAACGACGACAAGGGCCCGCTGTTCTCGACCGCCGAGCGGGTCGAGATGCTGAAGGCCGAGGTGGCGCGCTTCGACGCCGATATCGAAGTACGGCCGTTCAGCAGCCTGCTGATGCATTTCGCCGAGGAAGTGGACGCCAACGTCATCGTGCGCGGCCTGCGTGCGGTCGCGGACTTTGAATACGAGTTCCAGATGACGGCGATGAACCAGCGCCTCAACAGCGACATAGAGACCGTGTTCCTGATGGCCGATCCGCGCCATCAGGCCATCGCCTCGCGGCTGGTGAAGGAGATCGCCCGTCTGGACGGTGCGATCGAGAGCTTCGTCAGCCCGGCGGTCGCCGCCCAGGTGCGCGCCAAGGTGCTGCGCTAGATTTCAGGATAGACATGAACTTCAAGACGCTTCTGGCCGCCGCAGCGGTCTCGATGATCGCGGGCGGCGCAGTCGCTCAAACGGCGGAATGGCGCACGGTTTCGCCGGAAAACCTTTGGGTGATCGACACCGCCAAGGGCCGGGTCCTGGTCGAGCTGGAGCCGCGCGCCGCGCCGTCCCACATCGAACGGATACGCACCCTGACCCAACAGGGCTTTTATGACGGGCTGAAATTCCACCGCGTCATTCCGAACTTCATGGCCCAGACCGGCGATCCCAAGGGCACGGGCGAGGGCGGCAGCGAACTGCCGGATCTGAAGGGCGAGTTCAGCTTCCGTCGCGGGCGCGACAGCGGCTTTGTCGCGGTCGAGAACAGCGGCCCAGGCGTGCGCGGGATCATGGGCAGCCTGCCCATCACCACCCAGCCGGACGCCCAGATGTTCGTCACCGCCGACTTCAAGGTGGGGGCCAGCGGCCTGTTCTGCCCCGGCGTGGCGGGCATGGCCCGCGCGGGTTCGCCCGACAGCGCCAACAGCCAGTTCTTCCTGATGACGGGCCAGAACGACAATCTGAACGGCGGCTACACGACCTTTGGCCGGGTGGTGCAGGGATTGGACGTGGTCAAGGCGCTGAAGGCCGGCGACGACGCCGAGGACGGCAAGGTCGCTGACCCCGATGTCATGACCAAGGTGCAACTGGCCTCGGCCTTGCCGGAAGGCCAGCGCCCGACCGTGCGGGCGGCGACGCCGGGCTCGCCCGCCTTCAACGCCGCTGTCGAGGCCGCCCGCACCGCGCGCGGCGCACAGTTCGGCATCTGCGACGTGCAGCCTGTGGTCGAGGTCACGGGCGGCTGATTATCGACCTTGGGAGGGGACAAGGATGCGCGTTTCAACGGGTTTGGCGGCGGCGTCCGTCCTGATTCTGGCCGGCTCGGCCTGGGCGCAGGAGGCGGCGCCGACACCGGCGGCTCCCGCCATGGTCGAAAGCGCGTGGCGCACGGTTGCGCCTGAGAACCTGCTGGTGATCGACACCAGCAAGGGCCGCATTCTGGTCGAGCTGGCTCCCGAACTGGCGCCGGGCCATGTCGAGCGCATCCGGCTTCTGGCGGGGCGCGGCTTCTATGACGGTCAGGTCTGGCACCGGGTGATCGATCAGTTCATGGCCCAGACCGGAGATCCCCTCGGCACGGGCGAGGGACAGAGCCCCTATCCTGACCTGAAGGCCGAGTTCACCTTCCGCCGCGACAGCCAGACGCCCTTCACGGCGGTGGCCGCGCCCGCCGGGGCCGTGCTGGGCTTCCTGCATTCCCTGCCGGTCCAGACCCAGCCGGACGCCTATATGGCCACCACGGCGGACAAGAAGGTCCACGCCTGGGGCCTCTATTGCCCCGGCGTCGCCGGCATGGCGCGCGACGAGGCACCCGATAGCGCCAACAGCCAGTTTTTCCTGATGCGCCAGGCCTATCCGTCGCTGGACAAGCGCTACACCATCTGGGGGCGGGTGGTGTCGGGCCTTGACGTGGTGCGGTCGCTGAAGGCCAGCCCCAACCCGGACGGCATCGTCACCGGCCCCGATCAGATGACGCGTGTGCGTGTGGCGTCGGACCTGCCGCAGGCTGAACGGCCCTCGGTGCAGGTGCTGGACACGGCCTCAGCCCAGTTCAGGACCCTGGCCGAGGCGGCGCGTCAGGCCAAGGGGGCGGACTTCTCGGTCTGCGACATCGACCTGCCGGTTCAGGTCGCCGGAGCGCCCGCCGCCTGATTGCCCGCCTGGCCGTTTGAACGGCCCCGGCGACGGCGTCGACGGGGCTTCTGGCGGTCATCGCGCATTTTTTGCAGCAGCAGGCCTTCGCGCAGACCGCGGTCGGCGACGCGCACGCGTTCGCAGGGCCAGGCGCGCTGGACGGCCTCCAGAATCGCAGCCCCCGCAAGAACCAGATCGGCGCGATCCGGCCCGATGCAGCTTTCCGCCGCCCGGCCCGCCGGACCCAGCCGCTTGAGCCGCAGCGCCGCCGCTTCGCAGTCGCCGCGCGTCATCCACAGGCCGTCGACCAGATCACGCTGATAGCGGCGCAGACCCAGATGAATGCCCGCCAGGCTGGTGATGGCCCCCGAGGTGCCGACCATATGCACCCGTCCGCTCTCGAACAGGGGGCGCACCGAGGCGTCGCTGGGCCCGCCGGCGGCCAGGTGTTCGCCCACGTCGGCGACCATGGCCTCGAACCAGGCTTCGGTGTCGCCGGCCGGTTCCGGGTGACGTTCGGCCAGGGTGACGACGCCCAGGGGCGCCGACATCCAGCCCTTGTTCTCGAAGCCGCGCGCGGCGCGGGTCATCCATGACAGCTCGGTCGAGCCGCCGCCCACGTCGATGACCAGAACCGCATCGGCCCTGGGGTCGAACAGGTTGAGGCAACCGGCGACCGACAGGCTGGCCTCCTCGGCCGGGTCGATGATCTTGAGCTTCAGGCCGGTGCCGCGACGGACCCGTTCGATGAAGGCCTGGCCGTTGTCGGCGGCGCGGCAGGCCTGGGTGGCGACGGCGGTCAGGCGGCTGGCGTCCAGACCCTTGCGGGCCACGCGTTCGGCGCACAGGGCCAGGGCGTCATAGGCGCGATCCATGGCGCGGTCGTCGAGCCGGCCGGTGTGCGACAGGCCTTCGCCCAGCCGGACGATGCGGCTGAAGCTGTCGACCACCCGGAACCCGTCGCGCGACGGGCGCGCGATCAGCAGGCGGCAGTTATTGGTCCCCAGGTCGAGCGCGCCATAGAGGGGCGCATCGCGACCGGAAGCCCCTGAATCGCGGGACTTCGTGGGCAGGGACCGCGCGTCGCGCCGTACAGGCGCGCCAGGGGTCTCCGGCATGGGCCGAGCTTTCATGTGGGCGGTCCGAAGCGGCGCCCGTCCTGATCAAGTTAAACCGGGGTATGCGGCGAAGCCAAGACATTCTGTCGCGGAGATGAACGGCCCGGATGCATCCGCTTCAGCCTGCTGGACGTATTGATTGCACCATGACCCAGGTTCACACAGCCCGGTTCGGCCTCGGACAGATCGTCCGCCATCGCGATCACGCCTTCCACGGCCTGGTCATGGATGTGGACGCATCCTACGCAGGCCCGGCCGCAGAGACGGGCGTGGTCGCCAGCGATCAGCCCTTCTATCGCATCCTCATCGCCGACGCCGAAGGCGGGGTGATCGCCTATGCCGCAGAGGAGGCGCTGGTGGCCACGCCGGAGATCGAACCCTTGACGATCGAGGCCGAGCGGGAGTGGTTCACGATTGATGCACGGGGACGCCACGCGCCACGGTCGCAAACCTTGCAATAGACGTGCGTGACGACGGCCCGAGGGCGCGCTAATCTGCCTGTAACGGCCGTCAGAGCCGAGAGGAGCGTTCCCATGTCCGATTTCGAACACGTCTTTGAAGCCCCGCCCGAAGGCGCCGCCGCCGACTGGACCATCCCTCAGAACTGGGACGCCTATACCGACGTCGAACACGAGACCTGGAACACCCTCTATGCCCGGCAGATGAAGATCCTGCCGGGCCGCGCCTGCGACGCCTATATGCGCGGGCTGGAGGCTCTGGATCTGAACACAGGCGGCATCCCCGACTTCGAGGTGATGAACCCCAAACTCCAGGCCCTGACCGGCTGGACCGTGGTCTGCGTGCCGGGACTGGTGCCCGAGGATGTCTTCTTCGACCACCTGGCCCATCGCCGCTTTGTCTCGGGACAGTTTATCCGCAAGCCGGATCAGTTGGACTACCTGCAGGAACCCGACATCTTCCACGACGTCTTCGGCCATGTGCCGATGCTGACCGACCCCGACTTCGCCGCCTATATGGAGGCCTATGGCAAGGGCGGGCAGAGGGCGGCGTCGCTGGGGATGCTGGACAAGCTGGCGCGGCTGTATTGGTACACGGTCGAGTTCGGCCTGATGAAGGAGGCCGACGGCCTGCGCATCTATGGGGCCGGCATCGTCTCGTCGGCGACCGAGAGCGTGTTCAGCCTGGAAGACGCCTCGCCCAATCGCCTGGGCTTTGACCTGGAACGGGTGATGAAGACCCTCTACCGGATCGACGACTTCCAGCAGGTCTACTTCGTCATCGACAGCATCGAGGAACTGAAGGCGGTGACGCTGCAGGACTTCGGACCCCTGTACGAGCGACTGAAAGGGGCCGAGGACCTGCCGATCGACACCATCCTGCCGAGCGACAAGGTGTTCACCCGCGGGACGCAGGCCTATGCGGCCAAGGGCGGGCGGTTCGCGGCCTAGGATACGACTTCTCCCTCCCCTTCATGGGGAGGGTGGTCGTGAAGCGACCGGGTGGGGAGGGCGAGGCGATGCAGGCGCGGCGGCTAGATTGCTAAAGCGCCCCCACCCGACTTCGCCCTGCGGGCTCAGCCACCCTCCCCATGAAGGG
>NZ_QLLC01000037.1 GCF_003350205.1 Brevundimonas bullata | reverse complement strand
AGCCTTGAATCAGTCATCTGGTGATTTGGGAATCCACTTTGTCCACACTACCTAGCCTGGTACCAATGCGCAAATGAGCCGCCATTCGGAGTGCCGTAGGCAGCGTCACCGTAGAGCCCGCCGGGCAAACAGCCTTGGCTGAGACGATTTTGCGTCATGAAGTTAGGCACAGCCTGCGCACCGACGCGCGTAGGGCCGGGATCACGGGTACACAGTTGCTTGCCCGTACGCGAGCGATTGTCGTCTTCGCCAAAATGCTCCCAGATCAAGTTGGCGTTAAACCGATCACTCGGCTCCCACGCCGCTGACAGACGTGTGGAGTACAGATCCCGACCATTCACCTTGGTATCAAGGAAGGTGTTGTGATCGAAGCCTTCCCGCTTGGTCATCGACCCCGCCGCTCGCACCCAGAAGGTCTCAGTCAGCGGGATATTGACCATCATCTGGCCGCGCACGGAGCCGTAGTTGCCCGCCTCGGCCTTTAGCATGGCGTCGAAATCCGGCCCCGGCAGATTCGGGATCATATTGACCACGCCCGCCGTGGCGTTCCGGCCATAGAGGGTCCCCTGCGGCCCGCGCAGGACCTCAACCCGGTTCACGTCCAAGTATTCTTGCTCGAACAGGCGATTTCGGATCAAGGGGGTGTTGTTGAAACTGACCGCCACCGCCGGATCGGAAGACGCCGAAATCGCCTTGGTCCCGATCCCACGGATCGAGAAGTTGTACATGCTGAAGTTGCCTTTGGAGAAGCTGACGTTCGGGATGGCCCGCATCAGCTCGGAGCCCCCCTCAATCTTCATCGCGTCCAGGGTCTCGGCCGAGAAAGCGGACACCGCGATCGGCACGTCCTGGATGGATTCTTCGCGCTTCTGAGCGGTGACGATGATGTCGTCGACCGCCGTCGCCCCTGCGTCAGGGGCAGTCTGGGCCAGGGCGGGCGCCCCGATACACAGCGCCAACAGCGATACGGTTGCAGCCAGCCGTGCATGAACGACGGATGTCGCCATTTGAGAACCCTCCCCAGGGTGCGGCCCGTTCCCCAACGGGTTCCGCAACGTTTCCACGCCGCCGAATAATTCCGCGAGCCGGGGCGGCGCCGGCAGCGGTTAGCCTCAGACGATCACGCTACTCACCTATCTGTCAATACATATTAACACACGTGTTCGCCAAAGAAACTCTCGTTTCATACTGACACTCATGTTAGCTGTGTGACAGCAGCGGAGCTATAGGTATGGACGCGGACGTCATCGTGGTGGGCGGAGGACTGGCCGGACTGGTCGCCGCCAATGAACTGGTTCAGGCGGGCAAGCGGGTGGCGCTGGTCGATCAGGAGAATCCTGCCAATCTGGGCGGCCAGGCCTTCTGGTCGTTCGGCGGACTGTTCCTGGTCAACTCGCCGGAGCAGCGGAAGCTGGGCGTACGCGACAGCGTCGACCTGGCCTGGCGGGACTGGCGCGGCAGCGCGGGCTGGGACCGGCTGGCCGGGCCGCTGGCCGAGGATGAGTGGGCGGTGCAGTGGGGACGTGCCTATGTCGAGTTCGCCGCCGGCGAGAAGCGCGCCTGGTTGAAACAGCATGGCATCAGCCTGACCCCCATGGTCGGTTGGGCCGAACGCGGCGGGGGGCAGGCCTTCGGCCACGGCAATTCCGTGCCGCGCTTTCACGTCGCCTGGGGCACGGGAACGGGCGTGTCCGAGCCCTTCGCCGACCGCGCACGAGCGGCGGCGAAGGATGGGCGGCTGACCTTCCACCACCGTCGCCGGGTCGATCAACTGCTGGTCGAGGGCGGCCGCGTCACAGGCGTGGCGGGCGCGATCCTGGCCGCCGACGCGGCGCCGCGCGGTGCGGCCTCGAACCGCAACGTGGTCGGCGACTTCACCCTGAGAGCACAGGCCGTCGTTCTGGCCTCGGGCGGCATCGGCGGCGACCATGACAAGGTGCGCCGCTTCTGGCCCGAGCGGCTGGGATCGCCGCCGAAGTCGATGATCACCGGCGTCCCCGCCTATGTCGACGGGCGCATGCTGGACATTGCGGGCCAAGCCGGGGGCCGGCTCGTGAACCGCGACCGTATGTGGCACTACGTCGAGGGGGTGCAGAACTGGGACCCTATCTGGCCCCGGCACGCCATCCGCATCCTGCCCGGGCCGTCGCCGCTGTGGCTGGACGCCCTGGGGCGGAGGCTGCCCGCGCCCGCCCTGCCCGGTCACGACACCATGGCGACGCTGAAGCATCTGCGGACCACGCCAGACCTGGCCGAACACGACCACTCCTGGTTCATCGTCACCCAGAAGATCATCGAGAAGGAGTTCGCCCTGTCGGGCTCCGAGCAGAACCTCGACATCACCGAGCGCAAGCTGCTGAAGGTGCTGATGTCGCGGCTGGGCAGGGGCGCGCCGCCCGCCGTCGACGCCTTCAAGCACAAGGGCGCCGACTTCGTCTTCGCCGACGATCTGGAGACCCTGGTGGCCAGGATGAACGCCCTGACCGAACGGCCCCTGCTGGACCCGGCTCTGGTTCGTCAGCAGGTCGAGGACCGCGACGCCCAGATGGCCAATCCCTACACCAAGGATTTTCAGGCCATGAGTATCCACAACAGCCGCCGCTACCTCGGCGACAGGCTGGCGCGGACGGCGACGCCGCACCGGCTGCTGGACCCCAAGGCCGGGCCGCTGATCGGGGTCAGGCTGCACGTCCTGACTCGCAAGTCGCTGGGCGGGCTGCAAACCGATCTGTCGAGCCAGGTGCTGAAGGCGGACGGGACGCCGTTCGAGGGACTATACGCCGCAGGCGAGGCTGCGGGCTTCGGCGGCGGCGGATTACATGGTTACAATGCGCTGGAAGGCACCTTCCTGGGCGGGTGCATCTTCTCGGGCCGGGCGGCGGGGCGCGCTCTCGCTGGTCGGGTCTGAGGTTTCTCGGGGGAGAATGACGTCATGGATTCGCCATTGGCCATGATCGGCCTGCCGGTCGCCCTGGGCGTCATCATGTTCGGCCTGGGGCTGGACCTGACGCCCGGCGACTTCGCCCGCATCGGCAAGCGGCCCAAGGCGGTCGCCCTGGCCCTGGCTTGTCAGCTGCTGCTTCTGCCCGCCGTCTGTTTCGGCCTGGTGCTGCTGTTCCGCCTGCCGCCGGTTCTGGCGGTAGGGATGATGCTGCTGGCGGCCTCGCCCGGCGGGACCACGGCCAATCTCTACAGCCATCTGTTCCGGGGCGATGTGGCCCTGAACATCAGCCTGACCGCGATCAACTCGGTCATCGCCGTCCTGACCCTGCCGGTGATCGTCAACCTGTCGATCGCCTGGTTCCAGCCGGGCGACATGACGGTGGGGCTGCAATTGAAGAAGACCATCGAGGTCTTCATGATCGTGCTGGCGCCCGTCTGTCTGGGCATGCTGGTGCGCGGCTTCAAGCCCGGTTTCGCCCGCGCCATGGACAAGCCGGTCCGGCTGGCCTCGGTCGTCATCCTGACCCTGGTGATCGCCGGGGCGGTCGTGTCCAACTTCGCGGTGCTGAAGGACGACTTCATCGCCCTGGCCGGCATTGTCGTCAGCTTCTGCATTCTCAGCCTGGGCATTGGCTTCATCGTCCCGCGCCTGTTCCGCATCAACCGCGAACAGTCGATCGCCAGCGCCTTCGAGGTCGGGCTGCACAACGCCACCCTGGCCATCGTCATCGCCGAGTCGGTGCTGGCGGTGCCGGACATGTCTCTGCCCGCCGCTGTCTATGGGGTGCTGATGTTCCCGCTGGCGGCGGTGTTCGGCCTGCTGATCTCGCGTAAGGGCGCGCGCAGGGCAGCCGCAGTCGAGACCTGAACCCCTACGCGGGGTGGCCTCGGCGAGGTTCCCGACTAAAGTCCGGCCTCAACGACCACCGCCGAGAAGCCGATGTCCCTGCCGCACGCCCTGCTGACCGCCCTGACCGAGCATCCCGGTTCGGGGTCCGATCTGGCCGGCCGATTTGACCGCTCCATCGGCTACTTCTGGCAGGCGACGCATCAACAGATCTATCGTGAACTGGCCCGGCTGGAGGCCGCCGGATGGATCGAGGCCCTGCCGACCGAAGGGGGTCGCGGGCGCAAGCGCAGGTACAGGGTATTGCCGGCTGGGCGCGGTGAACTGGAACGCTGGGTCGCAGAACGCCAAGGCGTCCTGCCGATCCGTGACGAACTGATGGTGCGGTTGCGCGCCGAAGCCGTCGTCGGCCCGACCGACCTGATCGAGACCCTGGAGCAGTTGGCGGCGCAGCACCGCCAGAAGCTGGCGACCTATCAGGCCATCGAGGCCCGCGACTTCCCGCACGCCCCGACCGCCAGGGGCCAGAAACTGCAGCACCTCGTGCTCAAGGCTGGACTGACCTACGAAAGCCAGCGCATCGCCTTCTGTGAAGACGCCATCGCCATCCTGCGCGCCGACTAGCTTCACGGTTTGCAGCGCGCCGCTTCATAGCGTCATATGCCCCCAACACTAGTTCCTGGGGGTTTTCACATGAAACATCTGCTCGTCGGGCTGTCCGCCCTGTGCATCGCCACGCCTGCCCTGTCCCAATCGGTGGACCGGGTCGCCATCAACGGCATCATTGATCAAGGCCTGAACCACAGCGAGGTCATGCAGACCGCCGCCTATCTGACCGACCGGATCGGCGGGCGGATGACCAACTCGCCGCAGATGCGTCAGGCCGAGCAATGGAGCCAGCAGCGTTTCCGCGACTGGGGCCTGTCGAACGTCCGCGCCGAGGGCTTCGAGTTCGGCCGCGGCTGGTCCATCGTCCGCTCCAGCGCCCGCATGACGTCGCCACGGGCCATCGAACTGCGCGCCATTCCCGTGGCCTGGACGCCCTCGACCAACGGAACCATCAGCGCCGGCGTCATCGTCGCCCCGATCACCAAGGTCGAGGACTTCGACAAGTGGCGCGGCAAGCTGGCCGGCAAGATCGTCATGCTGTCCCTGCCCAACACCGGCTCAGAGCCGACCGAGCCGGCCTTCCGCCGCTGGACCGACGCCGAACTGCGCGACCGCAACACCTACGTCCAGCCGCAGCACAGTCACGTCCCCGTCGAACGTCAGCTCAAGATGGCGGAGTTCGCCGGCCGCCTCGACGCCTTCCTGGCCGAGGAAGGCGCCCTGGCCTGGGTGAAGATGTCCCAGCGCGACGGCGGCCTGCTGCACGGCACCGGCTACACCTATCAGGTCGGCGCCACGCCCAAGCTGCCGGGCATGGAGATCGCGGCCGAGGACTATCGCCGCCTCGCCCGCCTGGCCCTGACCGACACGCCGCCGACCCTGTCGCTGCTCAGCGAGGTCCAGTTCCACGACGAGGACGTCAACGCCTACAACATCCTGGCCGACATTCCCGGCACGGACCGCTCGGGCGAATACGTCATGGCCGGCGCCCACCTCGACAGCTGGGTCGCTTCGGACGGCGCCCAGGACAACGCGGCCGGCAGCGCCGTCGTCATGGAGGCCGCCCGCATCCTGTCGCAGATGAAGGTCAAGCCCAAGCGAACCATCCGCTTCGCCCTGTGGAACGGCGAAGAGCAGGGCATCCTGGGGTCGCTGGCCTATGTCGATCGCTACCTGGCCACGCGCGCGCCCGCGACGGACCCGGCCCTCGCCGCCCTGCCCAGCAACCGGACCTGGCGGAATCGCTGGCCGGTCGAGCCGCGCCCCGGCTATCGCGACCTGGTCGCCTATTTCAACCTGGACAACGGCTCGGGCAAGATCCGCGGTATCAACGCAGAGGGCAATGTCGCCGCCGCCCCGATCTTCCAGGAATGGCTGGCCCCGTTCGCCAGCATGGGCGCCACCACGGTTTCGCTGCGGCCCTCGGGCGGCACCGACCACGTCTATATGCAGACGGTGGGCGTGCCAGGGTATCAGTTCATCCAGGACCCGCTCGACTATTCCAGCCGCATCCACCACACCAGCATCGACAGCTATGACCACCTGAAGCCGGAGGACCTGCGTCAGGCGGCGGTGATCCTGGCCAGCTTCCTGCTGAACGCAGCCAACCGCGACGCCCCCCTGCCGCGCATGCCCCTGCCCACCCAGCCGACGCCGACCGATCCGTTCGAATACCCGGCGGCCGACTGAGATTGATCCCAAACGCAAAAACCCCGCAGCGGAAGCTGCGGGGTCCATGCCGCCGGTCCAGGGTTGGGAGAGAGCATCCGAATTTTACGGCTTGTCGGAACCGCCCTTCATGGGCGACGACGGAACGAAGTCTTCTCAAGGATCGCCCGCATGACGACCGCCCCCCTTTCGCTCAGCCACTGGATCAACGGCGAACGGGTCGCCGCCGACCGACCGGCCGAGAGCCTGAACCCGTCGGACGTGCGCGAGATCGTGGCGCGCACGCCCCAGGGCGGCGCGGCCGAGGTGGACGCCGCCGTGGCGGCTGCGAAGGCCGCCTTCCCGGCCTGGTCGGAGGCTTCGCCCGAAGTCCGCTCGGACGTGCTGGACCGAGCCGGAACCCTGTTGATGGAGCGTCGCGAGGCCGTCGGCGAACTGCTGTCGCGCGAGGAGGGGAAGACGCTGGCCGAGGGCATAGGCGAGACGGCCCGCGCCGCGCGCATCCTGAAGTATTTCGCCGGCGAGGCCCTGCGCCTGCACGGCCAGAACCTGGCCTCGACCCGGCCCGGCGTCGAGGTCCAGACCTATCGCCAGGCGGTCGGCGTCTATGGCCTGATCACCCCCTGGAACTTCCCCATCGCCATCCCGGCGTGGAAGGCGGCGCCGGCGCTCGCCTTCGGCAACACCGTGGTGCTCAAGCCCGCCGGCCACACGCCTGCGACCGCCGAGGCCCTGGTCGCCATCCTGCATGAAGCCGGCCTGCCTAAAGGCGTGCTGAACATGGTGGTCGGACGGGGAGACGTGGGTCAGGCCATCGTCGATCATGTCGATGTCGACGGGATCAGCTTCACGGGCTCGCAAGGGGTCGGCGCAGGCGTCGCCGCCGGGGCCGTGGCGCGTCAGGCGCGGGTGCAACTGGAGATGGGCGGCAAGAATCCGCTGATCGTGCTGGACGACGCGGATCTGGAACGCGCCGTCGCCATCGCACTGGACGGCAGCTTCTTCGCCACCGGCCAGCGCTGCACCGCCTCCAGCCGCCTGATCGTGCAGGATGGCATTCATGACCGCTTCGTCGCCCTGCTGGCTGAACGGGTTGCGGCGTTGCGCGTCGGCGGCGCGCTTGATCCCAACACCCAGATCGGCCCGGCGGTGTCCGAAGATCAGCGTGAAACCTCTTACCGCTATATCGACATCGCCCGTTCCGAGGGCGGTCGCATCGCGGCGGGCGGAGAACGGCTGACCCTCGATGCGCCCGGCTGGTACGTCCAGCCGACCCTGATCGCCGACACCGACGCCGCCTCGCGCATCAACAACGAGGAAGTCTTCGGGCCTGTCGCCTCGACGATACGGGTCAAGGACTACGAAGAAGCCCTGGCCGTCGCCAATGGCGCCGAGTTCGGCCTGTCGGCGGGCATCGTCACCCAGTCGCTGAAATACGCCCGCGACTTCCAGCGACGCGCCAAGGCGGGCATGACCATGGTCAACCTGCCGACCGCCGGGGTCGATTATCACGTGCCCTTCGGCGGCACGAAGAAGTCCAGCTACGGCGCGCGCGAACAGGGCTTCGCCGCCGCCGACTTCTTCACCCAGATCAAGACCAGCTACAGCGCAGGTTAAGCGCGCAGGGATCGCGGACCAGAGCGGAGCCGCGATCCCGCCCCCTCATTCCCAATCTCCGCCCACGGTAGACGGCCCCAGCCCTCCTGCCTCCTACAGGAGACAGGCTTGCGCTCGGCTGGCTCGCAGAGCTTGCCTCGCCCGCGCGTGAGGCGGCTTCCGACTGCCGCGAGCAGCCGAGCGTCCTGCTCTCAATCCTTAAGTTGAGCATTATTATATATAATAAGCGCCCAATGGCAGACTCACGGAAATTGATATCTATTATTTTCCATGAAATCGTTTGATCAGCGGCTGACGGCATAAATGATAGATAATTCAGAGACAGACGCACACGCCATCTACAACGCGCCCTTCATGGACCTGCTTTATCGGGCCCAGAGGGTGCACCGGGCTCACTTCGAACCCAGCACGATCCAGTGCTCCAAGCTGTTGTCCATCAAGACCGGCGGCTGCCCTGAGGACTGCTCCTATTGCTCGCAATCGGCGCGCTACGACTCGGAGCTGTCGGCGTCCAAGATGATGGAGGTCCAAAAGGTCCTGAATGAGGCGCGCAAGGCCAAGGCGGCGGGCGCCACGCGTTACTGCATGGGCGCCGCCTGGCGCTCGCCCAAGGCGCGCGACATGCCGGGCGTCCTGGCCATGGTCCGGGGCGTCAAGGAGATGGGTCTGGAGACCTGCATGACCCTGGGCATGCTCACAGACGATCAGGCGGCCCAGCTGCGCGAGGCGGGCCTCGACTACTACAACCACAACATCGACACCTCGGAGCGCTACTACGCCGAGGTCATCACCAGCCGCACCTTCGCCGACCGGCTGGACACGCTGGACCGCGTCCGCGCGGCGGGGATCAACGTCTGCTCGGGCGGCATCGTCGGCATGGGCGAGACCGCCGACGACCGCATCGACATGCTGCGCACCCTGGCCTCGCTGGAAGAGCCTCCGGAATCCGTGCCGATCAACATGCTGATGCCGATGAAGGGCACGCCGATGGCCGACATGGCCCCGCTGGACCCGATCGAGATGGTCCGCACCATCGCCACCGCCCGCATCCTGATGCCGCGCGCCTATGTTCGCCTGTCGGCCGGGCGTTCCGAAATGAGCGACGAACTGCAGGCCCTGTGCTTCTTCGCCGGCGCCAACTCCATCTTCGTCGGCGACACCCTGCTGACCGCCGACAACCCCGGCGAGGACAAGGACGCCCTGCTCTTCAACAAGCTGAACCTGCGCGCCGAGGTCGCCGAGGCCACGCCCTGCCCCAAGCCCGCTGAGGCGCGCGCTCAAGAGCAGGCCGCGTGATCCCACACCCGCGCCATCGGGCTCGACGCCCTGAACCGGGGCAGGCCTAGACCGCCCGCCCCAGATGGCGTTCGACCGTCGCCACCGCCGCCTTGACGTCCCGCATGCGGATCGCCGCCATCAGGGCGCGGTGATCGGCGTCGGGCCGGGGCCTCCATCGGTCCTTGTACTGCACCAGCATGTAGCGCGCGCCGTGCAGTTGCAGATTGCCGACGTCTTCGAGCAGCCTCGGCATGCCGCACGCCGCCATGGTGCCCAGGTGGAAGGCGCGGTTGGCCGCCTCCCAGTCATAGATGTTCTCCGCGGCGTCGCAGGTCAGACGCAGATCCTCCAGCCGCCCGATCTCGTCCTGGGTCAGGTTGGGCACCGAATGCATCAGGGCCAGCGGCTCCAGCGCTGCACGCATCAGCTTCACCTCGCGTTGCGCCGCCTGATCCAGAGGGGCGACCCTGACCCCGACATTCGGCTTGCTGACCGCCAGCCCCCTGGCGACAAGACGCAGAAACGCCTCGCGCACCGGGACATGGCTGACCTGAAACTCCTCCGCGACATGGTCCTGGCGCAGCTTGGCGTCCGGCGCGAGATCCCCGCGCACGATCCGAACCACAAGTTCGTCAGCAATCGCGTCCGGCGACAGACTATGTCTTTTGATGGTCACGTTAGCCTGGGCGACTGATTATCTATAATGCAGCCCTATATTTTTAGGCCCCGCCGCGCAACACAATGCAGGCCGGTCCGCTGAACGGACCGGCCTGTTGCTCGCTCAGGGACGCTGATCGTCGCTAGAACCGGATATTGAGACCCGCAACCACGCGGCGATCGGTCAGACCATTGTAGCAGAGCAGCGCATCGTCATTGATGCAGTACTCGTTGGCGTCTTCCCGCGTGAGGTTGATCGCCTCGATGCCGACGCTGGCCCAACGGTTGAACTCATAGTTGACGCTGGCATTGAGCTGGCCGCGGTCGTCGCTGATGCGCGGCACATCGAAGGCCGAGGTGAAGGCCTCGGTGTTGATGAAGTCCGAGCGCCACGTATAGCGCATCCGCGCGCTCAGCCCGCCCCGCTCATAGAAGACCGTCGCGTTGTAGGAATACTTGGACAGGTTCTCCAGCTCGACCAGGTCCTGGGGCAGAGGATTGAAGCCCAGATCCCGGGTCGTGTTGCGCGTCAGGCCGATGGTCCGGTAGCTGTCCACGTTTCCGCCGGTCTTCTGATAGGTGAAGTTGCCGATGAAGCCGAAGCCCGAAGCCCAACCCAGACGGTCCTCCCACTGGGACAGATCGTACTGGAACGCCGCTTCGACGCCGGTCTGGGTCGTCTCTCCATCGACGTTGAAGGTCGACGACAGAGGCACGCAGATGCCCGTCTGACCCTTGTCCGGATGGTTGACGTTGATGATGGCGATCGGGTTGTAGATGCCGCCGCCGGGGCAGGACGGATCACGGCTTCTGTTCACGACCCCGTCCACGGCATTGTCCGGAGGGCTTTCCGTGACGCTGGCGAACAGGTTGTCGCGCACCTTGTGGAAGACGCCCAGGCTGACCAGGCTGGACGGAGCGAAGTAGTATTCGGCCGAGAGGTCGAACGACAAGACCGTTTCAGGCTGCAGGTTGGGATTGCCCCGGTTGACCGCCGTGTTCTCGCTGGTGGCGAAGGTCACCGAGGACGACAGACGGTTGAAGTCGGGGCGGCGGATGTCGCGGGCGACGCCGGCGCGGAGGATGACGTCCTCGCGCGGTTCGGCGACCAGATTGAAGCGCGGCAGCCAGAACTCATAGGAGGTGTCAAACACCTCTCGCGTCGAGACTCCGCCGGTGGCGACCGTGTTGCCGACCGAGCTCAGATCCGTGCTGACATAGCGGACGCCCGCGTTGCCGCGCACCGGCACACCGAACGGCTCGGCGTCGAAATTCGCCTGCAAGTAGGCGGTGCTGGTGTCTTCGATGATTTCGAAGAAGGCGCTGGCCTGCGATGTCGGCGTGCCGATCAACGGGATGTTGGAGCCGTTGGCCGCATTGCTGGCGGCGATCGCGGCGTTGAACCCCGCCAGCGTTCCCGCAGGATCGCGGAAGGCGCGGGCGCCGTCGATGATCAGGAAGTCAGAGAAATACAGACGCCGGTCATCGGCCGCGTTGAAATTGTTCGGTCCCGCGGTCAGCAGGTTCGAGAAGCGATCACCGCTCGGCCGGAAGAAGGACGAAGTGATGTTGGTGAAGTTCGTCGTCCCGGTGACGTTGTCGTTCAGCGCGCTCGTCTCGTTCCAGCGCAGGCCGGCGTCGACCGAGGTGATGAAGGGCAGGATGCCGTCCGTGGCGTAGGAAACGTCCAGGCGAACCGCCTTCTCCTCATTCTCGCGGATGCTGCGTCCCTGGGCCACTTGGTGCAGGCGGTAGTTGGCCGGGTCCAGCAACTGGGCTGCGGTGGGCGTGGAGGCCTGACCCTGGGCGATGCCGAATTGCAGCGTCCCGTCGCGCAGATCGAACTCAATCGGCACGCCGTTGGCCAGCGACACGCCCTGGACCGGCTGAGGTCCGTTGGGATTGACGAATTCCAGCGTCGTATTGAAGCTCGGCAGGACCGAGTCCGAGGTCGACAGCGACGCCTGGCCGCTGAGCGACAGGCGATCATGATGCCATTCGCCGCCCAGGGCGAACACCCGGCTCTCGGTCAGGCGCGAGCCGGTATCGCTGGTGGTCCGCAGATAGGGCGCCAGGTTGCCGTCCGTGCGGGGCAGGATGACGCCCGACTGCACGGCCTGGACCGAGCCCAGGTCGATGACGCCGTTCGGTCCCTGAACCTTGCCCAGGTTGACCGTCTCGAACGAGGTGTTCGTCGTATTGTCGACCACGCCGTTGTCCGACACCGTCGAGATCTGGACCGTCGAGCTCTGCTCGGCGCGCTGCTGGTCATTCAGCGTCACGTCGAAATAGAATTTCAGGTTATCCCTGGGTTTCCACTCAGCCGAACCTGCGAAATTCTTGGTCTCATATTCAAAATTATCCAGGTCCTGGTTGAAGAACTGGATGCGCAGGAAGGGGAAGGCCTCGGCGCTCGCCCGGCCGGAGGTCGGCGTGACGACGGCGTCGCGGTCGACGCGCGGCCGGAAGGCGGCGACATCCTGCTCGGCGTAGCTGAAGCTGCCGACTAAACCGAACTGACCGAAATCCGTGTCCCAGCGCTTGCCCATCGTGCCCGAGTATCGTGGGGTCAGGGTATCGGACAGGTCGCTGTATTCCGACTGCGCGCGGAAGGCGATCAGGGGTTCTTTCAGATCCAGCGGACGGATCGTCCGCAGGTTGATGGTGCCGCCCACCGAGCCTTCGATGGTCTTGGCTTCGGGCACCTTGATGACCTCGACCGAACTGATCATCGAGGCAGCCAGATCGTCGAAGCTGATGCCCGAACGTCCCGAGCCCGACCCGACGGTGGAGACCCCGTTGATCTCGACCCGGTTCGCGTCCGTGCCGCGAATCTGCACGCCGCGTCCGACGCCCGCCTCGCGGGTGATCTGGATGCCGGTGACGTTCTCAAGCACCTCGGCCAGATTCTGATCCGGCAGCTTGCCGATGTCCTCGGCCTCGATGACCTCGACCAGATTATCCGCCTTGCGCTTCTGCGACAGCGCGTTCTGCAGCGACGCCCGGATGCCGGTGACGACGATCTCGTCGACCTGGGTGGCCGCCTCGTCCTGCCCCGTTTCGGCGTTTTGAGCGAACGCCGGGGCGGCGATCATCATCGCCGTCGTCGTCAGCAGAATGGTCGTCAGTCGCTTGCCGGACCTCGAACGAGCCCCGGCATCCCCAAAGTGCCTCATGCGTGCCTCCCAGCCGCGTTTCTTTTTGTTGGCTGAACGCTGGATTGGCCCTACCCATCTGTCAACCCATTTTCAGACCAGATGCTGACGATTTTATAGACCAATAGACCGGACCACTTGGATCATTTGTCCATACCAGCCTATCACGCAGCCGACGCCGCCCCCGCCGGTCGCGCGTTGAAACCCGCTCCTGTCAGAGCGCTCGCCTCAGCGGCTGCCGCCGCGCTCCCCGCGGATCAGCGCCTCGATCTCGGCCAGGTCCGTCTCGGCGTTGTCGCCGGGCGTGGTCATGGCCAGGGCGCCGTGGGCGGCCGCCAGCTCCACCGCCTGCTGGGCGCTATCGCCGGCCATGAGCCCGTGGATGAGGCCCGAGGCGAAGGCGTCGCCGCCCCCGACGCGATCCAGGATCTCCAGATCAGGCCGAGCGACGGAGACGTGCCGTTCGTTTCGTTCGTGGAAGACGCCCTGCCAGCCGTTGACGCTGGCGCTCTTCGGATCGCGCAGGGTGTAGGCGACGCCCCTGAGATGCGGAAAGGCCTCGAAGGCCATCTGCGCCGCCTTGGACGGCGGCCCCGGATCGGTGGGCCAGGCCCGCCGCCCGACCTCTTCGCTGACCAGACCCAGGCAGGCGGCCAGCCCCCGGTCGTCGGCGAAGACCAGGTCGCATTCGGCCACGATCGCCCGATTGACCGCGCGCAGGACCTCAGGGTCCGGGTGACTGCGCCACAGGCTCTCGCGATAGTTGAGGTCATAGGACACGGTGACGCCGAGACGCCGCGCCGCCCGCACGGCCGCGAGGGCCGTCTGCGCCGTCTGCGCCGACAGGGCCGCGAAGACACCGCCCGTGTGCAGCCAGCGCGCCCCGGTCGCCCCCAGAAGGTCGTCCCAGTCGAAGGCCTGCGGATCAAGCGCCGAGGCCGCCGAATGGGCCCGGTCGGACACCCCCTGGGGCGGGCGCACGCCGAAGCCGCGCTCGGTGAAGTTGAGCCCCATCCGCGCCTCGCGTCCGACGCCGTCGTAGTCGCGCCAGACGATGGCGCCGACGTCCACGCGCGCCTGAGCGATCAGGCTTTCGGCCAGGAAGCCCAGGGGGTTGCGTGGCAGGGCCGTCAGCACCGCTGTCGGTCGTCGAAAGGTCCGACTGAGCCCGCGCGCGACGTTATACTCGCCGCCGCCCTCCCAGACGTCGAAGGCGCGGGCGCTGCGAATCCGCCCTTCGCCCGGGTCGAAACGCAGCATCACCTCGCCGAGAGCGGCCAGGTCCCAGCGCTTGGCGCCGCCGCCAGGCGGCGCCCATGACGTCTTCGCCCCGCTCATCGGGCGTCACATCCGAACAGCGACAGATCGACCGCCTCGGCCATCAGGCGATAGCCCTCGTCATTGGGGTGCAGCCTGTCAGGACGGGCGGCGTCGGCGCGGAAGGCTTCGGGATCGGCCGGATCGCGGACGGCCGCGTCGAAATCCACGACCCCGTCGAAAGCGTCCCCGTCACGAATGAAGGCGTTAAGGGTCCGGCGTGTCTCGGACGACGGGGCGTCGTAGCGCTCCGACCCTTTGAACGGCGTCAGGGTTCCGGCGACCACCTTCACCTCATGATCGTGCAGACGGGCGACAAACTGGCGATAGCCCTGGACCATGTCCGCCGCGTTTCGGCCCGGCTTGGCGGGGTCGCCGCCGTGCCGGATGTCGTTGATGCCTTCCAGCAGGATGACGTAGTCGATCTGGGGCAGGGCCAGGAGGTCCCGGTCCAGGCGCACCAGAGCCGAATGGGACCGGCCGTGGTCCAGCAGCTTGTTGCCGCTGATGCCCTGGTTCAGCACCACGAAACGGCCGGGGCAGGTCGCCTCGAAACGGCGCGCCAGCACACTGGGCCAGTCGCGCTCGGCCCCCAGGGTCGCGGTCGCGCCCTCGGTGATGGAATCGCCGAAGGCCGCCACGACCGTCGGCGCCGCGTCACGTTCGCCATAGACGGCGGAGATCACATTCTGGCGGTAATCCAGATCGACCTCGTCGCCAGGCGTGTCCGGCCCCTCCCCCACCCTGACGACCGTGCGGCGCACGGCCGGGCGGGTCGGATCGGGAAAGCGCAGGCTGACCGAGACTTGAGAGAAAGCCGGCGCCTCCAGGGCGAGCGGGTCGCTGATCAGGACGGAGCCGACCGGGATCACCACCTCGCTGCGTCCGTCAAAGAGAACCGGCGCCGCCTCCGGCGCGCCCTGAAGACCCAGCCGCATGTCGGCCACGCGCAGCGGCGCATCACCCAGTTCGTTGCTGACGCGCAGCCGCAGCGCGCGCACCGAGGCGCCGAGGCGCATGTCCTGGCGGACGGTCTGCCCCGCGAACTGCACGGGCGCCTCGGGCGTCCCGTCCTTGCGGTCGGGCGCGGGCGAGGCGGTCCAGACCGGGCTCCAGACCTGAGCCGAGGCCGTTCCCGCGGCCCCCAGGGCGGCGAACGCGAGCGCCAGGACGGTCGCAAGACCGCGTCGAGCGCGACGCGGGGCGGACGGTTGAACAGGCGTCGAACAGATCATGTCAGGGCCTCGAAGGAGAACAGGTGTCGGGAGCGAAGACGTCGGCGTCGATCGCCTCGGCCATCAGGCGATGGCCTTCGTCGTTGGGGTGGTAGCCGTCTTCGCGGTGCGCGCCCGCCCGGATGCGGCCGGGCCGGACCGGATCGTCGAGCGCCGCCTCGAAATCGATGACGCCGTCGAAGATCGCGCCCTGGCGGATCAGGGCGTTGAGCGAGCGGCGCTTGTCGTCCGTCGTCGGGCCGGGAATGGCGGGCTCGGCCACGGGCGAGGCCAGGATGGGCGTCAGCACCCCGCCGATGACCTTGATGTGATGGGACTGCAGCGCCTGCGCAGCCTGGCGATACCCGGCGGCGACCTCGTCCACCCCGGCGCCGGGGCGGTCGCGCGCCGGGCCCTTCTGGCGAACATCGTTGAGCCCGGCCATCAGCACCACATGGGTGACGCCGGGCATGGCCAGAACGTCGCGCTCCAGCCGCGACACGAGCGAGGGCGACCGCCCGTGCGAGGCCACCATATTGCCGCCGATACCGGCGTTCACGACCACAAAGGCGCCGGGACAGGCGTCTTCCAGACGGCGGCCCAACTGATGCGGCCAGGCCCGGTGAGCGCCGAGGGTCGTCGAACCGCCCTCGGTGATGGAATCGCCGACGGCGACGATGACGGCGGCAGGAGCGCTCGGCCGCTCGGCCAGCACCGCCGAGACCACGCCCTGCCCTCGCAGAAGCGGCGCGTCGTCGGCGGGAGCGCCGTCGCCCGCCGCGAGCCGCACAGGACCCAAACGGACGGCGGGCCGGGTCTCTTCGGGCAGATAGGCGCTGACCACGAGTTCCGCATAGGCGGGAACCGCCAAGGCCAGCGGATCGCTGAGCGCGAAGCCGCCGGGCGGAATGGCCAAATGGGTCGCGCCGCCAAACCGCAGGGGTCGCGCGGCCTCGCCCTTCAGTCCCGCCTCGGCGCGGCCGATGACCAGCGGCGCTTCGCCCAGTTCATTGCTGAACCGGACGCGCACCGCCGTCGCCGCCGACGCCATCAGCAGATCCTGCCGCAGAGTGACGTTTCGCAGCAACGACGGCGCCCCATTGGCGGCGGCCTCGTTCCGCCACGGCATGGGCGAAGCCAGCCAGGACGGAACCCAGACCTGGGCCGCTGCGACGGCGGGCGCGCCCAGCGCCACGCTCAGGCTGACGAGCAGCGCCGCCAGGGGCCGCGCCGGTCTGCGTCGTAAGAAAGGGGCGCCCGCCATCGCTTGCCTCAGGCTCAGGAGAAGTAGGTGCCGCCGTTCACGTCGACATTGGCGCCGGTCATGAACCCTGCTGCATCCGACGCCAGGAAGACGGCGACGTCGGCAGCCTCTCCCGGACGGCCTTCACGGCGCAGCGGCGTGCCGTTGGCCACGGCCTGACGCACCTCGGGCTTGGTGAAGTCGTCGTGGAAGCGGGTCGAGATCATGCCGCAGCACAGGGCGTTGACGCGGATTCCCTTGGGACCCAACTCCTTGGCCATGGCGCGGGTGAAGGTCATCACCGCCGCCTTGGACGCCGCATAGAGTGAGGCGCCGGGGCCGCCGCCGTCACGCCCCGCCTGGGAGGCGAAGTTCACGATGGCCGCACCTTCCGACATGTGCGGCACGACCGCTCGCGTCGTCAGGAAGGTCGAACGGAAGTTTACGTCCATGACCTGGTCGAAGAAGGCGTCGTCGATCTCCAGCAGCGGCTTGCGCGCCACCATGCCGCCGGCGGTGTTGATCAGAATGTCGATGTTCGAGCCAAAGGCAGCCTGGGCGGCCGACACCAGACCGTCGACGCCCTCAGGCGTGGTGACGTCGGCGCGATGCAGGATGGCGGTTCCGCCAGCGGCCTTGATCATGCCCAGCGTCTCTTCCGCGCTGGCGGCGTCGTTGGCGTAGTTGACCACGACCCTGGCGCCTTCCGCCGCCAGCTTCAGCGACACTTCGCGTCCGATGTCGCGCCCGCCGCCTGTGACGATGGCCACCTTGTTGTTGAGTTTCATCTCGCTCTTGGTCCTTGGAAAGCAAAGTGATGGGTGAAGGGGATCAGCCGCGCGTCGACGAGACGTCGACCTTCTCGATCCGGCCGGTCACGACCCAGATCGCGACCAGGGAGAGCGGCACGAGCGCGGCCACCAGGATGAACATGGGGGCGTAGGAAACCTTGGTCATGACCGGCACCAGCCAGGTGGTGATCAGGGTCCCGGCCACGGCCGCCATGCCGCCGACGCCCGCCAGGGAGCCGACCGACTTGCCGTGGAAGACGTCGCCCGGCAGCGTCTGGATATTGCCGATGGCGACCTGGAAGCCGAACAGAACGGCGGCGATGGTCAAGACGGCGACCGTGGGATCATGGGCGAGCACCGCGCCCAGCAGGGCCGGCGCCATGATCAGGCAGCCCAGGGTGATGACCCACTTGCGAGCGCGGTCGATTGAACGACCCGAGGCGATCAGACGTCCCGACAGCCAGCCGCCGAACAGGCTGCCCAGCATGGCGCCGACGAAAGGCACCCAGGCGAAGATGCCGATCTGCTTAATGTCGAAGGAAAAGGTCTCGGCCAGGTAGATCGGCAGCCAGGAGACGAACAGCCACCAGATCGGATCGAGGAAGAAACGCGCCAGGACAATGCCCCAGCTCTGCCGATGCGACATCATCTGCTTCAGGCTGAGCGCCTGGACGGGCTCGGCCTCGGGCGCAGCCGCCTCGGCCGTGGCGTCCAGAATCAGGGCGCGCTCGGCGGCGTTGACCCAGGGGTGCTTGTCCGGCCCGGCGCGATAGATCACCAGCCAGGGCAGGACCCAGATGAAGCCCAGGGCGCCGACCAGCAGGAAGGTGCCCTTCCAGCCCAGCGTCAGGAAGAGGAAGGCGATCAGGGGCGCCGAGACGATGGCGCCGATCGAGGCCCCGGCGTTGAAGATGCCCTGGGCCAGGGCCCGCTCCTTGGGCGGAAACCACTCGGCGTTGGCCTTAACCGCGCCGGGCCAGGCGCCGGCTTCGCTGACGCCCAGCATGGCGCGGAAGATGCTGAAGGAGGCGATGCTGCTGGCCGTGGCGTGCAGGGCGATGGAGATCGACCAGAGGCCGATCGACCAGGCAAAGCCCAGGCGCGTGCCGATGCGGTCGAACAGCCGTCCGAAGGCGAACTGGCCCGCCGCGTAGAAGAGCATGAAGATGGTGACCAGAAGGGCGTAGTCCTCCTTGGTCGCGCCGATCTCGCCGGCGATCTCGGGCCACATCACCGCCAGGGCGTTGCGGTCGATGTAGTTGATCACTGTGGCCACGGCGATCATGGCGATGATGGCCCACCGGACGGCGGATCTCTTTTGCATGTCTGCTCCTCCCCTTATCGGGCCGGTCGCGCGCGGCGCCGGCCTCTCTATTGATCCAGTCGCGCCCAGGGCCCGGTCCAACGCCAGGTCCGGCCGTTGGCCGTGACGGCGTGCGCGGCGCGGGGCGACGGATCGTCGGCCACGCCCAGAACCACCGTCTTGCCCGAGGCGAGGGTTACGACGACCACCTCGGCGTCGGCGCCCCGGACGCTGCGCAGGTCACGGATGGCGCTGTCGGCGCCGACCACGGTCTCGGCCCGGCCGTCATAGCGGCCGTGCGGCTCGAGCACGCCGACGAAGGTCGCGTCCTTCTGGCCGTCAGCCCGCAGGATCAGGGCCGGCTCGCGGCGCAGGTTGAAGTCCGGGTCGTTGGCGCCGCTCTCGGCCAGGATGGCCTGGGCCGGCACGCTCGAGGCGAAGCGCCAGGTGTAGAAGCGGCCGTCCAGCAGCCAGGTCAGGGTGCGGCTGTCCTGCGAAGGCTGGGAAACGGCGTCGACCCACAGGTGCTGATAGCCGTCAGCCGCGCCGAGAACCGGGCGTGCCGCCACCGCGCGCTCAGCCTCGAAGCCCAGCTTCATGATGTGGCCGTTGTAGTGCAGCGGCAGGTCGTAGCGCGCCCGGCGCTCGCCGGAGACGCGCAGCAGGTCGATGACGACGGGCCGCTCCAGCTCCGGGTGCTCGACCAGGGCCTGGGTGCGCGTGAACGTCACCCCGTCATAGGCCCCCACCTGACGCGCCGAGAAGATCTGCGTTCCCTCAACGTTGTCGAAGAAGAGCACCTGAGGCGGATGGTTTTGACCTGTCTGCCACTCGCCGCCGAACTGGTTGCGCTCGTTCACCACCAGGGTGTTGTGCGCGACCGTCGCCTTGGCCCAACTGTTGTTCTCGGGCAGGTAGACGCCCCCGGCCTTGGCCTCGATATTGAGGAAGCGCGCGGCGCCGTAGTCCGTCACCACGGTCTGACCGTTGTCGTAGAAGAGCCAGTTCAGCTTGTCGAAATGGCCATGACCCATGCCCATGGCGGTCGCCTTCTGGACCAGGGCCTGACCGTCCTCGCCGCCCGCACGCAGGATCGCCAGCGCGCCATGCGTCCCGTCCGGGCCGTCGCTCAGCAACACCGAACGGAAGGCGTAGGGCCGCGCCGCGCCCGAGGCCGCCGCCTCCGCCACCTTCAAGCCCTCCGGCGACAGGAGGGTCCGCCCCTGCCGCTGGGCGATGGACAGCAGGCCGGCGTCCTGGGTGCGCGCGTAGACGGAGGCCACGCCCGTCACCAGTTCCTCGGTGTCCAGTCCCTTGTCGAGGATGGCGTCGTTGATCGGGATGAAATAGCCGCCGTAGCTGGACTGGATCAGCGTATCCACGGCCTTGAGCAGGACCCCGTCACGGCGCTGGAAGATGCCGCGTCCCGGCTCGTTCCGGTCGATGGCGCCCGCGAAGATGATGAAGGGCGCCAGGGCGTAGCGCTGGTAATAGGGTCCCTCTTCGTAATAGCCGTCGGGCGAGAAGAGCTGGTCGATCTGGGTCAGGAAGCCGGCCGAACCGTCCTTCTTCAGCCCCGTCAGCGCCTTGTCGGACAGGTCGCGATCCCGCAGCACGTAGCCGGTCATGCCGACGCCGGCGACGGCCCAGGTGGCGTGGTTATGGATGCGCTCGAAATTCTCGGGCGTCTCTGCCGACAGGAAGCCGGCCATGCGACGGAAGACGTCGTCGTCGATACGGCGACGCTCCTCGGCGGTCAGGGTTTCGCGGATCGCGTCATAGCCCTGGACCGAATAGACGAGCCAGACCGAGTCGTTCAGCGTCTGCCAGAACAGCCGGCCCGGGATCTGCCCGCGGCCCGCCGGATGCGCCCCCAGCGTCGGATAGAGCTTGGCGTATTCGAGCAGCAGGTCGCGGGCGAAGTCGGCGTAGGCCTTGTCGCCCGTCAGGCGATACAGAGCCCCGGCGTTGTAGATGGCCTGATAGTTCCGCTTGTGCTGCTCGTGGGTGAAACCGCCGCCGGGATCGCGCGGCGTGGGCACGTTCACGCCCTGGGCCATGGCGGCGCGGACCAGGCTCTCGACCCGCGCGCGCTCGACGGCGAACAGGGGATAGGCGGACCCGGCCTCGGCCATCCGACGCCACTCCTGGGGCGTGGTCAGCACAGGCCCGGTCTCAGCCGAGGCCGCGGCGATGACCGGCGGCGTGGAGGCGGTCGCCGCCTGGGCGCTCAGGGCGCCGCCAGCGAGAAGAAGAGCCGTCAGAGGCAGGGCGCGCAGCATCAGAATTCCTCCGTCGCCGCGATGGGCGCGATGTCGGTTTGCATCTCAGGCGTGCGGATCAGGCGGTTCCCGGCCACGGCCAGCACCGGCTCGCCGACGCGGTGAGAGAAGGCGACCGCGCCGCTGTCCGTCAGGATGTTGTCAACCAGTTCCGCGTGCTGGACGCCGCGCATCAGGATCGACGGTTGGTCTGCTGAGCCGACACGATCAAGGCTCGCGCCCCTGATCACCAGGCGCGGCCCGAAGGTGCTTTCGTCCGTTCCGCCGCGATAGAGATCAACGAGCGAGCCGCCGATGCGCCGGAAGGCGCCGCCTTCGATCTGCACCAGTTCGGCGTTGTAGGTGCCCCGATCATCCGTCTCGGCGGCGGCCGAAATCACCGATCCGGTGATGTTCTCGACCCGCACGTCGCGCAGCAGGACGCGGTCGGCCATGCCCCCCTTGCCCAGGGCGATCAGGTTGAAACCGCGATTGACCGTCAGATCGCGGACCTCGACGTCCTCCAGCACCAGATCGAAGTTCGCCGCGCTGGAGCCGGGCGCCACGCGGATGACCGCGTTGCCGGTCTCATCGGGGGCGTCAGCGCCGCTCACTGTCAGACCCGCCAGCTTCAGCGAGCCGCCCTTGGCCACCTCGAACAGCGAGGGCCTGGAAAACGCAATCTCGACCTGGCCCTGGCCAGAGCCGCGCACCGTCAGCGGCGCGCCGACCGTCAGAGTCCTATCAACCGCATAGCGGCCTGGCGCCAGCACCAGGACGTCGCCCGGACGAGCGGCGGCAACGGCGGCCGCCAGCGCGCCCTCAGTAGGATCAACGGCGATCTCGGCGCCCTGGTCCAGGCGCACGGCCTGAACGTCCTTGGGATACCAGGCGACACCCGTCTCCGCGCGCGGGATCATGACCAGATCGGGCGAGGCGCCTGCGCCTTGCGGCGTTTCGGGAACCAGCAGACCGCTCGCGCCGCGCACCAGGGCGACGTCTCGCGACTGGACGTTGTCGGTAAAGGCGACGCCTGACAGGTCGCCCAACCTCCGCATCGGCTCGCGCCCGTCCGGGTTGACGATCAGGTTGTGCGAAAATCGGCTGTTGATCGGCGGTGCCGAGCGCTCGGCGTCCATGCCCGCGCCCAGAAAGAGGCTGCGCGCATTGATGATGGTGTTGTTCTCGATCACCGCGCCGACGACCTGATGGTAGCGGTTGATCGGGGAATCGGGGACGCCGTGCATCACGCTCAGCGCGGCGGTGAAGCCGTCGCCGGTGATGCCCTCCATATAGTTGTTCCGCACCGTCTGGTTGCGGTTGATGACGCGGATACCGCCCGTATGCGGCTTGCCCCCGCCGAGGAAGACATTGTTCTCGACCAGGTTGCCGTCGCCGTGGCGCAGGACCATGGACCCGCGAGAGCGATAGAAGACGTTGCCGCGATAAGTGTTGCCGCCCGACTTGTTCGAGACGATCTCGACCTCGCCGTCGGCGCCCTCGAACCAGTTGTTTTCGACCACGGTATGGGAGGCCGACAGGGAATCGGCGCTGGTCCCCACCCGCATCGTCTCGCCGCCATTGGAGCCCAGGTTGGGGCGGGGGCCGAAATAGTTGTGGTCGATGCGGTGCCGATTATCGAGGCCCTGCTGCTCGTCGCGCACGACGACCAGGGTCGTGCCGACATTGGTCTTGCCGGTCAGGTGATTGTGGTCAAAGCGGTTGTCGTGGCCATACAGCGCCACCCAATTGTCCGACGTGGCTCGATCCGGCTTGTTGTAACCGTCGATCACCAGGCCGGTGACGCGGCTGTCCACGGCGCGATGCTCCTTGGAGCGGCGGAAGGACACCACCTCCCCCGTCGGCGACCAGCCGTCCCGGAAGACCAGGTTGGACACCAGCAGATGACGGCCCGCCAGCCTGAGATTGGATTGGCCCGACAACACCACCCCGCCCGGCGTCTCGGCCGTCAGGGTGATGGGCTGGCCCGCCCGGCCCTCGCCCTCGAACAGGATCTGGAAGTCGCGCCACACCCCGTCCTTAAAGACAATGGTGTCGCCAGGCCTGACGCCGCTAAGAGCCTGCTGATATTCGGCCGGCGTGGCCACCAGGGTCGACGTCTGGGCGGACACCGCTCCGGCCCACAGCAAGGCGGTCGCAAGCGCCAATCTCGACAACATGATGACCTCCCCCTCCGATCCGCTTTGGCGCGGACCTGTTCGCGGCTTTGGACCCGCTGAGGAAAGCTATCAGGGCGCCGACCAAAGGCAACCGCCTGGTCGGAAGAAAATAAATAAATTTGCAGACCAGTTGGTCTAGACGGAATGAGTGCTGATCAGGAAACGCTCGCGGCTGGCGGCCATCTGGCGTTCCAGGGCCTGCAGAGCCGAGGCCGCGCTGGCGTCCAGCATGGCGGCGAGCAGACGGTTAAAGTGGGTGCGCATGGCGCGCCGGGCCGCAGCCGGATCGCGCGCCTTAAGGGCGTTGAGGATAGCCGCGTGCTCCTCCACCCGCGAGGAGTCGTCGATCTCGCAAACGGCCTGGTGAGCGGCGCTGACCGCGGGCTGCTCGGTGCGCATGCGCCACAGCGTCTCGATGGTGTGCAAGACCGCGGCATTGTTGGCGGAGGCGGCGATGAGCCGATGGAACTCGCGATCAGCCGCGTCGGGGTCCAACTCCGGATTCGTCCCGCCCATCGCCTCGACGAGGTAGTCCAGTCGGGCCAGGGCCTCGTCAGTGATGACCGAGGCCGCCAGGGCCGCCGCCTCCGATTCGAACAGGGAGCGCGCCTCCGTGACCTCGAAAGGGCTTACCGACGGCAGGGCGTCCGCCTTCTGGGGCGTCGAGCAGACAAAGACGCCCGACCCGGTCTTGATCGCCAACTTCCCCTGAGCCTGAAGCGCCACCTCGGCTTCGCGCACGGTCACGCGGCTGACGCCGAACCGCTCGGCCAGCTCGCGCTCGCCAGGAAGCTTGGCCCCAGGCCCGAAGCCCTCATCAGCGATGAGCTGAAGAATCTGATCGGCGACCGCATGGAAAAGGCGTTTCTGGCTCATGCCGCCAGCTTAAACGAACCGCAGCGTCTGGCCAATCGGTCTGACGCACCCCAGCGCCCTCCGAACATCGTCATATAGAGAGGCTGATCAGTCCCGGTGAGGCTCAGCCGGAACGGTCGTGCAGCGAATCTCCCCAACGCCTTTGAATATGCAGGTCGATTCGCTGCCTGCGCCCACACGGTGCACGCCGGTGACCGCGCCCGTGGACACCAGGGTTCCAGGCCTCAGGGGGCGGCCCTGCCGGGCGCAGTGCTCCAACAGGAAGCGCACCGATTCCAGCGCCCCGCCCGCCAGCGACAGCGAGCCGCCTCGCCCGACGCTGACGCCGTCGATGACGGTCTCAACCTCGATGCCGTCCAGACGCTCGCGCCAGTTTGTCAGTTCGACGCCGATCACCAGGCCGAGGTTGTTGCCGAAGTCCGAGGCCACGGCCAAGGGCCCGAGATCATTGATGGCGGACAGAGGACTGCCCGACCACTCTACACCGATGAAGATCGCCTCGACCTGATCCGCCGCCGCTTCCAACGTCCATTCGGTGCGGCTCGGGTCGACGTCCGGACCGATCCGGGCGACGAATTCAGCCTCGATCGCCGCAAAGCCACCCTCAATAACCGGCAGCAGCGTCGGCGCCTCACCGGCCGCCCACAGGCTGTCGGCGAAGACCGCGCCAGCCAAGCGGTGGGCGCCCAGCGTCGCCTGCAGAGCAGACGGCACGCCCCCCACCTTCCAGCCGACCGGCTGGCCGGAACGCAGGCGAATGGCCGCCTCCTGAATTGCATAGGCGCGCGCGAGATCGGCCGGCATGGGTCCGGGATAGGCGTTCAGCGGCTTGGCGGCGCGGCGAGCGGCGACGAAAGCCTCGGCAATGGCCTTTTCGCCAGGAGTGACCAAGAGCATCTTTTCATCATCCCCCTGAAGCTCGCTCAAACCGAACATAGGCGCCCCATAAACAAGCCGGCTAGTTTTCAAAGGAGGAGCCCGAAGTCAATTCAGACGCCCGCTGCCCCCTGGACAAGAGCCGTCACTCACGTCGCTCATTTCGCTGCCTTTTAGGTCGAAAGCGAGGTGGGCGAGCCTGGACAGCAAAAACCCCCGCAGTTTTGGCTGCGGGGGTTTTTGTGATGCTTGGG
>NZ_QLLC01000036.1 GCF_003350205.1 Brevundimonas bullata | reverse complement strand
TACCGGCCGCTCCTCGGAGCAGCCGCAGTAAAGCGTAACAGAACGGCCCCCGGAGCGATCCGGGGGCCGTTTCTGCATCCGACCTCAAGCAGCCTGAGGACGATGCCTGCGGCCGCTTGCTGGCTCCAGCGAAGGGGTTATGGGCGCGAACCGCTTTCACTTTTGCCGATAAGGTGCTGTAAAACGACGATATTAACGAAAACGCTGGTGATGTCGGGGCATGGCTCCCTGTCGAAAGGGATGCACATGACTGATATCGACTGGCCGCGTCGCGCGGGTCTCTCCTCCGCGCTGGACGAGGCGGCGATCGTGGCCATCACGGATCGCGCGGGCCAAATTCTGTACTGCAATCAGAAGTTCGTCGATGTCAGCGGCTACAGCCGCGACGAGTTGGTCGGGCAGAACCATCGGCTGGTCAATTCCGGCCACCATCCGCGCGAGTATTTCCAGACCCTGTACCGCACCATCGCGAGCGGCGCGGTGTGGCGCGGCACGATCCAGAACCGCAACAAGAACGGCCAGATCTACTGGGTCGATACGACCATCGTGCCGAACCTTGGCGAGGACGGACGGCCCGAGACCTATACGGCGATCCGATTCGAGGTCTCGGACCACGTCCGGGCGTTGAAGGCGCTGGAGATCGCCCAGGAGGAGGCGCGCCGCGCCGCCCAGGTCCGTGACCGCTTCTTCGCCAACGTCAGTCACGAGGTGCGCACCCCCCTGAACGCCGTCCTGGGTCTGGCTTCGGCCCTGGCTCACACCTCGCTGACGGATCGGCAAACCCAGATGCTGGCCCTGATCACCGGGGCGGGGGACGCCCTGAGGCGTGTGCTGGACGACATGCTGGACCTGTCGAAGATGCAGGCGGGGCAGTTCCGCCTGGCCCCGGCGCCCTTCGATCTGCGGGCCGACATCGCGGCTGTGGTCGAAATGCGCATGGCCACGGCGGAGCAGCGCGACGTGGCCCTGTCGGTGAGGTTTTCCGACGCCGCCTCTGGCCAGGTTCTGGGCGACGGCGTGCGGATCACCCAGATCGTGTCTAACCTGGTCTCCAACGCGGTGAAGTTCACCCCCGCCGGGTCCGTGGACGTGCGGGTCGACCTGACCTCCGGCAGCGACGGCGAGCGCTTGCATATCGAAGTGCAGGATACGGGGATCGGCTTTGATTCCGAGGCGGCGGAGCGTTTGTTCAATCCCTTCGTCCAGGCGGACGACACGATCTCGCGCGAGTTCGGCGGCACGGGCCTGGGCCTGTCGATTTGCCGGTCTCTGGCGGAGCTGATGGGCGGCGAAATCTTCGCGCGCTCGGCGCCGGGCGAAGGCAGCCTGTTCACGGTCGTACTGCCGATCCAGCGTCTGGACGAAGCGCTCTACGCCGCCGCCGACGACAGCGCGGACGTGGCCGCCGGGACGCTGCGTATTCTGGTGGTGGAGGACAACCCGGCCAATCAGATGGTGGTGCGCTGCCTGCTGGAGCCGCTGGGCTTTGAAATCGTCACCGCCGACAACGGGCGCCAGGGCGTGGATCAGTTTCTGGTCGGCGGCTTCGACATGATCCTGATGGACATGCAGATGCCGGTCATGGACGGCCTGACCGCCATCAGCCTGATCCGGGCGCATGAGGCCCAGCACCGGATGGCGCGCACCCCCATCGTCATGCTGACGGCCAATACGACGGACGCTCACCAGGAACGCGCCATGCAGGCCGGAGCCGACGCCCTGGTGGCCAAGCCTGTGACCCTGGAGATCCTTCTGGACGGCCTCAACCAGGGCATGGCCGCCGTGGACGCCGGGGATGACAAGGCGTGCGCCGCTGCGTGACCGAAATCGGGCGGAACCGTCCCCCTGTCTTGACGTTCGCTTGCGACGTTAGGAATTGGGTAACCATAAAATGCGGCGCGCGATCAGGCTGGGATTGTTCATCGGCACCATCATCGGCATGAGCGCCTGTGCGGCTGTTCATGACGGTCCAGGCCCTTCGTCCTAGGGCGTCTATGGCTCGGTGGGGGTCGGTCGAACCGGGTGAACCTGCCGATAGGCGCATGAATTACTGGCGCGAGCGTGGGATCAGCCTTACTATTGCCGCGCGGACGCCGGTTGTCGCGCCGCGCCGCGGGTTTCTCCCCTTTCGATGTTGACCATCGCTATCGTCGTCGTGCTGCTGCTTGTGGTGCTGAACGGCCTTTTCGCCATGACCGAGCTTGCGGTCGTTTCATCGCGTAAATCCAAGCTGCAAAGCCGTGCCGAGCGCGGGGATCGCGGGGCCCGTGCGGCCCTGAAGCTGTCCGAGGAGCCGACTCAATTCCTGTCGGCGGTTCAGGTCGGCATCACCCTGATCGGGATTCTGGCGGGCGCCTATGGTCAGGCGACCATTGCGGGCGAACTTGACCGCATCCTGGAAGTCGCCTTCCCGGCCTTTGCTCCCTATTCGCAATTCTTCGCCACGGCCCTGGTGGTCGTGCTGATCACCTATGTCTCGCTGATCGTCGGCGAACTGGTGCCCAAGCGGCTGGCCCTGATCTTCCCCGAGGCGATTGCGTCCAAGATGGCCGCGCCGATCTCGACCATGGCGCTGTTGATGAAGCCCTTCGTCCTTCTGCTGACGGCTTCGACCTCGGGCATCCTCAAGATCATGGGCGTCAAGGACCGCGACGGTTCGGACGTCACCCAGGAAGAGGTCGAGAGCATTCTGGCCGAGGGTACGTCCGCCGGCCTGATCGAGCCTGAAGAGCAGGAGATGATCGAGGAAATCCTGCGTCTGGGCGACCGCGCCGTGCGTGTGGCCATGACGCCGCGCCATGAGGTCTTCTGGATCGCCCTGGACGACACCGAGGACGTGCTGCGCGAGGAAATCCGCACCTGCCCCTATTCGCGCATTGTCGTGGCGCGCGAGAGCGACGTCGATAATCCGCTGGGCGTGGTCCACAAGAAGGACCTGCTGGACGCCCTGCTGACCGACGGCTCCTATGACATCGAGAAGCTGGTGGCCGAACCCGCCTTCATCCCGCAGTCGACCTCGGTGCTGAAGGCGCTGGAGATCCTCAAGGGCTCCAAGGTGCACATGGCCTTCGTCGTCGACGAATACGGCGCCTTTGAAGGCGTGGTCACGGCCACCGACATTCTGGAAATGATCGCCGGCGACTTCAACGAGAGCCACGACGAACTGGGGCAGTCGATTCGCAAGCGCGAGGACGGTTCATGGGCCGTCGACGGCCAGGTCGATCTGGATGAACTGGGCGACGTGCTGGGCGAGGACTTCGGCGATCACGAGAGCTTCCACACGGTCGCCGGTCTGGTGCTGCACCATCTGTCGCGTCTGCCTCAGGAGGGCGAAATCCTTCAACTGGGCCGGTTCGAGGTCGAGGTGCTGGATATGGATGATCGCCGCATCGACAAGCTTCTGTTCCGGGCGATCGTCCCAGGGCAGGAAAGCGGCCCCACCGACACCAACTGATCGGCCCGGCCGGCGGTTGACGCACAGAAAAGGCGCACGTCCGTTCAGCGGGCGTGCGCCTTTTCCATGGTCGGCTTCCGGCTGTCAGTCCTTGGCCTTGTCACCCATGTTGCTCCAGACGGAGACGAAGCCGAGGGCGGCCATGAAGACCAGGAAGGCCGAGACAATGGCGGCGATGGCGGGAACGACGTCTGCGGGCATGGGATATCTCCTTTGATCCCAGCAAAGCCGTTTGCGGACGGCTTCGCCTTGATGGAGATCAAAGGCATGCCAACGCATCAGGCCGTCTCGCGCACCGCCATCTGAACCGCGCCGGAGGGCGCCAGGCCCGTGACCGTCAGACGCCTGTCGCACAGGGCCAAGGGCGCCGGGCGGTGGCTGACCAGGATCAGGCCTTGCCCGGTGCGCTCCAGACGCGCGGTCAGCCGCTCGAGCACGCGCGCCTCGGTTGCGGCGTCCAGACCCTCGGTCGGCTCGTCCAGCACCAGCCAGGGCGCGGCGCGCAGATAGGCGCGGGCCAGACCTAGTCGGCGGCGCTCGCCGCCCGACAGCCGCGCGCCGTTTTCCCCCAGGGGCGCGTTCAGACCTGCGGGCGCCGCGCGGACGCGGTCCGCCAGATCGGCGTCTTCCAGCGCCGCCCACAGGGCGTCGTCGTCGGCTGTCGGCAGGGCCAGCTTCAGGTTCTCGCGTATCGTTCCGGCCAGCAGCACAGCCTGCTGCGGCGCATAGGCGAACAGGGCGCGCGCGGCGTCGGGCGAGACGGCGGCGACGTCCACGCCGCCCAGGCTCGCCTCGCCGGGAACGGGCGGGCGCAGATGCATCAGCCGTTCGATCAGGGTGGTCTTGCCGACGCCGGACGGGCCGCTGACGGCCAGCCGTTGCGGCGGGGACAGGGAGAGGTCTGTGCTGGACAGGTCAATCGTCGGCGCGACCGAGTGGCGGGGCGCTGACGTGGGCGCCTCGAGCAGGTCTCCCAGCCGCTCCACCGCCGCCTTGACCGCGCCGTTATGGCGGAAGGCGGTCAGCAGGGCCCCCGCGCTCTCGACCGTGGTGACGGCGGCCAGAATGGCCAGGGCGATCAGGGGCGGGGAGGCGGCGCCCGCCGTCGCCATCACGCCGACGATAGCCAGGGCCATGGCGGCCGACTGGGTCAGCAGGATCCAGCCGCCCGCCGAGGCCAGACTCTGGGTGGCGCGTTCCAGCGCCGCGCCGCGCTCGGCCAACTGCTCCACCGCCCAGGGCTTGATGCCATAGGCCTGAAGTTCGGGTGCGGCGGCGGCGAAGGCGGCGAACTCGGTCTTGAGCTCCCCCGACGCGGCCTGAACCGCGCGCCCGGCGGGTTCTGCCAACCCGCGGCCGACCAAGGCGGCGGCGAGGACGCCGAGGGCGCTGGCGGCGGCGATCGCCAGGGCGGTCGTCCAGCCGGTCAGCAAGGCCAGGCCGATTCCGGCGACCATGCCGGCGGCGGCGCCCCAGGGCGCGGACAGGCGCACGAAGCGGTTCTGGATGGCGTCCACGTCCTGAACCATCCGCGACGAAGCCTCGCCGCCCGCCAGCGTCAGGGCGCGGGTCACGGGGCCGCGCGCGACGCCTTCGAACAACTGAGGACGCAGCGCGGCCAGGGCCTTGAGCGCGGCGTCATGGCCGGTGATGCGCTCGCCGTACCGCCCGCCGGTTCTGGCGATGGCCAGAAAGCGGATCAGGGCGCTCGGCACCATGAAGTTGAAGCTGTGGGCCACCAATGGACCCGCCAGACCGGCCAGGGCCGAGGCGGTGATGAACCAGCCCGACACCCCCAGCAGCAGGACGGCGGCGGCGGACACCAAAGCGGCGCAGACCGATGCGGCCAGCAGGCGGGCGCCCTGACGGCGTTCCTGCGCGCGGATCAGGCTCTTGAGGCGGGCGACGCCAGACGCGTTCAAAGCGCTCACAGGCGCACCACGACGTCAGCCAAGTCGGCGACGGCTTCGGAATGGGTGGCGATCAGGGTGGTGCGTCCCTCGGCGGCGGCGCGGATGACGGGCAGCAGGGCGGCCTCGGACGCGGCGTCCAGATTGGCGGTGGGTTCGTCCAGCAGCAGGATCGGCGCGGGCTTAAGGAAGGCGCGGGCCAGGCCCAGCCGCCGCCGCTCGCCCCCGGACAGGCCGCCGCCGCGTTCGTCGATCACGCGGTTCAGGTCGCCTTTAAAGCCGGCTCGGGCTGCGGCTTCCTTGACGCGGTTAGCAGGTGCCGCGCGCCAGGCCAGGGCGATGTTCTCGGCCAGGGTTCCGGGGACGACGACCGGCGCCTGACCGGCCCAGGCGATCCAGGCGGTCAGATCGGGATGGTCGGACAGGCGGACATCATGGACCTCGACCTGGCCGCCGCTCAGCGGCGAGAGGCCCAGAAACAGGTGCAGCAGGCTGCTCTTGCCCGAACCGCTGGCGCCCAGCAGGGCCACGGTCGCGCCCGGCGCGATCTCCAGATCAAAGCCGGTCAGGACAGGGGCGCCCGCCTCATAGGCGATGGTCACGTCACGGAAGGCGATGGCGGGGGCGCTCGTCGGAACGGGCGGGCGGACAGACGCGACCTCGGCGGCGTCGCTGAGACCGGCCAGGCTGGGCGCGGCGGCCTCGGCGGCCTGGCGGTCGTGATAGGCGGCCGACAGGCGGCGCATCGGCGCATAGACTTCCGGGGCAAGCGCCAGCAGGAAGAAGGCTTGCGTCAGGCTCAGTTGATCCGGCGCAGGAAACGGCAAGAGCTTCAGCAGGTTGAAGCCGCAATAGACGGCGACCAGGGCCACGGCCAGGGCCGAGAAGAACTCCAGAATCGCCGAGGACAGGAAGGCGATTTTCAGCACCTTTCCGGTGCGCTGCGCCAGATTTTCAGAGGCGCGGCCGATCACCGCCGCTTGCTGCGCCTCGGCCTGGAAGGCGAGGATGGCGGGCAGGGCGCGGATGCGGTCGAGGAAGAGGCCGGACAGCCTTTCCAGCGCCTGAAACTGACGCCGGCTCTCGGCCCCCGCCGCCATCCCCGTCAAGGCCATGCCGATGACGAAGGGCAGCAGGGTGAACATCAGGATTCCAGCGGTGAAGGGGCTGACCACGGCGGCGGCGGCGATCAGCAGCAGCGGCGTCACGCCCGCCGCCAGACGGGCGGGCAGAAAGCGCGAGACATGGCCGTCCAGCGCCTCGACCCCCTCAACGGTCGCGGTCATGGTTTCCGCGTCGGACAAACGGCCGGAGAAGGCGCCGTTCAGGACCTGGCGGCGCACGTCGCCCTTGACCGCGCGGGCGGCCCGCGCGCCGACGACGGTGGCGCACTGGGCCAGGACGCCGCGCGCCAGCAGGGACCCGACCGCCAGCAGGGCGCCGGGAACGGCGTGACCGATTCCTTGCGGCAGGGCGCCGACCGCCAGAGCAAGGCCAGCGGCGAATCCGACCGCCGGGATCGCGTCGGCGATGACCAGACCGCTGGCCAGCGCCATCAGGCGTCGCCGGGGCGCCAGCGCCGCCTTCAGCCACTGGGCCGGTGCGGCGGCTGCATCGATCGGCTGGGCCGTCATTGTCTCTCCTGCTCCATGCGCGCGACCAGACATATACGGGCGCGACGGGGGCAATGGGCAAATCGTCCTTGCGACGAAACAGCCTTGGGCGAAACGCCGTCTAGAGCGAGTCGTCCTATTGGGGCTTTGATCAGGATCAAGGCGCGCCAAACAGCCTTGCTTTAGGTTATAGTAGAACGCCGGTCGACGGGGCTGGCGGTCAGGAGTCTCAGCCCATGATCGACCTGGCGGTCGTAGACCTATCACGCCTTCAGTTCGCACTGACGGCGCTATACCACTTTCTGTTCGTGCCCCTCACGCTGGGCCTCTCCTTCATGCTGGTCATCATGGAGAGCATCTATGTGATGACGCGCAGGCCCATCTGGCGGACCATCACCCGCTTCTGGGGCGTGCTGTTCGGCATCAACTTCGTCCTGGGCGTGGCCACCGGCCTGACCATGGAATTCCAGTTCGGCATGAACTGGTCCTACTATTCTCACTATGTCGGCGACATCTTCGGGGCCCCGCTGGCCATCGAAGGGCTGATGGCCTTCTTCCTGGAAGCCACCTTCGTCGGCCTGATGTTCTTCGGCTGGGACAAGCTGCCGCGCGTCGGGCACCTGTTCGTCACCTTCATGGTGGCGCTGGGCACCAACCTGTCGGCCCTGTGGATTCTGGTCGCCAACGGCTGGATGCAGAACCCGGTCGGCGCCGCCTTCAACCCCGACACCATGCGTATGGAAGTCGTGGACTTCATGGCGGTGATCTTCAACCCGGTGGCCCAGGCCAAGTTCGTCCACACCGTTTCGGCCGGTTACGTCTGCGCCGCCGTGGTCGTGCTCGGCATATCGGCCTTCTATCTGCTGAAGGGCAAGCACGTCGGGTTCGCCAAGCGGTCGATGACCGTGGCCGCCGCCTTCGGTCTCTTGTCCTCGCTGTCGGTCGTCGTCCTGGGCGATGAGTCGGGCTATGCCCTGACCGACAACCAGAAGATGAAGCTGGCCGCGCTGGAAGCCATGTGGCGCACGGAACCGGCGCCCGCCGGTCTGACCGCCTTCGGCATCCCCAGCATGGAAGACCGCCACACCCACTTCGAGGTCAAGATTCCCTACGTCCTGGGCCTGATCTCGACGCGGAGCATCGACAAGCCGGTCATCGGCATCCTTGAGCTGGTCGCGGTCGCCGAGGACCGCATCGAACGCGGCGTCATCGCCGTGGACGCTCTGGAAAAGGTCAAGGCGGACCACACCGACATGGCCGCGCGGGCTCAGTTTGAAACCGTGCGCAACGACCTGGGCTACGGCCTGCTGCTGAAGCGCTACGTCGCCGATCCGCGTCAGGCCACCCCGGAGCAGATCAAGCAGGCGGCCTGGGATACGGTGCCGAACGTGCCGCTGATGTTCTGGGTCTTCCGCATCATGGCCGGCATCGGCTTCCTGATGATCGGCCTGTTCGCCACGGCCTTTGTCCTGTGCACCCTGCGCAAGCACGACACGCGCTGGTTCCTGCGCCTGGCGGTGCTGGCCATCCCCCTGCCGTGGATCGCCATCGAATCCGGCTGGCTTCTGGCCGAAGTGGGCCGTCAGCCCTGGGCCGTGGAAGGCGTCCTGCCGACCTTCCTGGGCGCTTCCAGCCTGACCGTGCCGCAACTGTGGACCACCATCATCGGCTTCACCGTCCTGTACGGCGCCCTGGCGGTCATCGAGGTCGGCCTGATCCTTCGGGCGGTCAAGAAGGGTCCCTTCAACCAGCACGACATCGCCGATGAACCTCAGGCGGAAGGCGAACCGGCGGTCGCCTGACCCCGGTCGTTCAAGGAAACAAGAGAGATGGAACTTCCCCTCGACTACACCACGCTCCGCCTGATCTGGTGGGGACTGCTGGGCGTGCTGCTGATCGGCTTCGCCCTGACGGACGGCTTCGACATGGGCGTCGGCGCCCTGCTGCCCTTCGTCGCCAAGACGGATGAAGAGCGCCGCATGGTGATCAACACCGTCGGCGCGACCTGGGAAGGCAACCAGGTCTGGTTCATCGTCGGCGGCGCGGCGATCTTCGCCGCCTGGCCCTTTGTCTACGCCGTCAGCTTCTCCGGCTTCTACCTGGCCATGTTCCTGGTGCTGTCGGCGCTGATCCTGCGGCCGGTCTCGTTCAAGTATCGGTCCAAGCGCCCTGACAAACGCTGGCGCTCCATGTGGGACTGGGGCCTGTTCATCGGCAGCTTCGTCCCGGCCCTCGTGTTCGGCGTCGCCGTCGGCAACGTCATGCTGGGCGCGCCCTTCCGTCTGGATAGCGACCTGCGCTCCTTCTACGAGGGCACGCTGCTGGGCCTGTTCTCGCCCTTCACCCTGATCTGCGGCCTGCTGTCGGTCTGCATGCTGGTGCTGCATGGCGCGGCCTGGCTGTCGATCAAGGGCGAGCAGGGGCCGGTGCTGCACCGCGCCCGCGCCATCGGCACCGTCGCCGGTCTGCTCAGCCTGGTCCTGTTCGCGGTCGGCGGCCTGTTCATCGCCTTTGGCGACATCGGCTTCCGCATCACCGGCGCCCTGGACACGGCGGGCTTCTCCAACCCGCTGCGCACCACGGTCGAGGCCGCGCCCGGCGCCTGGATGGACAACTACGGCCTCTATCCGTGGATGATCATCGCCCCGGTCCTGGGCTTCCTCGGCGCGGCTGCGGGCCTGATCGGCATGTGGCGCCGGTCGCCGGCCCTGGCCTTTGGCGGTTCCTCGGCCTCGGCGGTGGGGATCATCTCGACCGTCGGCCTGTCGATGTTCCCCTTCATCCTGCCCAGCTCGATCAACCCGCAGTCCAGCCTGACGGTATGGAACGCCTCGTCCAGCCACACGACCCTGTTCATCATGCTGATCGTGGTCGTGGTCTTCCTGCCGATCGTGCTGCTCTACACGGCCTGGGTCTACAAGGTGCTGTGGGGCCGGACCAGCACCGCCGCCCTCAAGACCAACCCCGACCTCTACTGATCCCGCGAAAGGAGATCATCCCATGTGGTATTTCGCCTGGATTTTGGGCCTCGGCCTTGCGGTGGCGTTCGGCGTGCTGAACGGCGTCTGGCACGAGTTCCAACTGTTCGACGAAGGGGACGAGGGCCGCTCCGAACCCTGACCCTTCCCGTCGACGACATCAGCCTCTCCGACCTCGGTCGGAGAGGCTTTTTTGTGCGCATTTCCTGAGACTTGCGCTGGATCAAGGCGTCAGGGGAGGGAGCGTGGGAGGGTGTTCTCGACATCGAAGCCGGACCCTCCCTCGATCCGGCGATTGTCGGGAATGATACCGATGAAGACCGCCGCCGCCCTTCTGGCCGCCGCCAGCGTTCTGACCCTGGCGGGCGCCGCCTCGGCCCAAAACGCCGCCCCCGAGCCTGTCGGCAAGGGCACGCTGATCGTCACCGCCCGCATGACCGGCGTCCTGCCGCAAGCCGACGACACTATCGTCAGCGCCGCCGGCGCCGACAGCGGCCTGAAGGTCGACGTCAGCGACGACTGGATGCCGACCCTGGGCTTCACCTATTTCGTCGCCGACCACTGGGCCGTCGAGGCCATCCTCGGCGCCACCCAGCATGAGGTCCGCGCCAAGGGCGGGGCGACCGACGTGGCCGTTCACGAGACCTGGGTCCTGCCCCCCATCGTGACGCTGCAATACCGGCCGACCCCGAACGCCACGATCAGCCCCTATGTCGGCGCCGGCGTCAGCTACATGGCCTTCTTCGAGGGTAAGGACAAAAACGGCTTCGAGGTCGATCTGGACGACGGCTTCGGCATGGCCTTGCAGGCAGGCGCAGACTGGAACCTGTCTGGGCCATGGACCCTGAACCTCGACGCCAAGAAGGTCTGGTTCGACACGGACGCCAAGATCAACAACGGCGCGCTGAAGAGCAGCGTCAGCCTTGATCCCTGGGTCGTGTCGGTGGGCGTCGGCCGGAAGTTCTGAGGTCAGAGCTTTCGCGTCGATGCGGGGCGGGGGGTGCGGGACGTCAGCCCGCGCCCCCTTCGTCCCTCCAGGCCGCGCCTTTCGGCTCAGGCGGCGCCTTCACCCATTCTTTTCGGTTCAGGCCGCGCCTTCACCCAGGGCCTTCAGCGCCTCGGGATCGGGCAGGGCCACGTCGTTGTTCGGCAGCAGCTGGATCAGGCCCGAGGTCTTGAACTGGGTGAAGACCCGGCTGACCGTCTCGATCGTCAGGCCCAGATAATCGGCGATGTCGAGGCGGGTCATCGGCAGGTGGACCCGGCCTTCCGCGCCGCCCAACTGCACCTGCCGCGCCGACAGGCGGGTCAGGAAGCTGGCGATCCGCTCGCGCGCCGTCTTGCGGCCCAGCAGGACGATCTGTTCCTGCGCCGCCATCAGCTCGTCGCCGGCCATGGCCACCAGACGGTGCTCCAGCGCGGGCAGGGCGTTCAGCAACTGGTCGAAGTCGCCGCGCCGAAAGCGACAGGCGCTCATCGGCGTCAGGGCCTCTGCGGTGAAACTGGACGGCCCGCGCCCGCCCAACCCCAGGAAGTCGCCCTGGAACAGAAACCCCGTGATCTGGCGCCGCCCGTCAGGCAGCAGGCGGTACAGCTTCACCGCGCCTTCGACCACGTTGAAGACGAAGGGGTTGGGGTCGCCCTCATGGAACAGGGCCTGCCCCGGCTGGGCCGTCATCGTCTCGCTGGTGCAGGCCATTTCCTGAAGTTCGTGGCCTTTAAGGTCGGCGCAGACGCCCAAGGGGCGCGCCCCGCAGGTCGAGCAGGGGTTGACGTCCTCCAGGCGAATCTCGTCAGCTTGGGCCGAGGCGGCGTTATAGGCGGGCATATCGACTCCAGCGTTCAGCCGCAGTCTAGAGCAACCGGCCTCGCTTGAGAAATAGGTCAGGCTGTCCTAGCCGGCGTCTTCGGCATAGCGCAGCTTGGCGCCGAGCCTGTGGGCCAGCGCCGTCAACTCCACCGCCAGGCTTTGGCGCACCAGGGGGCGCACCCCCATCTCGCGCACCACGAAGGGGCCGGCCCACAGGGTCTCGCCGTATTCGAGATCGGGCTGCCGCCACCAACTGACGAAGCCCAGAACGCCGCGCTGGTTGCGAGCGCTGAGTATGCCGCGGCTGTCCGGGGCGGCGCGCCAGTCGTGCAGGAAGGTGCGCCATTGCTCCGCCCCGAGATCCGGCCGCCACATGCGCGCGAGCGCGAACTCGGCGGGCGCTTCCGCCTCGGTCAGGGGAACGACGTCCAGACGCGGGGCGTCAGGCCAACGTACGTCTTGCTGCGGGCGGGACTCGGTCATGCGACCATTTCACCCCCTCGGAGCCCAGACGCCTTGATCTGTGTCAAGGTGAACCCGGCGACCCCGCCGCAGGTTCTAACGGTGAAGGAGTTCAGGTCATGACCATCGAGCCGACGTCCAGCGTCATTCCGATCCACGGCGCGGCGGTGGCCGCTGTCCTGAAGCTGCTGGACGGGCAACGCCTGATGACCCTGGCCTCCAATCGCGCCGACGGCCGGCCCCAGGCCAGCACCCTGGGCTATCTGAACGACGGGCTTAACCTCTATTTCGTCACCGCCCGCGACAGCGAGAAGCTGCGCAACATCGTGGCCGACCCGCGCGTGGGCGTCGCCGTGCGCGGCGTGGCCGGGGAGGGCGAGGCGGTCGGCCTCTCCATCGACGGGCGAGCCGAGGAGGTGACGGACGGGGACGAGGTCCAGCGCCTGAACGATCTGATCATCAAACACTCGCCGGAAATCAGCCCCTGGGCGCCCGGCGGCGATGCGGTCGCGGTGGTCAAGGTGATTCCCGAACAGGTCGAGGCCGTCGCCGTGGTCGACGGCCGCAGCCGCGCCCAGACCTTCTCAATCGGCGATCCCGACCGCGTCGTGAACGGCGTCAGCTACGAGCCGAGCGCGGTGGCGCGGCTGTTCTGAACAAACCTGCGCATCTATCGGTGGTTATCGCGAAACGCCCCTTGAAATGCCGTCGGGCGTCAGGCATATGCCCCCCTCTGGCGAGGTTAGCGCCGTCGAGCTTGCTCACGGCGCATTGATCTTTGTCCGGGACACTAGGAGTGTAGCTCAGCTGGTAGAGCATCGGTCTCCAAAACCGAGGGTCGTGGGTTCGAGTCCCTCCGCTCCTGCCATTCCCCCTGTCGCGGTCGCTTGGGAGTTCCCATGTGAGGCGACAGGTTCCAGAGGTAGAAGAGACGTCATATGGCCAAGGCGAAGACCCCCGGCGGTCGCCGCACCGTGGGAAACCAGACCGCAGCCGCCGCATCCGGCGCCGCCACGGTCGCCGTTGACGCGCCTGCACCCAAGAAAAAGACGACGCCTGCCCAGTTCTTCAGCCAGGTTCGCGCTGAAGCCCGCAAGATCGTCTGGCCCAGCCGCAAGGAGACCTGGATCACGTCCGTGATGGTCTTCATCATGGTTCTGATCGCTTCGGCCTTCTTCTGGATCGTCGATACGGGCTTGGGCTTTGCGTCCCGCTTCATTCTCGGCCTCGGCCAATAAAGGAGACGCGCACATGACTGATGCAGCGCCCAAGCCGGCGGCCAATCCCCGCCACAAATGGTATATCGTCAACGCCTACTCGAACTTCGAAAAGAAGGTCGCGGAGCAACTGCGCGAGCAGGCGAAACAGCAAGGCCTGGAAGACAGCTTCTCCGAAATCCTGGTTCCGACCGAGGAAGTCGTCGAGATCCGTCGTGGCCGCAAGGTGAACTCGGAACGCAAATTCTTCCCCGGCTACGTGCTGGTGAAGATGGAGATGACCGACAACACCTATCACCTGGTCAAGAACACCCCGAAGGTCACGGGCTTCCTGGGCGCCGCGGGCGGCACCAAGCCCCTGCCGGTCTCGGAACGTGAAGTTCAGAACATCATTGGTCAGGTGGAAGAGGGCGTCGAGCGTCCGAAGCCCACCATCCGCTTCGACATCGGCGAGACCGTCAAGGTCATCGACGGTCCGTTCGCCAGCTTCGACGGTCAGGTCGAGAGCGTCGACGAAGACAACGCCCGCCTGCGCGTGGCCGTGTCCATCTTCGGTCGCCCGACTCCGGTGGATCTGGAATACAACCAGGTCGAAAAGACCGGCGGCTGATCGCTTCGATCCTCGCCACAACGACGTGCAGCGGCGGCCCTCGGGCCGCCGTTTTGCGTTTGGGGCCATGCCCTTCTGTCATCCCAACTGACACGCGATCCGCGCCTCGCCATGAGCAATCGCGGGCCCCAATCCCTGAAAATATCGAGGATTGGCCCGGTCTCGATGCGAGTTGCGCGCCATAGCCCGAGTTCGGCGCACACTGCGCAGCATGATCTTTGACACCGTTTGTCGCCCCGTCTTCCCTCTCCCAGCGGGAGAGGGCTTGAGCCTCCAAGAGCGAAGCGATTGGGTAAGGCGAAAGGGTGAGGGGTTGCCGCTCCCGTCGGCGCAAGCCGTCGCCTATCGTCCCGCCCGCGATTGCACCAATTGCACTGTTTTTTTCTTCGTGCCGTGCAATCGCCGCCCCGGTTTGCCTTTCCGGGGGGCTCCTGCTACATGCGCGCCTCCATCCGACGGCCCTCGAGTCGTCAGGCGGCAAATCCGTGGGAGGCAGCCATGCCGCACCACGGCTCACCGGCCCCGCGGTTCCGCCCTGGGGTCATCGATAGGAGAGACCAATGGCCAAGAAGATTCTCGGCTATATCAAACTGCAAGTTGCGGCCGGTTCGGCCACGCCTTCGCCCCCGATCGGCCCGGCGCTGGGTCAGCGCGGCGTGAACATCATGGGCTTCTGCAAGGAGTTCAACGCACGCACCGAGAAGGTGGCCAAGGGTACGCCCCTGCCGACCGTCATCACGGTCTATCAGGACAAGTCCTTCACCTTCATCACCAAGACGCCGCCGGCGACCTGGTATCTGAAGCAAGCCGCCGGCATCAAGTCGGGCTCCAAGCTCGTCGGTCGTGAGACCGCCGGCAAGGTCACGCAGGCGCAAGTCCGCGAGATCGCCGAAGCGAAGATGAAAGACCTGAACGCCAACGACATGGACGCAGCAATGCGCATCATCGAAGGCTCGGCCCGCGCAATCGGCCTCGAAGTGGTGGAGGGCTAATCCATGGCTAAGCAAACCAAGGCTCAAAAAGCCCGCACCGGCGTCACGCAGGACCTCCTGCCGTTCGCCGACGCCATCAAGCTGGTCAAGGACAACGCCAAGGCCAAGTTCGACGAGTCGATCGAAATCGCCGTCAACCTGGGCGTTGACCCGCGTCACGCCGACCAACAGGTCCGTGGCGTTGTGAACCTGCCGTCGGGCACGGGCCGCGACGTTCGCGTCGCCGTCTTCGCCAAGGACGCCAAGGCTGCTGAAGCCACGGCTGCCGGCGCCGACATCGTGGGCGCAGAAGATCTGTACGAAAAGATCAACGGCGGCTTCATGGACTTCGACCGCGTCATCGCGTCGCCGGACATGATGGCTCTGGTCGGTCGCCTCGGTAAGGTGCTGGGCCCGCGCGGCCTGATGCCGAACCCGAAGGTCGGCACCGTGACCCCGAACGTGGCGCAAGCCGTCAAGGACGCCAAGAGCGGCGCCGTTGAGTTCCGCGTCGAAAAAGCCGGTATCGCCCACGGCGGCATCGGCAAGGCCTCCTTCGATCAGGCCGCCCTGGAAGCCAACGTCAAGGCTTACGTGGACGCTCTGAACAAGGCCAAGCCGGCCGGCGCCAAGGGAACGTACGTCAAGCGTATCACCCTGTCGTCGACGATGGGCCCGGGCTTCAAGATCGATCCGGCTTCGCTGGCTTAATCTCGGACCTCAGTCTGAACTGCGAAAGCGGCGGAGAGCAATCTCCGCCGCTTTTTCATTGACCGGCGATCTTTCAGGCGGCAAGGGCAGGGTTCTCAGGGGGAGCCTATCCATGTTGCGACTGATCACCGGCCTTTGCGCGGCGCTTGCCCTGCTCGGCGCGCCGCTTGCGGCTCAGGCGCGTGACGAGGCGACCGAGCGGCTGGATCTGGCCCATCGCTTCGTCGCCCTGATGCAGGCCGAGGACATGGGGGAGGCCCTTGGCCAATCCCTGGGCGGCCTGTTCCCCTCTATCGAGGAGTTGCCGCCTGCGGAGGCCCGCGCGGTTGAGGAAACCATGTCCGAGATGATGCAGGACTATATGCCTGCCCTCTTTAAGGCGATGGCCCCTGTCTATGCCGATATCTTCACCCTGGAAGAGCTTCGCGCCCTGGTCGCCTTCTATGAAAGCGATGTGGGGCGTTCGATGGTCCGCAAGAGCTATGAGGCCATGCCCCGCATCACCGCCGTGTCACAGGACGTCCTGCCGGCGGTCCTCAGCCGGGCGATGGACCGGCTCTGCGACCGGCTGGAATGTTCGGCGCAGCAGCGACAGGCGATGAAAGCCGAGGTCCAGGGGCTGAAAGGCCAGGCGACGGCCCCGAAGAAGTAGCCGACCGGCGCTCCGGGCGCCCATGGGCGTTTATGCCAGAGCGCGAGCAGTCTGAGCCCTAATCGTAGCGGCGAACGATTTCCGTGTTCGGACGACTTGACGGCGGGGGGGTAAATCCGGTCTTGGGGCGCAGCCGCCAGGTGCGGCCCTTTCGGAGACGACTGATGCTGAGCTGGTTCCAGGCGCTGCTGCCCAAGGAAGACAACTTCTTTCGCCTGTTCGACGCCCACGCCGCCACCCTGGTGAAGGGCGCAGAGGCCCTGCGCGGCATGATGGACGGCGGCGAGGCCACGCCCGACTGGTGCCAGAAGATCGTGGATCATGAGCATGAGGCCGATGATGTCGCGCGTGAGGTCATGTTCGCGGTGCGCCGCAGCTTTATCACCCCCTTCGACCGTTCGGACATTCGCGGCCTGACCGACTCGCTGGACGACACGATCGACCAGATGCAGAAGACGGCCAAGGTCGTCACCCTGTACGAAATGCGCGAGTTCGCCCCCAAGATGCGCGAACTGGCCGACATCGCCGTCCAGTGCGGCGCCCTGACGGCTGAGGCGGTCGCCCTGCTGCCGGCCATGCGCAAGAACCACGAGCGTCTGAACGAACTGACCGAACAGATCGCCCGCCTCGAAAGCCGCAGCGACACCCTCTACGACGAGGGCATGAAGGCCCTGTACGAACAGCACCGCCACGACATGACCGGCGGCAATACGCTGTGGTTCATCATCGGCGGCGAGGTCTATGACCACCTCGAGAAGATCATCGACCGCTTCGAGGATGTGGCGAACCGCATCAACGGCGTTCTGGTCGAGCACCTGTAGGGTCCGATGGATCACGCCCTCCTGATCCTGGTCTTCCTGATCGGCGTCGCCCTGCTGTTCGACTTCCTGAACGGGCTTCACGACGCGGCCAACTCCATCGCCACCATCGTGGCCACGCGGGTCCTGCCGCCGATCTATGCGGTCGGCTGGGCGGCCTTCTTCAACTTCATCGCCTTCCTCTTCTTCGGCCTGCACGTGGCCGACACGATCGGTCGAGGCATCATCTCGCCCGACGTGATCTCGGATCAGGTGATCTTCGGCGCCCTGATGGGGGCCATCCTCTGGAACGTCATCACCTGGATCGCGGGCATCCCGTCCTCCAGCTCGCACGCCCTGGTCGGCGGCCTGCTGGGCGCGGGCATCGCCAAGGCGGGGACCAGCGCCGTGGTCGTCGCCGGGGTGCTGAAGACCGTGGGCGCCATCTTCATGTCGCCGGCCATCGGCTTCCTGCTGGCCCTGCTGCTGGTGCTGATCGTTTCCTGGCTGTTCGCCAAGGCCAACCCCGCCTTCGCGGACCGGATCTTCCGCGGTCTGCAGTTCGTCTCGGCCTCGGCCTATTCGCTGGGCCACGGCGGCAATGACGCGCAGAAGACCATGGGGATTATCGCCATCCTGCTGTACTCGCGCGGCATGCTGGGAGGTGAGTTTCACGTGCCCTTCTGGGTGGTCATCACCTGTCAGGCCATGATCGCCCTGGGCACCCTGTTCGGCGGCTGGAAGATTGTTCACACCATGGGCTCTCGCATCACCCGACTCAGCCCGCAGCAGGGCTTCTGCGCCGAAACCGGCGGGGCCATCACCCTGTTTGCGGCGACCAGCATGGGCATTCCGGTCTCGACGACCCACACCATCACCGGCGCCATCATCGGCGTGGGGGCGGCCAAGCGGGTCTCGGCGGTGCGCTGGAGCGTGGCGCGCAGCATCGTCACCGCCTGGTTCATCACCATGCCGGCGGCTGCGGCCATCGGCGCGCTCTTCTACCTCCTCGGCGGCTTCTTCCTGACCTGATGACCGCGCTGCCCCGAACAGAAACGTCCGAGACCCGTCAGGTCGCGGCCTTGCCCTGGCGTCAGGGCGAGAACGGCGTGGAGGTGATGATGATCACCTCGCGGGAGACGCGCCGCTGGGTCATCCCCAAGGGCGGCCGCATGGTCGGCAAGACCGATCCCCAGGCGGCGGCTCAGGAAGCCTATGAAGAAGCGGGCATCCAGGGCGAGACGCTGGGTGAGCCGGTGGGCCATTTCCGCTACGCCAAGCGGCTGAAGTCGGGCGCGACCCAGGCCTGCGTCGTGGCCGTCTATCCGTTGGAGGTTCTGATCCAGCTGGGCGCCTGGCCCGAAGACCTGCAGCGCGAACGCCGCTGGATGCCGCAGGCCGAGGCCGCCGCATCGGTGCATGAGCCTGATCTGGCCGAGCTGATCCGGGGTTTCCGTCCCTAATCTCGGCGGCGCCGTTGATTTCGCCGTCAGGCCGTGTATAGAGCGCGGCTTCTCGCTAAGGCTTCGACCAAGGCGGATCCTGTCCGAGAACTTCGGGACGTGGGGGCCACCCGCGTCATAATTGTCCAGAGAGCCCTCTGGCGCCGTGGGGAGATGGGGATGCAAAGACCTTCGTCCAGCCGTTTTCGGCCGGACAGGCCACGCTTCCTTCGGACAATAAGACCGGCCTGAACGCTGTGCAGCGATGCGCGGCGCTATGGCCAAATCCGTCGCCGGGAATTAGCCCGGCGGCGAATACCAAAACTGGAGACCGCAATGGACCGCGCACAAAAAGCCGAGTCGATCGAATCGCTGAAAAGCGTGTTCGCCGACGCGGGCGCCGTGGTCGTGACCCACAACCTGGGTCTGACCGTTGCGGAGATGGAAGACCTGCGTGGTCGCCTTCGTAAAGAAGGCGGCGCGTTCAAGGTGGTGAAGAACCGTCTGGCGCTTAAGGCGCTGGGCGTCGAGGAAGGCAGCGCCTACCACGATCTGTTCAAGGGTCCGGTGGGCATCGCCTACGCTTCGGACCCGGTCACTGCTGCGAAGGTCGCGGCTGAATTCGCCAAGGGCAACGACAAGTTCAAGCTCCTCGGCGGCTTCATGGGCGACAAGGTGCTGGACGCCGCGGGCGTCGACGCCCTGTCCAAGCTGCCGTCGCTGGACCAACTGCGTGGCAAGCTGATCGGCCTGCTGCAAGCCCCGGCGACCAAGGTCGCTGGCGTTCTGCAAGCACCCGCCGGCCAACTGGCTCGCGTCTTCAACGCCTACGCGACCAAAGACGCCGCCTAAGCCTCGTCATCTCTGCATATCTCTCTGAACCTCATCCTACCGAAGGAAGACTAAAATGGCTGATCTCGCCAAGATCGTTGAAGAACTGTCGGCTCTGACCGTCCTGGAAGCCGCTGAACTGTCGAAGCTGCTGGAAGACAAGTGGGGCGTTTCGGCTGCTGCACCGGTCGCCGTCGCCGCTGCCGGCGCTGCTGCTCCGGCTGAAGCCGCCGAAGAGCAAACCGAGTTCACCGTTGTCCTGGTTGACGGCGGCGACAAGAAGATCAACGTGATCAAGGAAGTCCGCGGCGTCCGTACGGACCTGGGTCTGAAGGAAGCCAAGGACCTGGTCGAAGGCGCTCCGCAGAACGTCGTCGAGAACGTCTCGAAGCAAGTCGCTGAAGAGCTGAAGAAGAAGCTCGAAGAAGCCGGCGCCAAGATCCAGATCAAGTAAGATCGGATTTTGCGCTTCGGCCTTCGGGCCGAGGCTCAGACTTCAAGGAACGGGTCGGAGGGAAACCTCCGGCCCGTTTTCTTTTGCGCGAGACTGGCGGGACGGGGAGGGCGGGACCATCTGAACCCCTCACACAAGGATGCCCCCCATGAAGATCCTGATGGTCCTGACCTCGCACGACCAACTCGGCGACACCGGCCACAAGACCGGCTTCTGGCTGGAAGAGTTCGCCGCCCCCTATTACGCCCTGAAGGACGCCGGGGCCGAGATCGTCATCGCCTCGCCCAAGGGCGGGCAGCCGCCGCTGGACCCCAAGAGCGACGCCGAAGACGCCCAGAGCGACGACACCCGCCGCTTCAAGGCTGACGCAGCGGCGCAGGCTGCGCTGGCGACCACGGTCAAACTGGCCGATGTGAAGGCTGAGGATTTCGACGCCGTCTTCTACCCCGGCGGTCACGGCCCGCTGTGGGATCTGGCCAATGATCCCAGGTCCATAGCCCTGATCGAAGCCTTCGCGGCCGCCGAGAAGCCGACGGGCTTCGTCTGCCATGCGCCGGGCGTGCTTAAGGACGTGAAGGGCGCGGGCGGCGAGCCGCTGGTCAAGGGCCGGGCCGTCACCGGCTTCACCAACAGCGAGGAAGAGGCTGTGGGCCTGACCGAAGTCGTGCCCTTCCTGGTGGAGGACATGCTGGCCGCGAACGGCGGGCGCTACAGCAAGGGGGCCGACTGGAGTTCCTATGTCTTGACGGACGGGGCGCTGGTCACGGGGCAGAACCCGGCCTCGTCGCGGGAAGCCGCCGAAGCCCTGCTGAAGCTGCTGAAGGCCTAAGCGAGAGTCATACGAAAACGGCCCGGGAGCGATCCCGGGCCGTTTCTGTTTCTGGCGTGGCCTAGCGGCGACGGGGGCTGAGGATGTCGCCGATGCGGTCCGGCGTGCCGGGGATCCGCTCCAGGCGCGGGTAGCGCAGGCCGTCATGGTAGTCGAAGGCCACGGTGCGGTAGCGGTCGCCGTTCTTGAGCAGGAGCGAGATCGGCGCGGTCGTGCCCTTGGCGGCGGTGACGGCGTCGCGCAGGACATCGGCCGAGGCGGCGCGGTCGTTGACGGCGACCAGTTCCCAGCCCGGACCGATGTCCGCCTCGAAGGCGCGGCCGCCCCAGCGGACGCCGGTCAGCTTGTTCGATGAGGACAGGGTGAAGCCCAGGGAATACTGGAAGTCCCTGTCCCAGCCGGACTGGATGCGTTTCTCGGCGGCGGTCAGGCTGTCGGTATAGGTCAGGCGGTAGCCGCCGCGCGCTAGACCGTCGAGCGGGGCCTTGGCGTCGGGGCCATTGGCGTCCAGACGGGTGCGCAGGAAGCCGGTCCAGTCGTGGGGATGGACGGCGTTCAGGGCCGCGACCACGTCCTCGAAGGTGTAGCCGCGCGGGGCCCAGGAGCCGTCGTCGCCGCCGAAGAAGCCCTTGGCGAAGTCGTCCAGCGACTTCCTGCCGTCCGTGGCCTCGCGGATCAGGGTGTCGGCGTCCAGCCAGATCAGCAGGCTTTCGCGGTAGTAGTCGCCGGTGCCGCGCATCCACGAGGAATAGGGATTGCTGGTCCGGTAGCCGAGCAGGTTGTGGTTGTTGACGTCCTGCAGCGGACGCCATTCGCGACCCGGCTGGTTGTCGTAGAAGGCGGCGTTCTCGGCCAGGCTGACCAGGATGTCGTCCTTGGAGGCCAGACCCGAGCGGGCGGTCAGGACGTCGCCCCAGTATTCCGTCTGGCCCTCATAGACCCACAGAAGGGTGTTCTGGGTCGGGATGTTGTGGTTGGCGGTCAGTTCGTCGGCGGGGCGCTGGCGCTTGCCGTTCCAGGCGTGGACGAACTCGTGCGGCAAGAGGCCGACCGCGCCCAGGTCCTTGCCCCAGTTGGTGAAGAAGTCGGTCGGGACCGAGTTTTCGGACGAGCGGTGATGCTCCAGGCCGATGCCGCCCATCTTCGACGTGGCGGCGACCAGGAAGTCGTAGCGGTCATAGGGGCGGGCGCCGAACAGGCGGTCGGTCTGGGCGACCAGGTTTTCAAACTTGCCGATCTGTTCCGGCGTCGGGGCCAGGTTCTTGGCCGCGTCGGCGACGATGTTCAGGTGAACGGCCTCGCCCCTGGGGTCGATCTCGATGCGCTGGAAATGGGCGCCGCCGAACAGGGGGCTGTCGATCAGGGAGTAGAGGTCGGTGGGGCGGAATGTGGCCACGCCGTTCTCATAGCGCTCGGTGTCCAGGGCCACGCCGTATTTCCAGCCCTCGGGCAGGCGGATCGACGGGGCGAAGGTGATGCCGGTCGAGCGGTAGCCGGCGGGATAGAGCAGGGCTTTTTCCCACTGGAGGTTGACCATCTCGGGCGTCATGACCACGCGCCAGTTCGAGCTGTCGGGCTGGGTCAGCCACTGGAACTCGACCACGATCTCGGTCACGCTCTGGGGCACATCGATGTGGAAGGCGTTGGGGTCGATGGTGTCGCGCAGCCAATCGATGCGGGTCCCGCCGCCGGTCACGGTCACGCCGGAGATCAGCTGGATAGGGCCGGTGGCGGCGTGGTTGCCGGGCAGGAACTTGGGATAGAGCAGGACCAGAGGGCCGGCCTTGACCGGGATGGTCTGGCGGACGCGGACGATCTTGCGCTCAACGTCGGTGGCGTCGACCTCATACTTGATGACGCCGGGGTAGGTTTCGGCGGTCGGGGCCGGGATGGGCGGCAGGGCGCGCGGCAGGCCCAGGGGCGTATTCTGAGGCGTCGGCGCGGCCGGCGCCTGCGGGCCGGTCCAGGCCTGCGGGGCATGAGCCAGGGCGGCGGGGGCCGCTGAGGTCAGGAGCAGGGCGAGGGCGGCGGCGGGCAGGTGTCGGGTCATGGTCATGGAAATCCTGTAGCGGCGTTTCTTTTGAAGCGCGACCTTCTCCCTCCCCTTCATGGGGAGGGTGGCTGAGCCTGAAAGGCGAAGCCGGGTGGGGGCGGCTAGGCAAGACAGCCGCACGCTCCGTATCACCACGCCCTCCCCACCCGGTCGCTTTGCGACCACCCTCCCCATGAAGGGGAGGGAGAGACGCGGCGCATGGGTTATCGACGCCTGGGCGACAGGATGTCGCCGAGGCGGTCGGGCGTGCCCTCGATCCGCTCCAGATGCGGGTAGCGCAGACCGTCGTGGTAGTCGAAGCGGACGGTCTTGAAGACGTCGCCGTTCTTGAGGATCAGCTCGATCGGATCGGTCGAGCCCTTGGCGGCGGTGACGGCGTCCTTGAGGGCGTCGGCCGAGGCGGCGCGACCGGCGACGGCGACCACTTCCCAGCCCGAGGTCAGGCCCTGTTCGAAGGCCGGGCCGCCCCAGACGACCGAGGTGATCCGGTTGGCCTTGTTCATCATGAAGCCGAGGGAATAGGTGAAGTCGTTGCGGCCCAGCTCCTTGTAGAGGGCGCCCATGTAGCCGGACGGCTCCTCCTTGAAGACCAGGCGGTAGCCGCCGCGCTCTATGCCGTCCAGCGGGCCGCGCGAGGCGGGGCCGACGGCGTCCAGACGCTCGCGCAGGAAGGCGGGCCAGTTGCCGGCCTGGACCCCGTTCAGGGTCGAGGTGACGGTGTCGAAGGTATAGGGGGCCGGGTTCCAGTCGCCGTCCTGGGCGCCGAAGAAGGCCTTGGCGAAGTCGTCCAGTGACTTCTTGCCGCCGGTCTGTTCGCGGATCAGGGTGTCGGCGTCGAGCCAGATCAGCGAGCCCTCGCGGTAATAGTCCTCGCTGCGCTGGTAGCTACCCCAGGGCTGGGGACGGCGCTGGCTGATGATGGGGTCGTTGGTGGTGTCCTGCATGGCGCGCCATTGGCGGCCGGGGATGTTCTGGAAGCTGGCGGCGGTCATGGCCAGAACGTCCAGGGCCTGCTGCTTCGACATCAGGCCCGCGCGGGCGGTCAGGACCAGGCCCCAGTATTGCGTCTGGCCCTCATAGACCCAGAGCAGGGAGTTCTGCAGCGGCTCGTTGAGGTTGGGGGTCATCTGGTCGGCCGGGCGGCGCCACTTGCCGTTCCAGCTATGGGTATATTCGTGGCCCAGCAGGTCGCGGTCGGCCAGGGTGGCCTCGCGGTCGGTGAAGTATTTGGGGTCGACGCTGTTCTCGGACGAGCGCTGATGTTCCAGACCGATGCCGCCCAGCTTGTCCGTGACAGCCACGAGGAAGTCGTAGTGGTCGAAGTGGCGGGCGCCGAACAGGCGGTCGGCCTGCTGAACCAGGTTGCGGTGGAGCTGGATATGCTCGTCGGTGGCTTCGAGCATCTTGGCCGTGTCGGCGACGACGTTGAGGCGGACCGGCGAGCGGCCGCCCGGATCGAGGTCGATCTGGCGGTAGTGTTGGCCGGCGAAGACGGGGCTGTCGGCCAGATGGTCGAGGGTGATGGGGGCGAAGGTCGCCAGGCCGTTCTCGAAGCTGACGGTGTCGAGGCCGGCGCCGTAGTTCCAGCCGGCGGGCAGTTTCAGGGTCGGCTTGAAGGTGATCTGACGCGAGTAGTAGCCGGCAGGGTAGAGCAGGGCCTTCTCCCACTGGATGTTCAGCATCTCAGGCGTGACGACGACGCGGCCCTGATTGCCCTCGATCGGGGTCAGCCACTGGAAGGCGACCTCGATCTGGCTGACGCCGGCGGGGACCTCGATCTGATAGGCCCATGGCTGGATCGTGTTGCGCACCCACTCCAGCCGCTGGCCGTTGGCGGTGAAAGTCAGCCCGCCGACGTTGGCGACGGGACCGGCGGGGCTGTGGTTGCCCGGCAGCCATTGCGGATAGAGCAGGACCATCGGTCCGGCTTGCATGACCGGAATGGTCTGGCGCACCTGGACCAGGCGGCGGTCGATGTCGGTGGCGTCCACGTCGATGGTGATGACGCCGGGGTAGGCCACGTCGCGCGGGGCCGGGATGGGGGCCAGCGCCACGGGCAGGGCGGGCGTGCCGACTTGAGCGAGCGCGGGCGCGCCCATCGAGATCAGCAGGGCGGCGGCGCTGACGGCCAAGGCGAAACGCTTCATGGACAGGAATTCCCCAAGGGCCGCCCCAACGCGGCTCGAACTGGGCCGCAGACCACAATGCGTCGGCCCCTGCGTCAAGCGAGGGAGGGCGGGATTGCACCGTGCAGAGAAAAAAACAGTGCAATTAGTGCAATAGCCAGGGGGAGAAGGGTGGTCAGGATTTTTCCGTGGCCTGCCTGGCCAGGGCGACCTGATGCTGAAGGTCTTCCAGCCGGGCCCGTTCCTTTCGCTTTTCCTTTTCGACGCGCAGGAGGTCGGTGCGGGCGTGAGCCGCGCGGGTTTCGGGTGAAGGGCGGCTGGTCGCGGCGAGGTCGCGGTGAATGCGGGTCCAGCCGCGCGCCTCGATCATGCGGCCGGCGCGGATGGCCTGTTCGGCGTTGAGCCAGGCGACATCGGCCAGTTCAACCGGGGTGGCGTAGGCTTCGAGCAGGACCTCGCTCGGCCCCTGAAGATCGAAGTCGGGATGGGGCGACGCAGCGGGGCTGATGCGGGG
>NZ_QLLC01000035.1 GCF_003350205.1 Brevundimonas bullata | reverse complement strand
CTCGGCCTACCAGTCGGTCGAGAAGGGGGAGGAAAAATTCCCCTCGGCTCCACCAGGGCATTTCCCAGTATCTTATAAAAGACGACGCGCGCGAGGCGCGCCCCGCGCGTCAATTCTCGCGGTAGAAGTTGCAGTACCAGTCGACGAAATGGCCGACGCCGTCTTCGACCGGGGTCGAGGGGGCGTAGTCGAGGGCTTTGAGGGTGTCGGCGACGTCGGCCTCGGTATTGGCCACGTCGCCGTCCTGCATCGGCATGAGGTTCAGCCTGGCCTTGCGGCCCAGTTTCTCCTCCAGCACCTCAATGTAGCGCATCAGGGCGACCGGGCGGCCGGCGCCCAGGTTGAGGATGCGCCAGGGGGCGACGCCGCTGGTGGCGGGGTTGGGGGCTTTGGCGTCCCAGGCGGGGTCGACGGCGGCGGGACGGTCCAGGGCCGCGATCACGCCGGTGACGATGTCGTCGATGTAGGTGAAGTCACGTGACATCTGGCCCTGACCATAGACGTCGATGGGCTCGTTCTTGAGGATGGCGCGCGTGAATTTGAACAGGGCCATGTCCGGGCGGCCCCACGGTCCATAGACGGTGAAGAAGCGCAGGCCCGTGGCCGGGAAGCCGAACAGGTGGGCGTAGGAGTGGGCCATGGCCTCATTGGCCAGCTTGGTCGCGGCATAGACGGTCAGCGGATGGTCGGCCGGGTCGCGCACCGAGAAGGGCAGGGCGGCGTTGGCGCCGAAGACCGAGCTGGTCGAGGCGAAGACCAGGTTGGCGGCCTTCACCGCGCGGCAGCCCTCGAGGATGCTGAGGAAGCCGACGACGTTGGAGTCGATATAGGTCTCGGGCGCTTCGAGGCTGTAGCGGACCCCGGCCTGGGCGGCGAGGTGGACGACGCGGCGCGGCGAATGCTCGGCGAACAGGGCGGCGACGCCGGCGCGGTCAGCGAGGTCGAGCGTATGGTGGCGATAGGCCGGATAGGCCTGAAGCTGGGCCAGACGGGCGTGCTTCAGCGCCGGGTCGTAATAGGCGTTGAGGTTGTCCAGGCCGATGACCGTCTCGCCGCGCTCCAGCAGCCGACGCGCGGTGTGGAAGCCGATGAAGCCGGCGGAGCCGGTGACGAGAACGGGATCGTGGGACATGAGGCTGCGATAGACGGTTGGAGGCGGTTTCGCCAGCGGGCGGCGGTCAGGGCAGAGCCTCCGCCACGGCGGGCGTCGGTTCAACGAAACGGGCGGCGAGGCTGAGACCGCAGGCCAGGACCAGGCAGGCCGCCGCCCCGATCAGGACCGGCCGGGTCGCGCTGACGGGCGGGCTGAGCGGGCGCAGGAACAGCAGGACCAGCAGGCCGATCAGGGCCAGGGCGCCGGGCAGGTCCATGCCGACGCCGAGGAAGACGAAATGGCCCAGGCCCATCAGCCAGGCGCCGCCGAGCATGCCCGCGACGGCCGGCGGGATCAGGCTGGCGGGGCGCGTCAGGTCGGGCCTGATCAGAGAGGACAGGGCTGCTGCGGCGGCCGCCAGCAGAACGGGCCATACGAACAGCAGCGCGGCTTCGGGGGCGAAGCCCTGGATCATGCAACCGAGCAGGAAGACGAGGGCGATCAGGCCGAGCCAGCCGCCCCAGCGGGAGGGCTCAGCTTGTCGAGGCCAGAGTGATAGGCCGACTGCTGCAAAGCCGATCATTACGGCCTGAGATCCACCGAGAAGCAGGATGAGTGCAGTCAGTCCTCCGAGAACGCCGGCGACAGTACGTGGTCTAGCGTGTCGTGCGCCTGTCAGGAACAGAAGGGCTAGAGCCAGGATGGTCAGGACGGCGCCCGCCTCCATCCACGGCAGGCGGCGCAACAGGACGTAGTAGGTCTCGGATGACGTCGCGCGGCTGGCGGCCGGCCCGGCCAGCAGGCGCACGGCCTGGGCCAGCACCAGTCCGGCGGACAGGAACCACAATCCGTCAAGCATCCCGCGCCCGACCTGTTCGGCGCTCAGGCCGGTCGCGCGACGGGCGCGCCAGGCGGCGAAGCCGCCGAGCAGGGCGGTCAGGCCTAGCAAGCCCCAGCCCGTCGCCGCCGAATGGCTGAGCATCCAGCGACCGAAGACGTCGGCATAGACGGTGTTCGGTCCCTTGGCAGGCAAGGCCGGGGCGCGCAGCAGGGCGTCGGCGGCTTCCAGCGCTTGAGAGCCGAGGTGCTGCAAGGCCCCCTGATCGAGGTTGGCGGGGGTGGCGTCGGCGGAATGGTACTGGGCCGGGCGACCGATGAAGGCGAAGTTCAGCCCGCCGACGCCGCGATCCTTGGGAATGGTGAAGTCGGTGCCGTTGGGCATCTGTTCGTACATGAAGACGGCGAGCGAGGTGGCGGTGGTCCCGCCGTCGGCGCGGGCGGCGGCGCGGCGGAACAGGTCGACGGTCGGGCCGGCCTCGCGCCCGGTCTCGAACATGGCGGCGCGGCCGCCGCCGCCGCGCGCCTCGAGGTTGACCACGGCGCCGATACGGTCGCGCAAGGCGTGGCCGCCGAAGAAGATGCGGGCCCCGTCCAGGCCCAGTTCCTCGGCATCGGTCAGCAGGACGACCAGGTCGCGTTCAATCGGCCCGCGCGCCTGGACGGCGCGCACGGCCTCCAGCACGGCGCCGACGCCGGTGGAATCATCGGCCGCGCCGGGCGAGCCGACCACGGTGTCATAGTGGGCCATCAGCATGACGGCGGGCTGGCTGCGGTCTTTTCCGGGCAGCACGCCGATCAGATTGATCGCCTGATTATTCGCGGCGTCGGGATCGCCGCCCGCCCTTTTCAGTCGCTGGATGGCGCCGGGCGACAGGGGCCCGGCCTGTTCCTGCGGCGACAGGCCCAACTGGGCCATGCGGGCGGTCAGATAGGCGCGGACGCGGGGGTGTTCGGCCGAGCCGACGGGGTGCGGGGTGTGGGCGATCTGTTCGATGTCGATCATGGCCCGCGCGGCCGAGAAGGCGGCGACGGGGGCGTCGGCGGGCCGGGGTTTCGGGACCTGGGTGGTCCAGACCGCCAGCAGGAAGGCGAGCGTCAGCGATCCGAACAGCAGGGCCAGCCGCATGTGAAAGATCCTCCCCGATCCGGGAGGCAGTAGGACCAAGCGGAGCCCGGATGGCAAGAGGGCGGCGACAGGTCTCCCCGTCGCCGCCCTCCGATGCGATCCGCCCTTGAGGCCTAGAAGCGCTTCGACAGCTCCACGCCGTACATGCGCGGTTCGTTGACGAAGGCCGTCAGGTTGTTGAAGTCGATGGCGCCGAGGATGTTGGCCTCGTCCGTGATGTTGCGGACATAGGCGGCGGCTTCGAGGCCACGCCCCAGGTCGCGCCAGCCCGCGCGCAGACCGCCCTCGAACTGCGTGTCCTGACGGAACTCGACCGCTTCATAGAGGAAGAGGTTGAAGTCCTGGCGCAGGACCCAGTCGGTCGAGGCGAACAGCTCCTGATCGTCGCCGATCGGGCGGACGTAGTTCAGCGTCAGATTGGCGGTGTATTCCGGCGCCTGGGGGAAGGGGTTGCCGTTGATGTTGGCGAGGACCTTGCTCGGAGCGCCAACCGTCACCGTCGGATCGGTGATGGTGCAGGGCGCGCCGCAGGTGCCGACGAACAGGTCCGCATCCTTGATCTCGGTGTGGTTCCAGGCGAAGCCGCCGGCCAGGCTGAAGCCGGCGCCCAGATAGACGTCGCCGTCGATTTCAACGCCGTAACCCTCGCCCTTGTCGGCGTTGATCAGCTGGTTGAAGTTGCCGGCGCCGCCGATGGCGGTGAGTTGCAGGTCCGAGACTTCATAGAAGTAGGCCGTGGCGTTCAGACGGGCGCGGCCGTCCCACAGGCGGGCCTTGAAGCCGGTCTCATAGGACATGACGGTTTCAGAATCAGCCGTGGTCACGACGTTGGACATGGCGAGACGACCCTGGATCGACGGGCCGCGATAGCCGCTGGCCACGCGGGCGAACAGGTTGAAGCTGTCGTTGACCTCGTACAGGGCGCTGACGTCCCAGCTGACCTGCTCGTCGCCGACCGATTCAGTCACATCCAGCGGGGCGCCGAGGATGCGCTGGCCGCGGAAGTCACGGCTGTCGTCGGTGTAACGCACGCCAGCCGTCAGCTTCAGGGCGTCCGTCACCTGATACCGCCCTTGACCGAAGATCGACCAGGAGTCCGACTTCTGCACGATGTCGGTGATGATGGTCGGCATGATGCCGCCGAAGCCGTTGAAGTTGGCAGAGACCAGGTTGAAGCGCTCGTCCCAGTAGAAGGCGCCGACCTGCCAGCCGAACGGGCCGTCGCCGTTCGACGACAGGCGCAGTTCATAGGTGTTCTGGATCAGGTCGCTGGAAAGGGTGCCGGTTTCCGACGGGAAGGGAATGGTTCCGCTGTTGACCGGGTCGCCCAGCACGCCGCCGTCGATGTCGCCGTTGCCGGCCGAGGAGCCCTGGTAGGAGCCGACCACGCCGGTCAGGGTGGCGGGGCCGAAGTCGTAGGCGACCTGCAGCGACTGCGAGGTGGTCTGCTGCTTCTGGTAGTTGTTGCGGCCGCCGTCGTAATAGACCGTGTCGCGGTCGAAGCGGTCGTTCAGCTCGTTGGAGCCCTTGGACAGGATGTTGGCGCGGTTCATCGTGCCCGTGCCTTCGTAATCGCGGGCCTGCAGGGTCAGCAGGGTCGACAGGCGGTCGGTCGGAGTCCAGGCGACATGGACGCGGCCGACGATGTCGTCGAAGTTGCCGAGGTCCTTGCCGTCCTTCTTGGCGAAGGGGGCGTCATAGGCGTTGTTGACCCAGTCGTCGCGGTGGTTCCACAGGCCGGCGACGCGCACCGACAGGGTGTCCGAGGCGGGCAGGGTCACGCCGACTTCGGCGCGGGTCGAGCCATAGTTGCCATAGGCCAGCGAGCCGAAGCCGGTGAAGTCGTCGCCGGGCTTGACGGTGTCGATCTTGACCACGCCCGCCGGGGTGTTGCGACCGAACAGGGTGCCTTGCGGACCGCGCAGAACCTCGACCTGCTTCACGTCGAACAGGGGGAAGCCCTTCAGGTAGACGTTCTCCAGCACCACGTCGTCGAGCACGACCGAGACCGGCTGCGAGGCGTTGAAGTCGAAGTCCACGTTGCCGAGGCCGCGAATGTAGAAGCGCGGGGCGTAACGGCCGTTCGAGCTCTCGACCTGCAGGCTCGGCACGCGGCCGGACAATTGCAGGATGTCGCCGCCGCCCGAGGAGAGGGTGTTGAGGGCTTCGGTGTTCATGGCCGTGACGGCGAAGGGCACTTCGCGGATGTTCTCGCTGCGACGCTGGGCCGTGACGACGATCTCGTCGATGGCGACGGCCTGTTCGGCGGGGACCGCGGTTTGCGCCATGGCCGGGGCGGCGATGAGCAGGGCGAGACCGCTGGCGGAGGCGGCGAGGGCGGAGAGGCGAGGGGACATGGGGGGAGGGTCCTCGTTGAAACTGGCCGAGGGCCTAGGTTCACGGCGACGCTTTTTCCAGTCAGGAGAACGGATGTTCGATGAAGCTTTCGCGACAGGAACACGCTGCCCAAAAACCTGACGGTTTGAAGGGCTTCGGGACGCGTGCGGCATTGTGCAGGGCCATGTCCCATGCCAAACGGCAGGGCTGCGCCGCCTTTGGCGAGGACCCTCTCGACGCGCCGGGCGCGGCCTGACAGGGACCTGCGTATGTCGACCTCCAACCTTGATCGTCGCCGTCTGTTTCAGCTGATGGCCGTCGCCGCTGCGGCGCCGGGCTTGGGGGCGCTGTCGCCGGCGACTGGACCGCGGGTCTTGGGCCGGATTCTGGCCATGTCGGACCTGCATTCGGCCTATGAGCGGACAGGCCAGCTGCTGGCGGCGCTGGAGGCCGAGGTTTCTGGCTCTGAGGCGCCGCACCTGATCGCCATCGACGGCGACATCTTCGAGCATGGCAACGTCGTCTCGGTGCGATCCAGCGGGGCCATCGACTGGGCCTTCCTGGGCGAACTGCCGAAGCTGGCGCCCACGGTGGTCAACCTGGGCAACCACGACAACGACCTGACGCCGGACCTGCATGAGGTGGTGGCGCGGATGCGGTCGCTGGGGATCGTCGTCGTCAGCAACATCATCGACGCCCGCACCGGCCAACCCTACGCCGAGGCCGCCGTGACCGTGCCTCTGGGCCAGCGGTCGCTGCGGATCGTCGGGGCGGGAACGGATTCGCTGAACACCTATCCCAAGACCAGCCGCGATTGGCTGTCGATCCCCGAGCCGGGCGACTGGGCGAAAGCAAACCTGACCCGCTTGCTGGACGGCGCCGATTTGAGGCTGGTGATGAGCCATGCTGGGGTGGCCGGGGATCGCGACATCCTGCCCCTCCTGCCCGACGGCGCACTGATGATCGGCGGGCACAACCACCTGCTGTTTCAGCACGCGCAGGGGCGCAGCGCCTATGCCCATACCGGGTCGTGGAGCAACGCCTACACCACGGCGACCCTGTTCGAGGACGGACGGATCGACGTCGTCTCGACCGCGGTGGAGCGCGACGCCGCCCCGTCGCCGCGCCTCGCCGATCTGATCGCATCGACGCTGGCGACGCACCTGACCGCCGAAGAGAAGAGGGTGCTGGGCGTCAGCCCGCGCGCGCTGACCCTGGGCGAAACGGGCCGCGCCGTCGCCGCCGCCATGGCCGCTGCGGCGGGTGTGGAGGCGGGCTTCATCGGGCACACGACGCTGGGGACCGGCCTGCCGGCGGGGCCGGTGACGCGCTATGATTTCGACGCCGTGGTGCGCTTTGACGGCAAGCTGATGGTCGCCGAGGTTGCGGTCGCGCGGCTGGCGGACCTGATGGCGCGGGCCAATCAGGACCGGCCCCTGCCGCTGGCCGAGCGCAGCGGCGACTTCGTCTATGGGGCGGCAGGGGATGTCGCGGGACGTGCGAGCGTGCGTCTGGTCACGACCGACTGGTGCGCGATGAACCAGGGCGAGTATTTCGGCGTGACCGATCTGGTCTTCAGCCCGGTTCCAGACGTCGGGGTCAAGGCGGCGGCGGTTTCGGGTCTTCTGACGGCTTAGGCCGCGCGACGCAGGGCCGAGGGCGCCTTCACATAGAGACCCTTGCGACCGGCGACCGGGCGGAAGGCGACGCTGTCGCCGTCGGGCCGTTCATCGACGCCGAGGAAGAGGCAGCCGTCATCCACCAGTCGGCGCTCCAGCTGGTCCAGCACGCGGGCGCGGTGCGCCGGTTCCAGATCGCTGAGAAGGTTGCGGCAGAAGATGACATCGAACGGGCGGTCGTCGGCGGGTTCGTCCAGCAGGTTGGCGCGCTCGAACCTGACCGTGCTGCGCAGCTCGGGGCGGGCGCGCCAGTGATCTTCGACCTGCTCGAACCAGCGCAGCATGGTCCGGGCCGACAGGCCTCGCTGAATTTCAAATGAGGTGTAGAGGCCGGAGTGGGCCTTTTCGATCGCCTGCCGCGACAGGTCTGTGGCGACGATCTCCACGTCGGCGCTGTTCTCCAGCGCGGCGATGGCCAGGGAATAGGCTTCCTGGCCGGTGGAGACGCCGGCGGACCACAGGCGAACCTTGCCGCCGGGACGCGCCGCCGTCAGGGCGGGCATCAGTTCACGGGAAAAGACGTCGAACACCGCGCGGTCGCGGCGGAACCAGGTCTCGCCGTTCAGCAGGGCCTCGATCACCGCCCAACCCAGCGAGGCGATCGGCTTGTTCCACAGCGTCGCCAGCATGGCCTCGACGTTGTGGTAGCCCTCGCGGCGCGCCACGGGCCCCAGGCGGTGCTCAGCCAGATGCATCCGGTCGCGGGTCAGCCGGAAGCCGGCGCGTGTGGCCAGCAGGGTCTGAAGGCGATCGAAGTCCTCGGGGGTCATGACGGCGACTGAATAGCTCCCACTTCGGCGAATTTGGAGTGCAGGATCTCGCCGTCGAACGGCTTCATAACATAGTCGTCGGCTCCTGCGGACAGGGCTTCGGCGATGCGGTCGGCGCGGGTCTCGACCGAACAGAACAGGACCTTGGGGGCGCGGCCCCCCGGCAGGTCACGCAGGCGACGCAGGAAGCTCAGCCCGTCCATCACCGGCATCTGCCAGTCCAGCAGCACCACATGGGGCATGGCGCCCATGCAGTAGGTCAGGGCTTCGACGCCGTCGGCGGCTTCATCGACCTCGAAACCCAGGCCTTCGACGATGCGGCGCGCGACCTTGCGGATGATCCGGCTGTCATCGACGATCAAGCAGGTCTGGGGGTCCAAGGGCTTTATCTCGTTTGGCGCGAAATGACGTCAGGCTTCGCGTCATGATCGTTCAGGGGCGTTAACAGACGATGGCGGGCGGGGGCCTTATGCCGGCGTGAGTGCGATCAGGCCGACGCGGCCCTCTTCGCAGGCCAGATCCAGACGCCCGCCCGCCTCATCGACCGCCAGCCACAGCCAGTAGGGCTGTATCCACTGGCCGGCCAGACCCTCGGTCAGGCGCTCGCCCTTCAGTCCGGTCAGGGCCTCGGGTTTGAGCCGGGCGCGGGCGCCCTCCGCGGAGCCGACCAGCAGCAGGCGGCCGTCCTCGCGCCGAGCGGTGATGGTGGCGACGCCCCCGGTCGGCAGGGCGCCCAGGGTCATCCAGGCCAGGTTGATCAGGATGCGGGCCTGGGGCTTGGTGAAGGTCTCGGCGTCGTTGATGCGCCAGTCCAGGGTCGCGCGGCCGCCCTCGGACAGGTTGGCGACCAGACCGCGCAACTCGGCCGAGACGAACTGCTCGCTGGTGGTGGCGGCGCCGAAGGCGACACGGGCGAAATGGACGTGGGCGACCATCTTCCGGGCGCTCTGGCGGATCAGGCTCATGGCGTCGTCGCGCATGTCCTGGGCGGTGGGGTCTTCCAGCAGGTCCAGGCCGGACATGATGGCGCCCGCCGGGCTGATGAAGTCGTGGCACAGCTTGCCGGCGATGAAGGCGGCCAGCTCGGCGCCGCCCGCGGGCAGGTCGGCTGCGGTCGGTTGTGCGGAGAAATCGGAAAGGGTCATCGCTCGGACGGTCTGCAATCAGGAATGGTTAAGGCTGACCTGATTTGCCGGTTCTTGAAACCGGGCGCATGGGTTATCGAAGCGGAACCATGACGCACGCTCTTGAGACCGACCTCGCTTCCGGCGCCCTCGCCGAGATCATCACCGACATCGCCGAGGAGGCTGCGCGTCTGATCCTGCCCTACTGGCGGGTCGGCACGGCGGTAGAGACCAAGTCCGACGCCAGCCCTGTGACTGAAGCAGACCGCGCCGCCGAGGCCCTGATCCTGCAGCGGCTGGGCGAGCGCTGGCCGGGGGTGCAGACCGTGGCCGAAGAGGCCGTGGCCGCCGACGGCGCGCCGACCTCGGTGGGCGAGTGGTTCTGGCTGATCGACCCGCTGGACGGCACCAAGGGCTTTGTTCAGGGCCGCGAGAGCTTCACCGTCAATATCGCCCTGATCCACGGCGACGCCCCCGTCGCCGGCGTGGTGACGGCCCCGGCGTCGAGCGTCAGCTGGGCCTCGACGGCTCCGGGCAAGGGCGCGGCGCGCCGCGTCTTCGGCGAGGCCTGGCGCCCGATCAAGGTCCGCCCGCATCCGGCCGAGGGCATCGCCTTGCTCAGCCACAGCATGACCGACGAGGAGGCCGCCCGCCTGGCCGCGCGTCACGGCTGCAGCCAGTGGCAGGGCACGGACTCGTCGTTGAAATTCTGCCTGATCGCCGAGGGCCGCTTCGACGCCTATCCGCGCACCGGCCCGACCAGCGAGTGGGATACGGCCGCGGGCCAGGCGGTGCTGGAGGCGGCGGGCGGGCGCGTCCTGGGCGCGGACGGCCAGCGGCTGGCCTATGGCAAGCCGGCCTTCCTGAACGGTCCCTTCGTGGCGATGGGCGGTTAGGGCCTAGGCGACGGCTGAGCCGACGCGGGCCATTTCGATCTGGGCCGACAGGCCGGGCGGCAGGTCGCGCTCGGGCACGCCGGCCAGGGCCTCCATCCGTTCCGGGTTGATCGCCTGGACCATGACGCTGGCGATGGCCGGGTCGGTCAGGGTGAAGGCCAGGCAGATCTCTTCGGGTTTCCAGTTCGGCGTCTGATGCAGGAAGGCGAAGGAGCCGGCGTTGACCAGGCCCTGCTCGACCGGCTTGGCTCCGAAACCGAACAAGCCCTTCTTCTTGGGGGGCGCGCCCGCGCCTGCGGCCTTGCGCTCGGTCGACAGGCTTTCGGGGAAGTAGTCGTAGGTGAAGATGGCCATGTCGCGTTCGCGCGCGGCCCGCATTCGCGACCGGATGCGCCACTCCACATTGGCGTGGAAGGGCGTGTAGAGGACGTCGAAGGCCCCGGTCGAGACATAGACATCCATGACCGGAGAGTCGCCCGACACGCCCAGCAGCCTGACGTGACCGGCCTTGCGCAGGGCCTTGAGCGCGATCAGCGACGCCTGCGGCAGTTCGTCGTCGGCGGGCTCGTCCAGCACGGCCACGTCGAACCAGCCCAGACCCGAGGCGTGCAGCGCCCGGTCGATCGAACCGCTGAGGCCGTCCGCCGAGAAGTCGCGGAAGCCCTTCCTGCGGCCGTCGCCGAGACCCAGGGTGACGCCGACGCAGACCAGCCGCCGCTCGACATGACCCAGGGCCTCGCCGACGATCTCGGCCAGAACCGGGTCGGCGTTCTCGAGGTGATAGCTGTTCACCCCCGCCTCGAGCGCGGTGAAGATCAGTTCGCTGAGGGCGGTGCGGCCGCGCCCCAGGGCGTCGGGCCCCAGGCTCAGGGTCAGATTGGAGACCGCCGCGCCCGTGGCGCCGAACGGGCGATACCGCATGCTCAGCCGGCCTCGGCGGGGGCGGAAGTCTCCAGCGCCAGGGCGTGCAGTTCGCCGCCCATCTGGCCCTTCAGCGCGCCATAGACCAGCTGATGCTGGCGCACGCGTGGCAGGCCTTTGAAGGCGGTGGAGACGATGCGGGCGCGATAGTGGTCGCCGTCGCCGGCCAGATCCTCGATGGCGATGTCCGCATCGGGGAAGGCCTCGACCAGGTGGGCGCGCAGGACATCGGCGGACATGGGCATGAAGCTACTCTCGAAACCGGCGGATCGGATCTGAACTGTAAAACCTAGAGAGGTCTGCGCCGTCTGTCAGCCCGCAACCGCGCGCGGGCGTTCAAACAGGGTGACGGCCGAGCCCTTGTAGTCGGTCTCGGCATAGGGGCGGTAGCCGACCCGCTGGGCCAGCTTCACCGAGGGGGCGTTGTCGGGCGAGATCATGCAGACGGTGCGCGGCTCCAGCCGATAGGCGTCGGTCCAGGCCAGGGCGGCCTGAAGCGCCTCGTACGCCATGCCCAGGCCCTGGAAGGCAGGGGCGACGCCCCATCCCAGCTCGGGCGCATCGAAAGGCGGCGTCATCTCGCGGCGATAGTCCAGCACCCCGACGCTGCCGACATAGCCGCCGCTGTCGGTCTCGCGGATGGTCCAGTTGCCGTAGCCCTTGGCCTGCCAGTGGCCGAGATCACGCAGAAGACGGAACCAGACCTCTTCCTCCGACAAACCGCGTCCCATGATGTGGCGGGTGAAGTCGACGTCAGCCCACAGGCCGATCAGGTCGTCCATGTCGCTGACGGCGACGGGGGTCAGGGTCAGGCGGGCGGTGGTCAGAATGGTCACATCAAACCCAGTTGTTTGAAGCTGGCTACGCCTTCACGGCCGACGATGAGGTGGTCGTGGACTTGGAGGCTGAGCGCGCGCGCGGCCTCGATCACCTGCTTGGTCATGTCGATATCGGCGCGGCTGGGGGTCGGGTCGCCCGAGGGGTGGTTGTGGACGATGATCATGGCGCTGGCCGACAGCTCCAGCGCCCGGCGCACCACTTCGCGCGGATAGACGGGGGCGTGGTCGACCGTGCCCCGGTTCTGAATCTCGTCGAGGATCAGCTGGTTCTTCTTGTCGAGGTAGAGGACGCGGAACTGCTCGCGTGGTTCGTGCTGAAGGCTGAGGCGGACATAGGCCAGCAGCGCGGTCCACGAGGTGATGACGGTGCGCTTGTTCGCCTCCTCCTTGGTCACGCGTCGCGAGACTTCGTGCAGGGCGGCCAGGTCCAGGGCGGTCTCGGCGCCGACGCCCTTGGAGCGACCGCGCGAATCCTCGGCACGGACGGTCATCAGGTCCTCGACCGAGGCGGCCAGGACGGCGGCCAGCGAGCCGAAGCGGGTCAGCAGGGCCTTGGCGATGGGTTTGACGTCGCCCTGCGGCTGGCTGCGGAACAGGAACAGCTCCAGCAGCTCATAGTCAGGCAGGTGGTGGATGCCGGCGCCGCGCGCGCGTTCACGCAGCCGCTCACGATGACCGGCGTGGTGCGGCCTGGCCTGCTTTGGAATTGCTCCCGCGACGCCGTCGGACACGATGCCCCCATCCGCTCATCCCCGCGGAGGCGGGGACCCAGTCCTGGGACCGGACGCTAACTTGTCCGTCGCAGGGATCAAGCGCTGGATTGCGGGGCCATAGCTCTGGGTCCCCGCCTCCGCGGGGATGAGCGAGGTCTAGAATTTCAGACGGAACAGGCCCTTCGGCGAGGCCGAGAAGATTTCCAGGCCGTCTTCCGTCACCCCGATGGTGTGCTCGCACTGGGCCGACAGGGACTTGTCGCGGGTCACGGCGGTCCAGCCGTCGGACAGCACCTTCACCGCCGGCTTGCCCAGGTTCACCATCGGCTCGACGGTGAAGAACATGCCGGGCTTCAGCACCGCGCCTTCGCCGCGGCGGCCGTAGTGCAGGACGTTGGGGCTGTCGTGGAAGACCCGGCCGATGCCGTGGCCGCAGAAGTCGCGCACCACGCTCATGCGCTGGGCCTCGACGTATTTCTGGATGGCGAAGCCGATGTCGCCGAAGGTGTTGCCCGGCTTGACCTGGGCCAGCCCCAGTTCCAGCGAGTCATAGGTGACGTCGATCAGCTTTTTCGACCGGGCGTTGATCTCGCCGACCGGGAACATGCGGCTGGAATCGCCGTGCCAGCCGTCGACGATGACCGTGTGGTCGATGTTGACGATGTCGCCTTCCTTCAGAACCTTGTCGCCGGGAATGCCGTGGCAGACGACGTGGTTGATCGAGGTGCAGATCGTCTTGGTGTAGCCCTTGTAGCCGAGGCAGGCGGGGACGCCGCCGCGCGCCAGGGTGAATTCGCGCACCAGATCGTCCAGTTCGCCGGTGGTGACGCCGGGCTTCACGTGCTCGCCGATCATGTCCAATGCTTCGGCGACCAGGCGACCGGCCTTGCGCATGCCCTCGAAGGCGTCCGCGTCGTGAATGCGGATTTCGTGGCTGCGGACGAAGGCGTCGTTATCCAGGTCGGGGGTCTCGTACATGATCTGCTTTCGGGCGCGCCGCGAAGACTGGGGGGAGCGGCTGTGTGCTGGGCTTGGGATGTCAGATGGCCAACCTAGCACAAAACCTCAACCCCGTCAGGCGGCGCCGGTGACGCGGCGCGGCGCGCTCCCTATGTGGGGGGCATGAACGCTCAAGCTGCTCCGACCGCCGCTGTCCTGATCATCGGCGACGAAATCCTGTCCGGCCGAACCAAGGACACGAACCTGAACACCATCGCCCGCTTTCTGGCGGCGATGGGGATCGACCTGATGGAGGCGCGCACCGTCGGCGACCGTCAGGATCAGATCGTCGGGGCGCTGAACGCCCTGCGCGCGGCCTGCGACTATGTCTTCACGACGGGCGGTATCGGCCCGACCCACGACGACATCACCGCCGACGCCGTGGGCGCGGCCTTCGGCGTGGCGGTGGCCGAGCACCCCGAGGCCCTGGCCATTCTGGAGAGGCGCTATGGTCCGGGCGAGTTCAACGCGGCGCGGCGGCGGATGGCGCGCATTCCCGAGGGCGGCAGCCTGATCGCCAATCCGGTGACGGACGCGCCCGGCTTCCAGGTCGGCAATGTCTTCGTCATGGCCGGCGTGCCCAAGATCATGGAGGCCATGTTGCAGGACGTGGCGCCGCGCCTGCGCACCGGGGCGGTGGTCCATGCGCGGACGATCCGCGTCCTCGGCGTCGGCGAGGGCGCGATCGCCGAGGTTCTGCGGGCCGCCGCAGACGCGCGTCGCGACCTGTCCTTCGGCAGCTATCCGTTCGGGTTCGGCGGCGAGGGGGCGGTCGGGACCCAGCTGGTGATCCGTGGTCGTGATGAGGCCAAAGTTGACCTTGCGGAACACGATCTTTGCCGAGAACTGCATTCTTTGGGTATTGATATTGCCGTAACGTAAGCTCACCAAGGTGTGAAATTGTGCGACTTCCCCGCCACGGTTTCGCCGATTTGCGGTCCGACAGGGGCCTTGGAGGCAACGCTTTCGCGACACTGTCGCTGTGACTGCTAGCGTCGCCTTCCTCCCCGAACAACGACCCGTCGCATCAGTAAGGACGGGCGGACTGACATAGGTGAAACCGAATGACTCCCAGGAACATGGCCCGCCTCAGCGGCCTCGCTGTCCTCATGGCCTCCGTGGCCGCGCCGGCCCTCGCCGGCTCCTTCTATCTGCAAGAACAATCGGTGCGCGGCGCCGGACGCGCCTTCTCGGGCGAAGCCGCTGACCGCGGCGTGGGCTCGATGTGGTGGAACCCCGCCGCCATCGCCCGCAGCGGCCGTGAAGTCTCGGTCGGCATGCACGCCATCAAGATCGATTCCGAGGTCAAGAACAACGGCTCCTATGTCACCTATCCGGGCGGCGCCAATGTGCCGGTGACCAATCCGCGCAACACCAACGTCGATCCGATCGAAAGCGGCCTGGTGCCCAACTTCGCCTTCGCCACCCCGGTCGGCGATCGCTTCGCCGTCGGCGTGTCGGTGGCCGCGCCCTACAACTTCACGACCAAGTACGAGCAGGCCTCCTTCACCCGCTACGACGCCCTGACCTCGGAGCTGCGCTCGGCCAACGCCGGCCTGACCGTCGCCTATCAGGTCAACGACTGGCTGGACATCGGCGCGGGCCTGGACGCGCAGTACGTCAAGGCCAAGCTGACCTCGGCCCTGCCCAACCTGTCGCCCCTGCTGCCGGACGGCTCCAACACCCTGGAAGGCGACGGCTGGGACTATGGCTGGAACGTCGGCGCCCAGGTGCACAAGGGGCCGTGGGATTTCGGCCTGAGCTATCGCTCCAAGATCGAGCATGAGCTGGAAGGCGACATCGCCATTTCGGGTCTGCTGGGTCCGCTGGCGGGCAGCAATGTCGCCACCGCCGGCAAGGCCAGCTTCAACACGCCCTGGTTCGCCTCGGCCTCGGTGCGCTATGCGGTCAACGACAAGCTGACGCTGAACGCCCAGGTCAACCGCATCGGCTGGAGCGAGTTCCAGGCCATCGACGTCGAATACGCCGGCGGCGGCGACTCGATCCATCAGAACTACAAGGACGTGACCACGGGCGCGATCGGCCTGGATTACGCCCTCAGCGACAAGACCACTCTGCGCGCCGGCGTCGGCTATGATCCGACCCCGACCCGCGACAGCCTGCGTACGGCCCGCATCCCCGACGCCGACCGCCTGTTGTTCTCGGTCGGCGGCTCGACCGAGGTGACGCCGGGCGTGACCTTCGACGCCGGTCTGACCTACATCGCCTTCAGCGACAGCGACATCTTCGACGACCGCACCTTCTACGGCGGCACGCCGGCGGCCACGACCTCGCACCTGCGCGGTACGGCCGAGGGCTCGGCCCTGGTCGCCTCGCTGGGGGCGCGCTGGGCCTTCTGATCCCGACGACAGCCTGACCGGAATGCGGCGGCTCCCTTGCGGGGGCCGCCGTTTTTCATGGGCGGGATTGCACGGCGCCGCGAAAAAAACAGTGCAATTGGTGCAATGGGCGGCGGGTGAGGGAGCGCCGGTTTCGGCGGCAAGGGCTGTGCGGCGGGGCGTCTGGGCGGTCATGCGCCAAGTCTAGGCGAGGGGCGAGGTAGGGCTGGCGAAAGGGCGTGAAACGACCCTAGGGCGTTGTTTTTGCAAAAGGGGCGGTGCGAGGTGTGGAGGGGATGGCGGGTCTTTCCTCCCTGTCGGCGGAGCCGATGGGGAGGTGGCGCGGACGCGATAGCGGCCGTGACGGAGGGGGCGTCGCGACGGGTGATGTCTGCGCCGCCCCCTCCACCGCTACGCGGTCCCCCTCCCCACAAGTGGGGAGGAAAGGGCTGCCGAAATGAAAAACGCCGGGCTCTCGCGGAGAGCCCGGCGTTTCTGACGTGTCGATGATCCGAGGGATCAGCCCTGGGCGCTGTAGCCCTTGCCGCCGTTCGACGGGCGGCGGCTGCGGCGCTTCAGTTCCCCGACGGCCTTGGGTTCGGCGGCAGGTGCCGAGCGCGGCGAGGACTTGGGACGTTCGCCGGCCATGGGGTCATAGGCGGCGACTGGACGTTCGACGTGGGCGCGACCCGGACCCGGCTTGCGCAGGCGGTGCGGCTGACCGCCGCCCTCCGGCTTGACGCCGTCGCGACGCGGGTTGCGGTTGCGGCCTTCGCCGCCGCCGCGTCCGCCACGACCGCCGCGCTCTTCACGGTCGGGCAGGGTGGCCTTGGAGTTGACGCCGGCGGCCATGATCGAGGCGTCGAGCATGCCCAGGGCCTTGTCGTTACGACGGTCGATGGCCGGGATCTTCTGGCGCGTGACCTTTTCGATGTCCTTGAGCAGCTTCATCTCGTCGCCGGCGACGAAGCTGATAGCGGTGCCTTCAGCGCCCGCGCGGGCCGTACGGCCAATGCGGTGGACATAGGCTTCCGGCACGAAGGGCAGCTCGAAGTTCACGACGTGCGTGACCTTGTCCACGTCGATGCCGCGCGCGGCGATGTCGGTGGCGACCAGGACGCGCAGCTTGCCCTGCTTGAAGGCTTCCAGGGCGCGTTCGCGTTGCGACTGGCTCTTGTTGCCGTGGATGGCGCCGGCTTCGACGCCGCCGGCTTCCAGATAGGCCGCGACCTTGTCGGCGCCGTGCTTGGTCTTGGTGAAGACCAGGCAGCGCGTATAGGCGGCGTCAGAGAAGAGCTCGGTCAGCAGGGCGCGCTTGCGACCTTGTTCGATGTGGACGACCGACTGCTTGATGCGCTCGACCGTGGTGGCCTGGGGCGTGACCTGGACCTTGACCGGGTCCTTCAGCAGCTCGCCGGCCAGCTTGCCGATCTCCGACGGCATGGTGGCCGAGAAGAAGAGGTTCTGACGCTTGGCCGGAATGCGGCTGACGATCTGACGGATAGGCTTGATGAAGCCCAGGTCCAGCATCTGGTCGGCTTCGTCGAGGACGAAGATTTCCGTCGAGCTGAGGTCCAGCGTCTTCTGTTGCAGGTGGTCCAGCAGGCGGCCGGGGGCGGCGACCAGGATGTCCAGGCCCTGTTGCAGGGCGCGTTCCTGCGGGCCGTACTTGACGCCGCCGAAGATGACGGCGACGCGGAAGCCCAGGTGCTGACCGTACTGCTTGAAGCTGTCGGCGATCTGGCTGGCCAGTTCACGCGTGGGCGACAGGATCAGGCAGCGCGTGGTGCGCGGCTTGGGCGCGATGCGGTTCTCGGCCAGGCGATGCAGGATCGGCAGGGCGAAGGCGGCGGTCTTGCCGGTGCCGGTCTGGGCGATGCCCAGCAGGTCCTTGCCCAGCATGACGTCGGGGATGGCCTTGGCCTGGATCGGCGTCGGCGTCGTATAGCCGGTGGCGTCCAGCGCCTGGAGGAGGGCCTTGTTCAGGCCCATGGATTCAAAAGTGATATTGCTCACGGAACGTCTTTCGCTGGCGACGAAGCGTGTCCCCGCGTGCGTCGGGTCGAGAAGGCGGAGCCTTCTGATCGCACGCAACAAGAGTGAGACGCTCCGCCAATCCCGATAGAGCTTCGGAATGAAGCCGTCGGGGTGGATCGGGGCGCCGCCCCGCGTGTCCGGACGACGTAATGACTCTGAGGTCTTGCCGGCTGCGTCTGCAATCAGGTCTTCGCAGAGGAAGACCCACACGCGTTGCAGGAAGCCGGCCGCCGCATGGTGCGACGCAGCGCAGATGGGCCTCAATAACGGCCAAGTCAAGGCGAAGAGCGTAAATGCTAGAGCAGGTTGACCGCCATATTGACCGCCAGGGCCAGGATCACGGTGTTGAACAGGAAGGCCACCAGGCTGTGCAGGGTGGCGATGCGGCGCAGTTTCTGACTGCTGATCTGGATGTCGGCGGTCTGGTTGGCGACGCCGATGATCAGGGCGAAGTGCAGAAAGTCCCAGTAGTCGGCGTCATCCTCGCCGGGAAAGATCAGGCCCTGTCGATCGCCTTTTCCCTTGTCGGCAGGGGCGTAGAATTCGTGGGCGTAGTGCAGGGTGAAGATGACGTGCACGAACAGCCAGGACAGGGCGATGACGGCGATGGAGAAGAGGGCCGAAGCCGCTGACGGTCGGCCGCCGCCCGCGGCCTCCATGACGATGATGAAGACGCTGGCCGCCGCCGCCAGCAGGCTGAGCGGCAGGACCGCGCCGCCGGCCTGATCCATCTCGGCGGCGCGCTTGCGAATGGCCTCGACCGACCGGGAACGGAGCAGGCGGGCGAAGGTCAGCGCCAGGAAGGCGAAAGCGCCGCCGCCCCATCCCGCCGCGATCCGCGTCGGCCAGTCCCAGTCGCCGGGGGTCAGGGCGAAAACCACGATCAGGACCGCCAGCCCCAGCCACAGGGCGATATGCAGGCGGAACAGGCGGGCGATCCAGCTCATGGCGCGAATGATGGCGCGGTTCTGCGGGCGGGGCCAGAGGGCTGTCGGGGGCTTGAACGAATCCTCGCTCGGCCCGTTGAACCGGGCTGGAGGACTGGATCATGGCTGCGCGACCGACTTGGCAGGGACATCTGAAGCTGTCGCTCGTGACCTGTCCGGTCGCCCTCTACACCGCGACCAGCAGCGCCGGCGACGTGCGCTTTCACCTGATCAATCCGGCCACCAACAACCGCATCCGCATGGTGACGACCGACCCGGACACGGGGCCGGTCGAGCGGTCCGATCTGGTCAAGGGCTATGAGATGTCCAAGGACGAGTACGTCCTGTTCGACGAGGCCGACTTCGACAAGGTGAAGCTGGAGAGCACCAAGACCATCTCTATCGACCAGTTCGTCGACGAGGCGGACATCGACCGCCTCTATTGGGACGACCCCTTCTATGTGGTCCCGGAAAAGGGCGTGGGCGTCGAAGCCTTCGCCGTGATCCGCGAGGCGATGAAGAGCGCGGGCAAGATCGCCCTGGGCCAGCTGGTGCTGCGCGGCAAGGAGCGGCAGCTGGCGCTGGAGGTCCACGGCAAGGGGCTGGTGGCCTATACCCTGCGCGCCCATGACGAAGTGAAGGCCGCCGACGAATTCTTTGACGACATCCCCGAGGTGAAGGCGGACGCCGACATGGTCGAGATCGCCGCGCGCATCATCGGCCAGAAGGCGGCGGACTTCGATCCGACCCGCTTCCACGACCGCTACGACGAGGCCCTGCGCGAGATGATCAAGGCCAAGGCGAAGGGCGGCAAGGGCGTGGTCACGGCGCCGGAGCCGGACGACACGAACGTCATCGACCTGATGGCGGCGTTGAAGGCCAGCCTGAAAGGGCCGGCGCCCAAGTCGGCCTCAGGCCGGTCCGCCGCGAAGAAGAAGGCCGGCTAAGGACTTCGGTCCTGACAGACGCTGTCGATCAGGACCAAGGCGCGCGGTTCAGCTCTCGGCCGTTTCGCGCCGCTTCATCATGGCGTCGAAGCTGTCCCAGACGCCGTCGACGCCGTGCCACGAGCCTTGCGTCGCCGCCTTGGAGTATTCGGTGGCGCGGGCTTCGAAGAAGTTGGCGTGCTCGACGCCTGACAGCAGCGACTGCAGCCAGGGCAGGGGGTTTTCCGTCACGCCGTAAACTTCCGGCAGCTGCAGCTGGCGCAGGCGCCAGTCGGCGATGAAGCGGATGTACTGCTTGATGTCGTCGGGCGTCATGCCGTGGACCGGGCCCATTTCGAAGGCCAGGTCGATGAACTTGTCTTCCATCGTGACCACGGTCTTGCAGCAGTCGACGATGTCGTCGGCAACGGCCTTGGTGACGGCGCCCGTCTCCTTGTTGAAGGCGTGGTACAGCTTGATGATGCCGTCGCAGTGCAGGCTCTCGTCGCGCACCGACCAGCTGACGATCTGGCCCATGCCCTTCATCTTAGACTGGCGCGGGAAGTTCATCAGCATGGCGAAGGATGCGAACAGCTGCAGGCCTTCGGAGAAGCCGCCGAACATGGCGAGCGTCCGGCAGATGTCGGCGTCGGTATCGACCCCGAACCGGCCCATGAAGTCATGCTTGTCCCGCATGGCCTCGTATTCCATGAAGGCGCCGAACTCGCTCTCGGGCATGCCGATGGTCTCGAGCAGCAGGGCGTAGGCCGCAATATGGATGGTCTCCATATTGGCGAAGGAGGCCAGCATCATCTTCACTTCGGTCGGTTTGAACACCCGGCCGTAGCGCTCCATGTAGTTGTCTTGGACTTCGATGTCGGCCTGGGTGAAGAAGCGGAAGATCTGCGTTAGCAGGTTGCGCTCGCTGTCGGTCAGGTTGGCGGCCCAGTCCTTGACGTCCTCGCCCAGCGGCACCTCTTCGGGCATCCAGTGGACCTGCTGCTGCTTCTTCCACATGTCGAAGGCCCACGGATAGCGGAAGGGCTTGTAGGCGGCGGAGGGCGTCAGCAGTCCGGCCGTTCCGGGGCGGATGATCGAGGAGTGGGCGTTCATCAAAATGACCTGAAGCGAATCCGGGAGAAGCGAGTTTCACCATGCGTCCGGCGCGGCCCGGCGCCAAGTCGGAATACGCCTATCTTGCGATCATATTTTCATCCGACCGCTAGATATGGTGGTCAGAGGCGAATCAGATGGGGAGAAGCCTGGGGATGAGTTTCACGCTTTACGGCGCGGTCGGCTCGGGATCGGTCCCGGTCGAGGCCGCCATGACCCTGATCGGACTGGACTATCGCGTCATCGAGGCCGTGACCTGGGAGGGGGAGGCCGAACGCGACAAGGTGGCCGTCGCCAACCCCATGCGTCAGATCCCGGCCCTGGTCCTGCCCAGCGGCGAGACGCTCACGGAAAGCGCCGCCATCCTCATCTGGTTGGCCGACGCCTATCCCGAAGCGCGCCTGGGACCGACGATCAATGATCCAAGGCGGGCGCAGTTCCTGCGCTGGATGACCTTCATCCCCGCCGCCGTCTATTCGATGTTCTGGGTGCGGGACGAGCCGTCAAGGCTGGTCGGCGACGATGCGGCGGCGCAGGAACAGGTGAAGCGACGCACCGCCGAGCGCATCGCCGAATGCTGGCGCGTGATGGACAGCCAGATCAGGCCGGGGCGCTTCCTGCTGGGCGAGGAACTGAGCGTGCTGGACCTCTACGTCGCCGTGGCCAGCCGCTGGACGCCGCGTCGCGCGCGTTTTTCCATCGAGGCCCCCGGCATGGCCGACGCCATGCGCCGGGTGGACGAGCTGCCGGAACTGCAAGCCTTCTGGAGCGAACGCTTCCCCTTCGACGACGCCTAGGCCGCGTGGATATGGTCGCGGCAGGCGGCGGCGCGGAAGGTCTGGTCGATGGCGGCGTAGAGGCGCTCGTGGGTGACGGGCTTGGCCAGGTGGGCGTCCATGCCCGCCGCCAGACAGCGTGCGGCGTCTTCGGGCATGGCGTCGGCGGTCACGGCCAGGATAGCCACCTCGCCCGCATCGGACGGCAGGGCGCGAATACGGCGCGTGGCCTCCAGTCCGTCCAGACGCGGCATCCGCACATCCATCAGGATCAGGTCGAAACCGCCGCCGCTGGCCTTTTCCAGCGCCTCCAGACCGTCGGCGGCTTCGACCGCCTCGCAGCCCGCCGCCTCGATCAGCAGCCGCAGCATCTGGCGGTTGACCGGATGGTCGTCGACAATCAGGGCGCGCAGGGCGGCGACTTCCGTCGGCGTTTCTGCGGCGGGCGCGTCGAGCGCCTCCAGCTGCGCCGTCAGGTGGAAGACCGACCCCGCCGGCGAGGTCGAAAACAGCATGATGTCGCCGCCCATGCATCGGGCGTGACGTCGTGCAGCGGGCAGGCCCACGCCCGCTCCGCCGTGGCGACGGCGCAGGGAATCATCGCTCTGGGCGAAGGGGTCGAACAGGCGGGGAATGAAATCGTCCGCTATGCCGCAGCCGGTGTCGGCCACCTCGACCAGCAGGCGGTCCCCTTCATGCCGCGCCAGAAGCCGGATCGCGCCGTGGTCGGTGAACTTGACGGCGTTCGAGACCAGATGACGCAGGGCGCTGCGCAGACGCCGGGCGTCGCCGAGCACGCGACCGCCGGGCTGTAGCGTCATTTCCACATCGAACCGCAGCCCCTTGGCCCGCGCGGCTGCGGCGTCCAGCGCGACCGCATCCTGGATCAGGGCGGCCAGGTCGAAGGGCTCCAGGCACAGGGGCTCGTCGCCGCGCGACACGTCCAGGACATCCTCGACCAGGGTCAGCATGGCCTCCCCGGATTGACGGATGGCGGCGATCTGGGCCTGGGCCTCGCGCGGCAGGTCGTCGCGACGCGACAGCAGGTCGGCGTAGCCGCTGACCCCGTTCAGCGGGGTGCGCATCTCATGGCTCATCAGGGCGAGGAAGCGCGACTTGACCGCATCGGCGGCTTCGGCCCGTCGGCGTTGCTCCAGGGCGATCGCCGTGCGCCGGGCCAGGCGGGCGATGAAGGAGCGACGCTCGGCGATCAGGGCGCTGATCGGCAGGGCGGTCATAGCCGCCACCAGCAGGAAGCCGTAGTAGAGCGGCATCTGTCGCATGCGGTCCGAGAGGCCGGCCAGCTCCGCCACATAGGGGACCGGCGAGGCGCTGACCGGACCATGCCCGGTCAGGGTCATCAGGCCGCTGATCAGCATCGTCAGCACGAGGGCGACGGCCATCCAGGGCGGCGACAGCCGGAAGGCCGCCAGCATCAGCGGCGGGAACATCATAAAGAGCAGGGGCGTGGACTGGGTGAAGATCCACAGCGCCGTCGCCGTCACCAGGCCCAGGACGGCGATGATCTCCAGCGGCGACGGGCTGACCTGGCGGAAGCGATGCGCCCGGGCCAACAGCAGCAGACTGGGGGTGACGATCACCAGGCCCAGCAACTCCATCGCAAACAGGTGTCGCCAGGCGAAGGCGGCCCGGACCAGAGAATAGTCACGCACGGCCAGAGCCACGACGATGCTGATGGTGGCGGTCAAGGCCACCGCCGGCGCCGCGGCGCCGACGGCGAACAGGACCATCCGCCGAGGCCGCCGCATATCCAGAGCCGCGCCGCACAGGCGCCGCGCCAGAAGGCCCGCTGCCAGGACCTGGAGCAGGTTCAACATGGGATTCAGCCAGACGAAGGGCGGGGCGTCTCCGCGCACGATGGCGCTCAGCAGGTTCAGTCCGAAACAGAGGGCCAGAACGACCGCCGCGCGCTGTCGGGGCAGTTGCAGGAAGGCCGCCAGCATCACGCCGTTGGCGGGCCAGACGATCACCGCCTGAAAGGTCGTCGTGCTCCAGTGGCCCAGCAACAGGCAGAGCATGAACAGAAGGACGTAGACGGCGGAACGGGGGCCGGCCTCCTGGCCCGCCTCATGACGAAACGCCCGCCAGCGTCCGCTCATACCCCACTCCCCGACCAATCCACCCTAGGTCAAACCTGCGCCTCAATTGTAAACAAAGCCTACCGCCAGGATTACGTCGGTTTCCCTAGGCCGCGATCAGTCCCATGGCCCGCGCCTCGGCCTGAAGACCCTCGCGGAACTGCGGCGCGGCCAGACCGATCAGGGCGCGGGCGCGCTGATCCACGGTCAGGCCGCGCAGATTGACCCAGCCATGCTCGGTGACGACGATCTGCGTATCATTGCGCGGCGTGGTCACGGGGCCGTCCAGTCGGGCGACGATGCGCGAGGCGGCGCCTTTGGCCGCCGTCGAATGACAGGCGATGATCGACTGGCCGCCCTGCGACGCCGAGGCGCCGCGCACGAAGTCCAGCTGGCCGCCCGACGCCGTATATTGCCGCCCGTTCAGATACTCAGAGCAGCAGGCGCCGAAGAGGTCGATCTGCAAGGTGGCGTTGACCGAGACCATCTTGTCGTTGCGGGCGATGACGGCCGGGTCGTTGACGTAGTCGACCGGGCGGGCCTCCAGCCCCGGGTTCTCGTGCAGGAAGTCATAGGTGGAGCGGTCGCCCATGGCGAAGGTGAAGACGGTCTTGCCCGGATGCAGGCTCTTCTTCGCATTGGTGACGACGCCGGCGCGCATCAGCTCGACCAGGCCGGGCGTCAGCAGTTCGGTGTGAATGCCCAGGTCGGCGTGATCATGCAGAGCCGCGCAGACCGCGTCAGGCAGGGCGCCGATGCCCATCTGCAGGGTCGAACCGTTTTCGATCAGGCCGGCGATCAGGCCGCCGATGGTCAGGTCCTGCGGCTGGGGCGCGGCCTTGCCCGCCTCAAGCAGGGGCGCGGCGTGCTCGACCAGGGCCGTGACCTGCGACACATGCACGGTGCAGTCGCCGAAGACGCGCGGCATGTGCGGATTGACCTCCAGGATCACCCGCTGGGCGGTGCGCGAGACGGCCAGGGCGTAGTCAGTGTTCGTGCCGAGGCTGAAGTTGCCGTCGGCGTCCATCGGCGAGACCGTGGCCACGAGCGTATCGACCCCGATCTCGCGCGTCAGGACCTTGGGCGTCTGCTGGAAGCCGGTGGGGACGAACCAGACGCCCTGGCGTCCTTCCTCGATCCCGCGCGCTTCCAGCTTCCGTTCGATGGCGCCGTGGAACAGGCTGTGGGGCCGCAGCCGGTCGGTCAGTTCGTAGCGCAGCACCGTGTCGCCGGCGATGGCGGTGGACAGCAGGTAGTAGATGTTGATGTCGCCAACGGCCTTCGCCTCGGCCCGGTCGGCCAGGGCCTTCAGCAGGGCGGGCGGCTGGGCGACGCCCAGGGCCATGGCCACCTTGGCCCCTGACGGGATCAGGGCGGCGGCGTCGGCGGGCGACATCAGGCGCTCGGCGTACTGAATCGCGTAATCGGTCATGGCGCTTCCTCGAACGGCACTTCGGCTCTGTTTGATCCGTTATCCGGCGCCCGGCGCTTTCCGACCGCTAGACATTGGTCGAAGGCGCGTCCTGCAAGGGCGCGTCATGAAGCCGCTGGCGCCGCTGGATCGCATAGGCGAACAGCCACAGGGCCATGGCCCAGGCCGCGCCGACGCTCCACCCGGCGAAGACGTCCGAGGCCCAGTGCGCCCCCAGATAGATGCGGGTCAGACCGATGAGCAGGGCGATCAGGACGCCGCAGCCCAGGACATAGGCCTTCATCCGTTTGCGCGGAAAGGCCCGTGTCAGCATGACCCCGAGCGTCAGATAGAAGACCGTCGACAACAGGGCGTGGCCGGAGGGAAAGCTGGCGTTCAGGGTCTCGACCGCCTGAAACTCCAGCGGCGGGCGTTCGCGCTCGAACAGGGCCTTCAGGCCTTCGCTGAGGGCCACGCCGCCGGCCAGACCGACGACCAGCAACAGGGCCGACAGCCGCTTGCCCTGAAACAGCATGAAGCCGAGGGCCATCAGGGCGAACAGAGTCAGGACTGAAATCCCGCCGAGCGAGGTGATGTCCGCTGCCGCCTCATGCAGCCACCACGGCCCCCAGGGACGGCCTGGATCATCGGCGAAGGGCCGCACGGCGTGCAGCACCGCCTGGTCGAAGGCCTGGCCGTCGGCCTCGCGCATGTCGTCGGCGACCTCGATGAAGGTCAGGGTGCCCAGGGCGATCACCAGCAGCGCGGCGACGGCGGCGATTTCGGTGCGGGCCACGCGCAGGGCGCGGGTCAGGAAGGCGGTGGGATGCGGAGCCATGAGCCGCTAACGGTCAAGCTGGTGAGCCGTTCCCGTTGTCCCTCAGCGGGACAAAAACAGATCCGAATCTCCCTGTGATCCCAGATCACCAAGCCGCTCAGCCAAGCCCACTCAGACATTCACGGTTGGCAAGTCTTTAATCTTCGTCTGCGCCCAAAAAAAAGTTTGAATGGTGCCGGGCCTTAACACTACATTTAGGGACGACAGGTTGTTATCCACACAACATCTGGCGTTATCCACAGCACGACGGGGCATAGTGATGGCAGGCGGCGAAGCGTTGCAGACGACGGAATTCACGGCGCTTTCTTCGGTTCCGGCCGGCGATAAACCCCAGCTGAAGCTGGTCACGGGTCTGACCCTGGACCGCTCGCGCGACGCCGTGCTGACCGACTTCGGCAAGAAGACCCTCGAAGACCGCTACCTGCTGCCGGGCGAAAGCTATCAGGACATGTTCGCCCGCGTCTCGACGGCCTATGCCGACGACGCCGAGCACGCCCAGCGCATCTACGACTACATGTCGAAGCTGTGGTTCATGCCCTCCACGCCGGTCCTGTCGAACGGCGGCGCCGACCGCGGCCTGCCGATCAGCTGCTTCCTGAACGCCGTGGGCGACAGCTTGGACGGCATCCAGACCGTGTGGAACGAAAACGTCGCCCTGGCCTCGAACGGCGGCGGCATCGGCACCTACTGGGGCGGCGTCCGCTCCATCGGCGAGAAGGTCAAGGGCGCGGGCCAGACCAGCGGCATCATCCCCTTCATCCGCGTGATGGACTCCATGACGCTGGCGATCTCGCAAGGGTCGCTGCGCCGGGGCTCGGCCGCCGTCTATCTGGACATTCACCACCCCGAGATCGAGGAGTTCCTCGAGATCCGCAAACCCTCGGGCGACTTCAACCGCAAGTCCCTGAACCTGCACCACGGCATCAACATCACCGACGAGTTCATGGAGGCGGTGAAGGCCGGCTCCACCTTCGACCTGAAGTCGCCCAAGGACGGCGCGGTCATGAAGACCGTCGACGCCCGATCGCTGTGGACCAAGCTGCTCGACATCCGCATGCAGACGGGCGAGCCCTATCTGATCTTCTCGGACACGGTGAACCGCCAGATGGCCCCGCACCAGCGGGCGCTGGGCCTCAAGGTCAAGCAGTCGAACCTGTGCGCGGAAATCATGCTGCACACCGGCAAGGACCATCTGGGCGCCGAACGCACCGCCGTTTGCTGCCTGTCCTCGGTCAACGCCGAGAGCTTCCTGGAATGGCGCGAAGAACCCAAGTTCATCGAAGACATCATGCGCTTCCTGGACAATGTGCTGGAGGACTTCATCCAGCGCGCCCCGCCGGCCATGGCGGCGGCGGTCTATTCGGCCAAGCGCGAGCGGTCGGTGGGTCTGGGCCTGATGGGCTTCCACTCCTTCCTTCAGGGGCAGGGCGTGGCCTTTGAAAGCGCCATGGCCAAGTCGTGGAACATGCGTCTGTTCAAGCACCTGCGCCGCGAGGCCGACAAGGCCAGCCGCGTGCTGGCCGAGGAAAAGGGCGCCTGCCTGGACGCCGCCGAACAGGGCGTGATGGAACGTTTCAGCCACAAGCTGGCCATCGCCCCGACCGCCTCGATCTCGATCATCTGCGGCGGCACTTCGGCGGGCATCGAGCCGATCCCGGCCAACATCTATACGCACAAGACCCTGTCGGGCTCGTTCGCGGTCAAGAACCCCTATCTGCAGAGACTGCTGGGCGAGAAGGGCATCGACACCGAGGCCGTGTGGAACTCGATCCTCGAACACGAAGGCTCGGTGCAGCACCTGGAGGCCCTGTCGGACGACGAGAAGGGCATCTTCAAGACCGCCTTCGAGCTGGACCAGCGCTGGGTGGTGGAGCTGGCCGCCGACCGCGCGCCGGAAATCTGCCAGGCCCAGTCGCTGAACCTCTTCATCCCCGGCGACGTGAACAAGTGGGACCTGCACATGCTGCACTGGTCCGCCTGGGAACGCGGCGTGAAGTCGCTGTATTACCTGCGCTCCAAGTCGGTGCAGCGCGCGGCCTTCGCCGGCGCCGAGGACAAGGTCGAAGCCGAGATCGATCCCAACCAGCCGGATCTCTTCTCCGCAGCCCCCACCGACTACGACGAGTGCCTGGCCTGCCAATAGGCCGCGCCGCTCGCATCACGATCGGCTGATCCAGCCGCACTTAACCAGCCGCCCGGGGGAACCGTCCTCCGGGCGGTTTCGTTTGAGCGTGACAGGATTGTGGCTTGAAAGAGTCGAGGCTGTGTGAAAACGCCTCCAGCTCGAGCGAATTAGGTTAGCCTTCTG
>NZ_QLLC01000034.1 GCF_003350205.1 Brevundimonas bullata | reverse complement strand
GTGGGGGGCGGGGACGGCGGCGGGAACAGTCACGTCGGAAGCGGTGTCGGTCATCTCGGCCTTGTCGGGCGGGCGGCGGGGGCGATAGGAGGGACATCATCGTTACCCTCTGTTCGACCTGTTTGGGAGCCGCGTCTTGGAACTGGAATGCTATCCGATGAGCCCCCGGCCGTGCGACCTGGTGCCGGGCCGCCAGTCGCGCAACTGGATGGACGCCTTCGCCAGCCGGCATCCCTATCGCTGTCTGCCGCTGACCATGGCCAACACCACGGGGTGGGAGATCCTGGTCCCGTTCGGCTTCACCGCTGAATGGAACGGCGGCCCGGCCCAGTCCGACATCAAGATCACGCCCGACCGGCCGCAGCCGGAGCTGGACCACTTCGTCACCTCGCACTTCTCGCGCGGGGTGCTGACCATGCACCCGCAGTACCTGTTCAGGACGCCGCCGGGCTGGGGGATGCTGGCGCAGGGCTCGCCGAACCACGTCAAGGACGGCATCCAGCCGCTGACGGGCCTGATCGAGACCGACTGGCTGCCCTTCCCCTTCACGATGAACTGGATCTTCACGCGGCCGGGCAAGGTCAAGTTCGAGAAGGGCGAGCCCTTCTGCTTCATCCTGCCGATCGAGCATCGCAAGGTGGAGGCGTTCGAGCCGGTGATCCGTTCGCTGGACTCCAATCCCGGCATGAAGGGCCAGTTCGACGCCTGGAACCGGGCGCGCACCGACTTCAACACCCGCCTGGCCTCGGGCGATCCCGACGCGGCCAAGGAGGCCTGGCAGCGCTTCTACTTCAAGGGCGAGGTGCCGGAAGCGCTCGGCACGGCGCCGGCGACCCATGCTAACAAGCGCCGGCTCAAGACGCCTCGGGTTGGGTGAGGCCGACGCGAGGGTCCTTCTTTTGAGAGGCCTATCGCGCTTCGCGCTACTTGAGGCCGTTATTACAAACAGCAACGCCCGCCTCATCGCTGAGGCGGGCGTTTTCAGTTCAGACTTATCGCTCTTCGCTCGCGATAGCGCCCCTACTTGGAGACAGGCCGCAGGACGCGCGGGCCGAGGTTGTTGATGACCTCGCGGGCGTCGAAGGCGTTGGGGTCGCCGGCGGGCTTGGCGCCGCGGCCCATGACGATCTCGGCCGTGGCTTCGTAGCGGTCGACCTGACGGATGTCGCGGTCACGACCCCAGTAGGGGTCCCAGGTGCTCCAGTAGCCGCGCTGGTAGAAGCGCCACGACGGACCCCAGTAGGGACCATAGCGGTCGTAGTAGAAGGGATCGGGCGTCGAATAGAAGCGGGTGTCGCGGTCGGTGGCGCGGGTGACGGTGGCGAACCAGTCGTAGCCGTTCTCGACCGTCAGTTCGGCCGCGCGCAGCAGCAGAGACATCTCGACCTGGTCGCGCGACGTGACCGAGTTGCCCGAGAAGCTGACGCTGTAGCGATTGGCCTCGAGACGCTGCTCGGCGTAGCCGCCGCGCTCGCCGTTGTAGCCCGCCGGCTGATAGGGGGTGGCGGTGGCGCAGGCGCCCAGCGCCAGGGCGCCTGCGACCGCGAGCAGAACTGGAGCTTTGCGAAGATGTTTCATGGAAGGTTCTCCTTGAACGTCCATAGAACGTCCGTGGTTCTGAACGAGGCGTGAACGGCCAAGTTCCTTATCACGGACCTGAATGACCTAACCGTGCAATCTGGTTACGATCAGAAGGGCCGCAAGGATCAGCAAGCTGCCGACGAAAATCCCGAAGCCGCGCTTGAAGCGGGGCTGGTTCATCCGGTCCGCCAGGGCGGCGCCGCCGAGGCCGTAGGCGCTCATCGACAGCAGGTCCATGCCGATGGTGGCCAGGGCGAACAGGGCCAGCTGGGGCGCCACAGGACGGTTCATGTCCAGGAAGGGCGGCAGGACGGCGGTGAAGAAGAGGATGGCTTTGGGATTGGCGATCTGGACCGTGAAGCCGTCGATCAGGGCGCTGCGTCCGCGCCGGACCTCTACGTGCTCCGGCTCAGCGGCGGTGGCGAAGGCGCCGCGCAGCGCCTTGATCCCCAGCCAGGCGACATAGAGGGCGCCGAGCACGGCGATGAGACGGAAGACCTGAGGAAAGGCGGCGACCAGGGCGCCGAGGCCCAGGGCGGCGGCGCCGAACCAGACCAGGGTGGCGGCGTTCATGCCGACCACGCCGATAAGGGCCGAGGCGCGGCCCTTCTCCATGCCGGTCGCCACGGCGAACAGGTTGGCGGGGCCGGGCGTGATCGCCATGACGGCCATGACGCCGAAGAAGGCGGCGTAGAGATGCGGATCGACGGGAAGCGCGGCCATACGATCCCCTTTCCGGCGGGGGATCGGTCAGGTCAAGCCTTGTCGAGCGAGATCAGGCCTCGGCGGGCGGGGCGGGCGCCACAGGCGGGGCCGGGGGCGCGACGAAGGCGTCGTTGACCTCTTCGATCGCATCCATCGACTGGCCGACGGCGTAGTCGGCCATCAGGCCGTAGGTCACCATTTGATCGGGATCGGTCTGAGCCCAGGCGCTGTTGCTCGCCATGCCGTCAACCATGGGGGCGACGCCGGCCAGGGTCTCGGCGACGATGGCGTCGATGTCGATTGCGGCCAGGGCCTGATTGGCGATTTCACCGGCCTGCTGCGTCGCCATGGTGGTGAAGGCGGCGACATGGGGCTGGTACTCGGACCACAGGGCGGCCACGCGCAGGCCCTTGGCGGTTTCACTGAGGGCGTCGTCGTCCTGGATGGCTTCGGCGCGTTCGCCGAACTCCTCCATCTTCTGCTCGAAGGCGGCGGCGGCGGCCTCCAACTGGACCTCGGCGGCGGTCTTGCTCTCCTGGGCTACGGCGGCGGAGACGGGCAGCAGGGCCAGGGCGGCGGCGAGCGACAGGGCGCGGATCATCGGGAGGGCTCCTTCGGCGGACGTCGCAAGGTCCGCCGAAGGAGGAGCGATCTCAAGTGAAATCGCGGTAAGGCGTCGGGGGCCTCGAGGTCAGTTCGGTGCGGCGGGCGCCGCCGGGGCGGCCAGGGCCTGGTCGATGCTGGCGCGAATCTGGGCCGGAACGGCGCGAACCTGAGCCGGCCCGGCCGTGGCGGCGGCGAGAATCTGGTCCTTCTGAGCGGCGCGCTCGGGTCGGTCGGCCAAGGCGCGCATGAAGGTTTCCAGTTCAACGGCGAAGGCTTCGAACTTGGGATCGTAGCGGTCCAGGATGGCGTTGGTGCGGGCCTTCTTGGCGGCGGCGTCGAGGGCGGCGTCTTCCATCACGGCCTGTAGTTCCACGCCCATCTGCTGGGTCTCGGCCTCGAAGGCCATGCCCTTGGCTTCAAAGGCGGTTTCTTCGGGCGACATGGCTGGGGCGGCGGTGACGGCCGGGCTCTGGGCCGGGGCCGCAGGGGCGGCGTCCTGGGCGACGGCGGGCGCGGCGAAGGCGAGCGTCGCCGCAGCGGCGGCGAGGGTCAGGCGCAGGGACATGAGGAAGGCTCCGGCAGGGCGGGAGCCTGATGCTCGCCGCAGGACAATATCGATCACTCGATCGATGATGATGGCAAGGTTGGCCTTGTCAGAGGCCAAGGGCAAGCGCCAGCATGGGACCATGAAGCGATCTCATGTTCTTTTCGGCCTGACCGTCGTTGTCGGGCTTGTTCTGGGCGGCGCGCAGGCCGAGGCGCAGACGCCGGCGCGCGTCTATTCCGTTTCGGGCGACTGCGGCGGCAAGCCCGCGACCACGGTGCGCATGGCGCCGGGGCTCTGCCTGGGTCTGGTCTGGCAGGGGGCGGGCGCCGAGGGGCCGAGGATGCCGCGCGGGCTGATGCCGCTGGAGGGCGGCGACTGGCTGGTCACGGACCTGGGCGGCTGGGACGCGGGCAAGGGGGCGGTCTGGCGGCTGTCGTTTGCGGGCGACGGGGCGGTGCGCTGGCGGCGGCTGACGGGCGGGCTGTCGATGCCGCACACCGTGGCGCGCGGGCCGGACGGGCGCGTCTATGTGTCGGAGATGAACCGCATCCTGACCCTGGACCCCGAGGCGGCGGACCCGGCGGCCAGCGTGCGCACCGTGATCGGCGACCTGCCGGACAACCGGCTGCATGATAATCGCCACCCGCTGTCGAGCTTTGTTTTCGACGGGAACGGCGACCTGCTGGTCAATGTCGGGGCGCCCAGCGACCGTTGTCTGGACGGGGCGGGCAAGGTGAAGGCGGACGCGCGCGGGGCCTGCGTCGAGGAGGCGGCGACGGCCCAGGTGCGCCGCCACGCCTACCTAGGGAACGGGCGTTGGGCCGAGGAGAGTCGCGTCTTCGCCAGCGGCCTGCGCAACTCCATCGCCCTGGTGCGGCATCCGGCGGGGACGATCTTGCAGGCCGAGAACTCGGTGGACCTGCCCACGCCCGAGCATCCGTTCGACGAGGTCAATGTGCTGCGTCAGGGCGGTCACTACGGCTGGCCGTACTGCGTGGACCTGGCCACACCGCTGCCCGGATGGTCGGCCGGTCAGGCGCGGTGCGGCGAGCGGGATCAGCCGACAGCCCTGCTGCCGCCGCACGCGGCGCCGCTGGACATGATCTATTATGACGGGGCGATGTTCCCGGAACTGCGCGGGCGGCTGCTGATGACCTGGCACGGCTATCGCCGCACGGCGGGCCGGATCACGGCGGTGGAGACGGATGAAGCCGGCGTTCCCCTGACCGATGTGGGCGGGCGCTACGCCATCTATCCGCGCGGGTCGCTGGCCTATCCGGCCGGGGCGCCGAGCGTGAAGGGGAAGGTGCTGACGCCGGGCTGGGACCGCGTGGCGGGGCGTCAGCCGCGCGGCTCGCCGGTGGTCATGGCGGTCGCCGCCGACGGGTCGATCTGGGTCACGGACGACCGCAGCCGGGCGATCCTCAGGAAGTCCCGCAATTCAGGGATTTCAGCAGCTTCCCCGGTCCAACCCACCCATGCGCGCTCATTGATCCGAAAGGGGAAATGGGCGCGTTGGCTAACCCCAATTCCAGGCTGTCGGACACGAAAAACCCCGGCAGGCTGGCGGGCCACACCGGGGTTCGGAATGATCTAGCTGAACGGCAAGAACGGGGTGAAGCCTATAACGGGCGCACGCCGAGGTCGAGCAATTTTGACATGAACGCCTGGGCTGCCGCCTGCGATTCATTCTTCGACTGCGCCGAGCGTACCGCGCGCATCGTGGAGGCCTGCCGCGTCCTGGCTGAACTGCTGCCCGATAGCGACGACTACCCCGAACCGTGGTTCCTCGGGGCGGTGCGGTCGTGAGCGTCGCGCGAGACTTTGACCGCGAGTTCGAGGAACAAGCCGCCGCCATTCAGGCTAAGGCCGCCTCCAGGCCGGTTCTAAGGATCTTCGATCCGCTGGACGATCTCGACGCGATACCCGCGAAGCCCAAACGGCAGGTGTCGTTCGGCGCCGATGAACTATGGGACATGCACTTCCCGCCTGTCGCATGGATCGTGCCTGACTACATCACGGCCGGTCTGACGCTGCTTGTCGGCGCACCGAAGCTTGGAAAGTCCTGGCTCGCCCTCGACATCTGCAACGCCGTCGCCCAGGGAGGCTACACGCTAGGCGACCGCTACTGCATCCAGGGCGATGTTCTCTACGCGGCCCTGGAAGACAACCCGCGCCGGATAAAGGATCGCCTGCACAAGGTCTGCGCTCGCAAACCCGGTTCCGGCTTCACCGTCTGGACCGAGATGAGGATGCTGGACGAGGGAGGTCTGGACGACCTGCGCCAATGGATCGTCGCCGCCGACAAGCCCCGCCTGATCGTCATCGACGTGCTCAATAAAGTCCGAGCCTCCCAGGGCAGAAGCGAAGCCCCCTATCAATACGATTACCGCAGCGTCACCCCCTTGAAGGAGCTGGCCGACGAGTTCGGCCTGGCCATAGTCGTCATCCACCACACCCGCAAAGCTGAGGCCGGCGACAAACTGGAGAAGGTCAGCGGGACGAACGGCCTGACGGGCGCCGCAGACACCACGATCATCCTCGACCGCGATGGCGAAGGGGTCACCCTGTCGGGCCGTGGCCGGGACATCGCTGAGTTCGAGACGGCGCTGGAGTTCCAGAAGGACATCTGCCGCTGGCGTGTCCTGGGCGATGCCGTGGAGGTACGGCGCTCCGATGAACGGACGTCGATCCTGGATGCGCTGAAGGGAGAAACGACCCCGATGAACCCGCGCGAAATCGTCGATGTTAGCGGTCAAGCCTACGCCAGCGTCCGCTTCCTACTGCACAAGATGGCCAAGGCTGGCGAGGTTCAGAAGGTCGGCAGAGGCAAATACCTGCATCCTGATATCTCCCCCCCTAACATCGCTAACAACGCTAACATTCAGGAGGACGAAGCATGAACGTCCCTCGCCCCATTGTTAGCGATGTGAGCGATGTTAGCGCCTCCCACCCCCACCCTTCGGAAAACGGAAGCATGAGACCCCCCGAGTACGCCCAGCCCGATGGCCTCTATGGCGCCAGCGAGATCGCCGCCCACCTCTTCGGCGACGAGACCAGGGTCAAGAAGGTCTACAACCTTCATCATCGCGTTCGCCCCCCGCACCGCTTCCCCATCTACCGCATGGCTGGCCAGCTTGTGGCGCTACGCTCGGAGATCAAGGCTTGGTTCGCCCTACAGCGTGAGGCCCAGAGCAGTAACGACGCAGCATCACAGGACGAGGCCGCATGACCGCCCATGATGAGATCAGGGCCAAGGCTCATGAGCTGGTCGAGCTTGGCTGGTCGGCCGGCGTTCTTATCGAGGTCAACCTCTGCCCGATGAAGGAACCCGAGGACGGTGAAGTTCAGCCTCGGCCCTTCCAAGTGATCAAGGGCGGCTTGGACTGACCAGGGAGGGGCGGGTCCAGACTTCAATCCGTTGCCTAAGGACCGGTGGGGGAGGACAAAACGAAAAGTCACGGGATTGGCGGTTTTTCTCAGACCCACATCGATGAGCAAACCTGAGCAAGCCTGAGCAATATAGAGCAGTGCCATTTAGCGACGTGTCGATTTCCCTACGATGTCCCAGTTATTGAAACACTGGGGCTACCTTGCTCAAGAACGCCGCCAAGCTGCTGGGTTTCGAGGTCAAGGCCTCCCCGACCGTCGCCCCCGATGCGACCGACGCAGAATCCGTCTCCTGGCTGGAGGCAATCTTCGGCGCCCAGCGCGGGATCGCCGGCATCTCGGTCACCCCCGACAGCGCGATGAAGTGCCCCACGGCCTACGCCTGCGTCGCGGTTCTGGCCCAGGCCGTCGCCCAGCTTCCCCTGCACCTCTACGAGCGCACGGCTGACGGCGGCAAAGAGCGCGCAACGGGCCACGTCCTGCACACCCTGCTGGGCGATCAGCCGAACGACTGGACGAGCGCCTACGAGTTCCGCCAGGCCATGATGTCCTCGGCCCTCCGCTATGATCAGGGCGCCTTCGCCTGGATCGGACGTGTCGGCGGCGAGATCCAGGAGCTGGTTCAGATCCCTTCGGCCTCGGTCGCGGTCGAAACGGACCCCTACACCCGCGAGCCCCTCTACAAGGTCAGCGAGCGCAACGGCCGCCAGCGCACCTATGACCGCACCGACATCTTCCACCTGAAGCCGCTCGACGGCGTCGCCCCGCTGACGGCGGCCCGCGAAGCCATCGCCGTGATGATGGTCATGGAACGCCACGCCGCCAAGCTGTTCGGTAAGGGCGCCCGCCCCTCTGGCGTCCTGACCCTGCCCAAGGGCTTGAGCGTCGATGCGATGAAGCGCGCCGCCTCCTCCTGGAACAAGGCGCACGGCGCGGACAGTTCGAGCGGCACCGCCTTCATGGAGGATGGCACCACCTGGCAGCAGCTTCAGTTCTCGTCGGTGGATGCCCAGTTCATGGAACTACGCCGCGAGCAGGTGATCGACATCGCCCGCCCGTTCCGCATCCCGCCTCCCCTGTTGCAGGAGCTTGGCCGCGCGACCTGGAGCAACACCGAACAGCTCGGCCAGCAGTTCCTGACCCTCTGCCTGATGCCCTGGCTGAAGCAGTGGGAGGGCGCGATCCGCCGGTCCCTGCTGAGCGCCGACGAACGGCAGACCTATTTCCCTGAGTTCCTCGTGGACGACATCGTGCGGGCCGACCTGGCTGCGCGGATGGAGGCCTACAGCAAGGCCATCACCAACGGCGTCCTGAACCCCAACGAGGTCCGCGCCATGGAGAACCGCACCCCCTACGCAGGCGGTGAAGAGTTCCGGCGCCCCATGAACACCGAAAAGCCGGGAGCCGTCGAATGACCGACAGCCTGTTTCCCATCGAACTGAAGGCCATCGGCGAGACCGGGGAGATCGAAGGCTACGCTTCGACCTTCGGCAACCGTGACCTGGCTGGCGACATCGTCCTGCCTGGAGCCTTCACCAAGTCGCTCGGCGGCCGTGGCGCTGGCGCGGTGGCGATGCTCTGGGGCCATGACCAGAAGCGCCCCATCGGCGTCTGGACCGAGATCAAGGAAGACGGCCAGGGCTTGCGCGTGAAGGGCCGGATCCTCACCGCCACCCGCGACGGGGCCGACGCTTTCGAGTTCGCCAAGGCTGGCGCCGTGGGCGGCCTGTCCATCGGCTACCGCACCACCCGAGCCCGGCAGGATCGCGAGCGCAAAGCCCGCCTGCTGGAGGCCGTGGACCTGCACGAGATCAGTCTGGTGGCCATTCCCGCCAACCCGCTGTCGCGCGTCGAGCGCGTGAAGTCCCACTGCCCCGACCGTGCGCGCCGGATCGTGGCTCAGCTCAACGCGGCTGCTGCCGCCCTGCGCGCCTAGGAGACCACACCCATGCTGACCCACGCCCCTCTCGAAACCAAAGACGCCCCGGACGGCGATGACCTGGAAGTCAAAACCGCCCTGGAGACGCTGACCAAGTCGGTCGACGACAAGGTGAAGGCTGCCGTTGAAGCAGCCCTGAAACCCGGCCAGGACGAAACCAAGGCCCTGAAAGCCGAGATCGCCGCCCTGAAGCGCCCCGGCGCCGGCGGCCAGGACGACGAGCCCAAGATCGAAGAGAAGGCCTTCTGGGGCTTTGTTCGCGGCGGCACCGAGTCCCTGGAGGCCGACGAACGCAAGGCCCTGATCGTCTCGGATGACAGCAAGGGCGGCTTCCTGGCTCCCGAGCAGTTCGAGGCCCAGCTTCAGAAGGAGCTGGTCGAGATCAGCCCCATCCGCGCCGCCGCCCGCGTCACCCCGACCACGGCCGGCCGCATCGTCTGGCCGAAGCGCACTGGCACAATCACCGCCAAATGGGTCGGCGAGACCGAGGAACGCCCGAAGACGGAACCCACCTACGGGCAGGCCGGCATCGACGTTCACGAGATGGCTGCATACATCGACGTCAGCAACTGGCTGCTGGAAGACAGCGCCATCGATCTGGCCTCGGAGCTGGCCAGCGACTTCGCCGAAGAGTTCGGTCGTCTGGAGGGCGTGGCCTTCCTGATCGGCGACGGCATCAAGAAGCCGGTCGGCATCCTGAACGACGCCGCAATCCCGACCGTGGCGAACGGCCATGCCGCCAACGTCTCGGCCGACGCCCTGATCCAGCTGATGTACGACCTGCCGCCGACCTATCGGAACCGTGGCTCCTTCATGCTGAACGGCGCCTCCATCGCCGCCTACCGCCTGCTCAAGGACGCCAACGGCCGCTTCCTCTGGCAGGACTCCATCCAGGCAGGTCAACCGGCCACCCTGCTGGGCCGTCCCGTCATTGAAGCCGTCGACATGCCGGGCATCGAGGCGAACGCCACCCCGGTCATCTACGGCGACTTCGCCTCGGGCTACCGCATCGCTGACCGTGTCGGCCTGTCGATCCTGCGCGACCCCTACACCGTCGTCACCGAGGGTCTGGTCCGCTTCCACGGCCGCCGCCGTGTCGGCGCTGGCACCGTCCGCCCCGACGCTTTCCGCAAACTCAAGATGGCCGTGAGCTGAGGAGCAGACTGATGCGCGAACAATCCAACTCCATGAAGATCGTCTCGGCTATCGTGCCGGGCGTCTACACCGCTGACACCACGCCGGTCACCATTGACCGCCTGGGCTATGCCTCGGCCACCATCGCCATCCATGTGGGCGTCGGCGGCATCACCTTCACCGGCACGAACAAGATCGAGTTCGTTCTGGAGGACAGCTACGATGGGACGGCATGGGCTCCAGTCCCCGCCAGCCAGGTGGTCGGTCCTGACCTGACGGCTGACGACGGCATCGTGCTGGCCCTCAAGACGGCCCAGGCAGCCGCCAAGGTGACCAAGCTCGGCTACATCGGCGACGCCCGCTACATCCGCCTCAAGGGCGACTTCAGCGGCACCCACGGCACCGGCACCCCGCTGGCCGCCGAGGTCATCTTCGGCCGTCCCGCCCAGTACCCGGTGGACTGATGCCTATGCGGGCGCCGAGCATCTGCGGCTGCGGCCGGGTAGCGCAGACGGGGCGGTCCTGCCTCGCCTGTTCGGCTGCCCGCGCCAAGGCCTACGAGGCCCGGCGCCCGTCCGCTCGCGAGCGCGGCTACACCTCGAAATGGGAAACTGAGAGCAAGGCCTTCCTGGCCAAGCCCGAGAACCGCCTGTGCGCCTGCGGCTGCGGTCGCAAGGCCGACATGGTGGATCACATCACCCCGCACCGGGGCGACATGAGCCTGTTCTGGCGCCGGTCCAACTGGCAGCCGATGGCCTCCTCGCCCTGTCACGCCTCGATGAAACAGAAACTGGAGCGCGCCCATGGCCGGTAATGCTGTCGTCGGCGCCCTGCGCGTCACCCTTGGGCTGGACTCGGCCTCGTTCACAGACGGCCTGGACGGCGCTCAGAAGGCGCTGAAAGACGCCGGGGCCAAGATGCAGAAGGTCGGCGCAGGCCTCGCCACAGTCGGCGCAGGCATGTCGGTCGCCATCACCGCCCCATTCATCGCCCTCGGCGCTCACCTCTTGCAGGGCAGCCAGGACGCCGCGCACGCCGCCGGTCAGGTCAAGGCCGCGTTGGAAAGCATGGGCGGGGCCAGCGGCAAGACGGCCGAGCAACTGTCGGCCTCGGCTGAAGCCCTGCGGAACCTGACCGGCGTCGATGACGACGAGATCCTGACCAAGCTGACGGCCAACCTGCTGAGCTTCGGCAACATCGCTGGCGACGCGTTCGACCGCGCCCAGCTCGCCGCCCTGAACTTGTCGGCCCGTATGCAGGGAGACCTGCAGGGCGCCACCATGATGATCGGCAAGGCGCTGAACGACCCGGTCAAGGGACTGGCAGCTCTTGGCCGCGCCGGTATCCAGTTCACCGATCAGCAGAAAGAACAGATCAAATCCATGGTCGCGGTCGGCAATGCCGCCGGCGCCCAGGGCATCATGCTCAACGAGCTGGAACGCCAGTTCGGGGGAGCGGCAGAGGCAGCGGGCAACGCCGACATCTGGAAGCCGATGAAGACGGCCCTGATGGACCTGGAGGGTGCGTTCGAGCCCATCGTCCGGGACGTCATCGGCCCGCTGATTGCCAAGGTCGCGGAGATGACCAAGGCATTCGCCAACCTCTCGCCTGAAACCCAGAAGTTCATCGCCATCGGAGCGGCTGTCGCGGCCGCCATTGGCCCGCTTCTGGTCGGCCTCGGCGGCGTGGTCACCGCTGTCGGAGCCCTGCTGCCGGTGTTCGGGGCCGTTGCGGCCGTCATGAGCGGCCCGGTCATCCTGGCCATCGGCGCGGCGGTCCTCGCCTTCCTGGCATTCAAGGACGACATCATCCCGGTGGTGATGCAGTTCGCCACCACCCTGAAGGAGACGCTGGGGCCGAAGATCATGCCCCTGTTCGACGCCCTCAAAGGCGCGGTCTCGGCCATCGGTGAGATGTTCAGCGCCATCTTCGGATCGGGCAGCGGGTCCAGTTCGGCCAACCTGAAGGTCTGGGGTCAGAGCATCGCTCAGGTGTTCGGCGCTGCGATCGACCTGATCACCGGCGCCATCAACGTCATCACCAACGTCTTCCGCGCATTGGGGGCTCTCCTGCGCGGCGACTTCAGCGCCATGTGGGGCTATCTCTGGCAGGCCGTAAAGTCCGCCGTCAGCGCCATCCTCAACGCCTTCGAGACCCTCTTCCCGGGCGTGATCGACTCGATGCGCAAGCTGGTAGAGGGCGTCACCTCCTGGCTCCAGGGCAGGCTGTTCGGCGTGCTCAAGTCGGTGATCGACAAGGTGAAAGGCGTCTCGGATGCCTTCTTCAAGCTCTACGATGCGGTCGTCGGCCACTCCTACGTCCCTGACATGGTGACCGAGATCGGCCAGTGGATGGCCAAGCTCGACGACAACATGGTCAAGCCTGCCGTCAGCGCCACGCGCACGGCCGCCGAAGCCTTCGAGGACATGCAGCAGCGGGTCCGCCGGTCGATGCAGGGCCTGATGTCCGACCGGGAGAGCCTGGATCTCGACTTCCGCACCGACAGCAAGGAACTCAACGCCCAACTGGCCGCCGGTCCCCGCAAGGGCGGGATTGATCAGAAGCAGTTTGACGAGATGCAGCGCCGGCTCCAGGCCCGCTATCGTGCTGACAGCGCCGGTCTGGATGCTGCCGGTCTGAGCCTGCCAGACATCCCGGCCCTGAAAGACATCGGCGACACGCCCGGCGTCAAGGCGATCAACGACGCCGTGGCCAGCATGAACCAGACCATCACGGACAGCCGCGAGAAGTTCGCCGACGCCTTTGAATACGGCATCGACGCCGCCCTGCGGGGGGACTGGCAAGGGGTTCTGCAGGCGATGTTCGGCGACGTGATGAGCGATGCCCTGAAAGGTATCGGCCGATCCATCTTCGACGCCCTGGGCGGATCGCAGGGCGGCGGCGGCGGCGGCCTTGGGTCGATTTTGTCGGGAGCGATGAAGTTCCTCCCCGGCTTCGCGCGCGGCGGATCCTTCGAGGTCGGCGGTTCCGGCACGGTGGACTCCAAGCTGGTCGCCTTCCGCGCCACGCCCGGCGAGCGAGTCGATATTTCAACCAAGGGCCAGCAGCGCGATGTCGGCGGTCAATCCGGCATGATCATCAGCGTCGATAAGTCCCGCTATTTCGACGTGGCCGTCCAGCGCGCCGCCGGTCCCCAGGCCATGCAGGCCGCTTCCAGCGCAGTCGCGATGTCCCGTCAGGACATGGCGAGCGCACAGCGTCATTCCAGACAGAGGATCCGCTGATGAGCACCATAATCTCCCTCGCCAGCGCCAAGCAGCATCTGGGCATCCTGGACGGCCATCAAGACACCCTCGTGCAGGACTTGCTGGACGCCGCCGTCGACGCCTGCTCCCGCTATATCGGCACCGAGGATCAACCCGACCCCCTGCCGCCCATTTTCGTGCAGGCGGTGAAGATGACCCTGGCCGCCCTGTTCGAGGGGCGTGAGGGCGCGACCGTCCCGGAGGAGGCCCAGACGCTCTTGAGCGACCTGCGCCCCTGGGTGTTCGGATGAAGCTCGGCCGGCTGGACACCTACATCGAGATCGTGCGCGACGGCATCACCGGCCGCGACGAGTTCAACGCGCCTATCTACGGAGCCGTCACCGTGGCCACGGCTATGGCTGAGCGCGTCCAGTCCAGCGGCCGGGAGTTCCTGTCCGCCGACGCCATCCAGAACGAGCAGCGGGTTGTCTTCCGCCTGCACTGGCTGCCCGAGATCACCACCAAGGACCGCGTCGTCTGCGACGGCCAGACCCACAACATCCATGAGGTCCGCCCGCTCGGCCGCGCCCGTCACATGGAACTGCACACCGTGGCGAGGGCGGCATGAGCCGGGGCGTCACCGTCAAGGTCGAAGGCCTGAAGGATCTGGAAAAGGCCCTGTCGGAGCTGAAGGTCTCGACCGCGCGCAACATCGCCCGGCGAGGCCTGAAGCAGGCCTTGGAGCCGATGGCCGAGGCTGCCCGCCGGCGCGTGCCCTCCATGTCTGGCGACCTGGCCGAGAGCATCAACGTCACCACGAAGAACCCCAAGCGGAACCGCAAGCAGTCGCAGATCGAGGCCCACATGGGGCCGGGTCGACACCCGCAGGGACCCCAGACCGAGTTCGGAAACCGCAACCATGGCCCGCAGCCGTTCATGCGGCCGGCCTGGGAGGAGGAGAAGCATGGAGCCCTCGAAAGCCTCGCCGGCATCCTCGGCGAAGAGATCGATAAAGCCGCCAAGCGCGCCGCGCGCAAGGCTGCGAGAACTGGAGCGTAAGGTGGAAGAAGCCATCTCCAATCTGCTGCTGGGCAACGCCGGGGTGTCGGCGCTTGTCGGCGACCGGGTGAACTGGTCTGCCCGTCCCGGCGCCGTCCTTCCGGCCATCACCCTGCACCGGATCACCGGCCAGCGGGACGCGACGAATAGCGGCCGTTCCGGTCTGGTCAGCAGCTCGGTCCAGATCGACATCTGGGGCGGCACCTACAGCCAGGCCAAGAGACTGGCCCGCGCGGTCGTCCCCGCCCTGCCGCACGCCCAGACCGCCACCGGCGGCGTCGTCCTTCAGGGCATCTTCATCGACAGCGAGAGCGACAGCTTCGAGGGCGAAGACCCGACGCCGCTCTACCGCACCCGTATCGACATTTCCGTCTGGCATCAGGAGATCTAAGCCATGGCAACTTCCGCAAGCATCGGCAACGGCGCTCAATTCCAAATCGAGACCGGGACGCCGGGGACCTACACGGCCATCGCCGAGGTCTACGACATCACCCCGCCCAACGAGACGACGGACGTCATCGACGCCTCGCACATGGGTTCGCCCGACCGCGAGTTCGTCATGGGTCTCACCGATCCCGGCGAAACCTCCTTCGAGATGAACTTCGTCCCCGGCTCCACGAGCGAGGGCCTGCTGCTGGCCGCCAAGGCCACGCGCGTTGCAGCAAAGTTCCGCATCGTCTTCCCGAACGACCACACCTGGTCCTTCTCGGGTCTGCTGACCGGCTATGAGCCGGCGGTCCCGAACGACGACAAGATGACCGCCACCGTGACGATCAAGGTCACCGGCTCGGTTGTCCGCGCGGCGGGGGAATAAGCCATGAACCGCATGAGCCTGAAGGGTGAAGTCGGCTTCACCGCCGGCGACATGGCTTACACCCTGGCCTACACCATCAACGCCCTGTGCGTCCTCGAAGATCGTCTTGGCGTCGGCGTGGCCGAGATCGGCGCCCAGATGGGCCAGAACATGCGCATCAGCACGCTGCGCACCGTCTTCTGGGCCGGCCTGATCGCTCACCACAACCTGACCGAAGAGCAGGCCGGCGACATCATCACCCAGGTCGGCACCGCCGAGACGGCGCAACTGATCGCCAAGGCCTTCTCTGCGGCCTTCCCGGAGGCAGCCAAGGGCACGGCGCGCCCTCAGAAGGCGGCGGCTGGGATTGGGACGCCCTCCTGATCGGATGGTGTGAGATGGGCGGCTGGCCAGATGACTTTTTCGCCACCACCCCGCGCCTCTATGCGCTGGTGGCCGAGGGACGGGCGCGCGCTGAACAGCGTCGCTTCCGGCTCACGGGCTGGCACGCCCATACCGCCGCCTCTCTGGAACGCGCCAAAAAGATCCCGGCGCTGACCAAGCTGATCGACGGTGGGGACATTACCCGCGCCGCCACGATCAAGCGCACTCCCGACGAGATGCTTTCGATTGCCCGCCGGTGGTCTGTCGCTCTGGCGAAAGGGCCTGGCCGTGAGGGGTGACAAGCCGCGACTGAAACCCGACCCGAAGCCGCTGGCGGGCGCCCCAAAGGCTCCCCGCTGGCTGCCGGCGTCTGGCCGCCTGGAATGGGACCGCGTCATGCCGGTCCTGACCGAGCGCAAGATACTGACCGACGCCGACCTCGGCTGCCTGGAAAGCTACTGCCTGGCCGTCGCCCAAGTCCGCGACTGTCAGGCTACGCTCGCCGCCCTGCCCAGCCCGTTTTTTACAGGCGACACGGGTGTTCCCCGACCGCATCCCGCCATCCGCGTCATGCACACCGCCATGACCATCCAGCGCCAGCTGGCCGCTGAGATGGGCCTGACGCCCGTTTCCCGGTCACGCCCGGCCATCAACGACGAGACAGACGACCAAGGGGGGTTCGGTGACCTGGTGGACTGACGACACGCCCCTGCCTGATCCCCACGGCAAGGGGGCGCGGGCGGTGAAGTTTATCGAGCTGCTGAAGCTCCACGAAGGCAAGCTGGCAGGGCAGCGGTTCAAGCTGGCCAAATGGCAGCGCCGCATCGTCCAGCGCATCTATGGCGACACGGGCGAGGACGGTCGGCGCAAGGTCAGGACCGTCTTCATCCTGCTGCCCAGAGGCAACGGAAAGACCACCCTCTGCTCTGGCCTCGGCCTGCTGCATCTGGTCGGTCCCGAGAAGGAAGCCGCCGGACAGGTAATCGTCGCCGCCTCCGACCGGGAACAGGCGTCTATCGCCTACAACGCCGCCGCCGGGATGATCGCCCAGGAACGCGAGCTGAAGACCCGCACCAAGGTACTGCCCAGCTATAAGACCATCCAGCACGCTGGCTCCCGGTCGGTTATGCGGGCCATATCCCACGAGGCTTACACCAAGCACGGCATGTCGATCTCGTGCCTGATCGCCGACGAGGTTCACGCCTGGCCCAAGCGCGAGATGTGGGACGTCCTGCGCGGCTCCATGGGCAAGCGCGAGGAGCCCCTGACCATCGTCATCACCACGGCCGGCAGCGGATCGAAGGGGCTGGCCTGGGAGCTATACGAATACGCCAAGAAGGTCGCCGATGGCTCGGTGATCGATGAGACGTTCCTGCCCATCATCTTCGAGGCCGACAAGGACGCCGATTGGCTGGACGAGGACGTGTGGCGCGCGGTGAACCCCGCCGTGGCCTCTGGCTTCCGCCGCATCGAGGAGATGCGCGAGAGCGCCCGGCAGGCCGCCGAGATCCCGGCCCAGCGTGAGGCCTTCAAACGCTACTACCTCAACATGTGGAGCGACGGGGCGCCCGATCCCTGGCTCGACATGGAGGTCTATGACCGGGGCGCTGATCCGATCGATGAGGAAGCATTGCTCGGACAGCCCTGCTGGCTGGGCGTCGATCTGAGCTCGACGCAGGACCTGACCGCCGTCGTGGCCGCCTTCAGGAACGAGGAAGGCGGCTACATCCTCCTGCCCCACTTCTTCTGCCCGGCCGACAACCTGGCCAAGCGTCAGGAGCGCGACCAGATCCCCTATCAGCGGTGGGCCGCGGAGGGCTACCTGACCGCCACGCCGGGCAACGTCGTGGATTACGCCTTCGTCGAGGAAGCCATCGCGGAGATGGCGACCAAGTACCTGATCCAGGAACTGGCCATCGACCCGGCCATGAGCGCCGGCATTGTGCCCCGCCTTCAGGACATGGGCCTAAACGTCGTCCACTTCCGTCAGGGCTGGATCAGCATGACCCCGGCGGTAAAGGAAACCGAGCGCGCCCTGCTGGCAGGCAAGGTCCAGCACGGCGGTCACCCGGTCCTGCGCTGGAACTTTGGCAACGCCGTGATCGACACCGGCCCAATGGGCGACACCGCCCGGTTCAGCAAAGCCAAGTCCGCCGAGAAGATCGACGGCGCCGTCGCGGCCGCCATGGCCATCGCACGCGCCCAGTCGTCGGACACCGGCCCCAGCATCTTCGAATCCGACTGGATCGATGAAATCGCGTTTGCATAGGAGAACGCACCCATGATCACCATCACCGGGCTTCACCTCCCAAGAAACTCCGAGAACACCCCGATCCTCACCTTGTTCGACGTGAGATTGGAGGGGCTGATGCACCTGCGCGGCTGCGCCCTGGTCGATAAGCCGGCCGGCCTCACGGTGTGGGGGCCGCCGCTGCCAAAGGGGGAGACGGTCAAATCGGGCATCGCATTCTCCAAGGAGCTGCGCACAGCCATCACCGAGGCCGCCAGCGCCGCCTATGAGGCCCTGAAGACCGCGCCCCGACCAGGCTTTGAACTGTCGGCCGCCGTGGCGCTTGTCCGCCAGATTGAGGAAAGAGAAGCCTGATGGCCGTCCAGCTCCCCGACTGGCCCGCGCCCGCCGCCTGCCGCCCCTCCATGGTATCGTCAGCCAATCACATGACGCCGACCATCGCCGGCCCGACCCAGCGGATCAACCGCATGGGGTCGCGCTGGTCATTTGAAGTCGAGATGCCGCTGATGAGGCCCGAGGACGCCCGCGTCTGGCTGAGCCGCCTCGTTCAGGGCCAAGGCGACCTCTGCGTCATGCGCGTGCCCCAGTATGACCTGGACACGAACGGCCAGGGCACGCCGCGCGTAAAGGGTGCGGGGCAGGCGGGGTCATCGCTGATCGTGGACGGCGTCACGCCCGGCTATCTGGTGCGCGAGGGGCAGTTCTTCACGGTGGTGAACAAGGGGCAGCCCTTCGTCCACATGTGCACCGAGGACGTCACCGCGAACGGCGACGGCGAGATGACCATCAAGTTCGGGCCGATGTTGCGCCGCTGGACTGACGATAATGATCTGGTCGAGTTCGCCGAACCCATCGCCGCCGGCTGGATCATGCCGGTCGGCGTGGGCTGGTCGATTGATGCGGCGCGGAATATCGGGCTGGAGTTCTCACTGGCCGAGAGCGAGTAAGGGGACCGGCTCAGATTTGAGCCCGTTTGCTGCGGGGGTCTCGTTTCCAGAAACGACACCCAGCGCGCCGATCACCATGTCCGGCGCGAGGAAATCCTTAAGCGTAAGGGGCTGGTCAGCACGCACGGCGGGAAACGCAAGCAAGACGACAAATTGTCATCTTGCTCCTACGCCGACCAAGCCGCCGCCGCCCTGGACGTCCTAAAAAGAATAGCGACAAGTTGTCGTCATATTCTCAGCAGGCCAGCGAGACACTCGGCTCAGATTTGAGCCTAGTAAGCCTCTTCTAGCGATCTCTGGCTCTATCGGATGCGGTAGCGATGACTTGCTGTATGCGCGCCATCTGATGACGTTCGGCTAACTCCAGGTACTTTTCGCGATCATCTCGACTGCGGTGACGGCCGGTCATACGGTCCTGGAGCCACTGTCGATTGCTAGTCATGTACCAAATCGACTCTTCGAGATTAAGCCCGGCGAGCACGAGCTCTCCGTTCTCGTCTTTGGTTAAGGCGCACATGTAGTCGAGGTACTCGTACTCCCCAAGATCCATCTTCAGCTGGTAAAGTTCGAGCATCGGCGCGTCAGTCATCCAGCTTCTCCTGAAGGATCACCCGAATCGCTGCCGGGCGCGTCAGCGTAGCGTCGTTCTCGGAGATCCAGCGGTCAAGCTTTGCAAGCTGATCGGGCGGAAGACGGAGACCAATCTGCGTCGCGTCGATGCGGGGGCGCCCTCGCGATTTTCTCGTATCAGGTATTGCGTCAATCATGATTAACCGATACGAGAAAAGACAGGCCGAAGCAAGGGTAGCAGCCCTCGCAACGGCCCTAACCGCAACCGATCCTATGGAGATACGGTCATGGCTTCACACGCCAATAGCACACCTGCGCCCGCCCCTGCACGCCCCGCAACCGTCTGGCGCATCCGGGGGCTGATGGAGTTCGCCAACGCCTCGATGGTCGCCATCGAAAGCGAAGAGGCCGGCGACGCCCTGGCGACCATAAGCGGCCATCTGTGGCACCGCTTGGCTGCTGCCCCGATCACTGGCCCGGTTGACGCCAGAGGCAAGCTTGAGGCCGTCCTGGAAGACCTGCTCCTGCGCCGCGACATCGACCACCTCAGCGCAGGCATCCTCCGCGACGTGATCGACTACCTGGACGGGGTGGAGTCATGAGCGCCGTCTCCGAAAACACCGCCCGCCTGATCGAGCTGGAGCGCCAGTGGCAGGCCCTCATGGCCGCCGCCGAAGTCCGTGGCCAATGCGACGAGGAGACCGACGCCAACTGCGACGCCGTGATTCCTATCGAACTGGAGATAGCCGCCGCGCCCTGCGACAGCATGGATGCTCTCATGGTCAAGCTCAGGACTGTGGTTCGCCACGGCGCCGTGTACGGCCAACTGACCGCCATAGACGACGCCGCCCTGATTGACGGCATGATCACCTATCTGGAGGGCGAGAAGTGAGCGCCCCGGCTACCGTCTCCCCAAAAATGGGGACACCCCCTCGCCCGACCCGCGCCATGCTGGAAGCCAGCATAGAGGCCGCCATTGCCCTGCTGGACGAAATGGACGGCGACCCCGACCTTGAGGCGCGCAGTGACGACGACAACGACACCTCGGACTGGGAGGCTAGCCTGTGCGGGATCACGTTCGGGGCGACGCAGGTGTCTATCGATGGATAGAGCTCCGGGCCTTGAGACAAAGAAACATACCCCCTTGGGCACATTCTATTGACCGCCCCGGCAAATGGGGTCACTACTATCCCCTATGGGGTACATTTGATGTCACGCGAACTAGCGCAACAGAAGACCTTCCGCTTTTCGGAGGCGGTCAAGGCTATCGACAGCACACCGAAATCGCTGAGGCGGTGGCTTGTCACCCTGGGGCTGTCTCCCGTCGATGGGGGCTGGCACACATTCACCCCTGCTGAGCTTATGCTTTTCGGGATCATGCGGCACATGGTGGATTGGGGCGTTCCGGTCACCAAGTCCGCCGACCTTTCGCTCTTCGCGATGTCCGAGATTCTGTCGCCAGGTGAGAACTTTCCCGACGTTTCGACCTTCGCTGAGAAGGTCGCTGCCCTGGAACTATGTGACCTGAATATCCTGGACCTCAGCAAGAGGTTCAAGGGCCACAACCTTTATGTACACTTGGTCGGCGGCTTTTACGACGTCGAGTACGCCCCTCCCAAACTATCGCTGCCGTTTAGCAAAAGCTCGAAAGATGGAGCATCACGGGCAGCCTTCGGGTCATTCCTGACTATATCGCTAGAATATTTAGCCGGTAATATTCACATAAACCTCTCGGGCCTCTCTTTCAGCGAAATGCGGAAGCGATGGAAAGACGAAGATGGTGGTGAGCCATGAGCCGCGTTGTCCGCAAGCACGAGATGTCCCGCTTCCTGGACATGCTCGGCGCCCGCCAGATCGCCCCGGCCTGCATTGACCTACTGCCGGGAGGAGCCGTCAGGGTTCACCTGAGCAGCCCGGTGTCGGGCCATGACGCCGACGCTGGCGGGGATGAGGAGGCCGTCAAAGGATGGGACGAGGCCTTAAAGTAATCGGGTTCCACAACGTCACGCCGATGACGGATCGCCACGGCAAGGTGCGGTATCGTTTCCGCAAGAAGGGCTTCCGTTCGGTCTACCTGCCAGGTCTCCCCGGCTCCCCGGAGTTCGCGGAGGCCTATGAGGCTGCCCGTTCTGGTGGCGTCCTGGTGATCGGCGAGCGCCGCCTTCAGGCCGGGACCATCCACGCCCTGGCCGTGGCCTTCTACCAGTCCGCCGAGTGGATGCAGTTCTCGACCGAGACGCAACGCTCCTATCGCCAGCGCATCGAGCAAATCCGCAAGGGCTACGGCGATCAGCAGGTTCGCGGCCTCAAGCCCGACCACATCATGAAGATGCGGGACAAGCGCAAGGACACGCCGGTCTCGGCCAACAACATGGTCAAGACGTTGCACATGCTCATGGGGTTCGCGGTCCTGCGGAACCTGCGGCTGGACAACCCCGCCGCCAGCATCAAGCCCCTCAAGATCAAGAGTGACGGCTGGCACACCTGGACCGAGTCCGAGCTGGCCCAGTTTGAAACCCGCTGGGCCATCGGCACCCGCGAGCGCCTGGCTTCTGACCTGCTGGCCTATACCGCGCAGAGATCCGCCGACGTTCGCCAGATGGGCCGTCAGCACGTCTCTGGCGGCTTGATCCGCGTGAAGCAGCAAAAGACCGGCGCCGAGCTTTGGATACCGATCCACACCCGCCTGGCCACATCGCTCGCCAAGGTCCCCGGCAACCAGATGCTGTTCCTGGCGACGAACAAGGGCACCGGCTACACGGCCAAGTCCTTCGGGGACTGGTTCAAGGACGCCTGCATCGCCGCCGGCCTGCCGCATTGCTCCGCTCACGGCCTCCGAAAGACCGCCGCAACCCGTCTGGCCGACGCCGGATGCACCGAGGCGCAGATCCAGTCGATCACCGGCCACAAGACCTCTGCCGAGGTCCAGCGATACACCCGCGCCCGCAATCAGAAGCAGCTCGCCGCCGACGCAATGGCGACCATCGACGGGGCAAACGGTGAACAGGAAATGTCTAACCCTGCTGACCAGTTAGACAAATCGCCCGCCATGCGCTTGAAGTAAAAGGACAATTTAATGATCCCGAGCGATCCTCAGGATCGCCCGGTCGCAGTAGGTCTGGATCGACAGGAGCCTACAGACAGGAGTTCTGTCGTCATCCCCGGGCCTGTCCCGGGGATCCAGATACTCAAGCGAGGCCAACTTGACCGCGCGGTTGGGGACTGAAGCGTCGAGTCTATGGATTCTCGGGACAAGCCCGAGAATGACGGATGAACCCTAGGGCCTTGGAGATCAGCCCTTGGTGCGGGCGTCGCGCTTGGCCAGGACGCGCAGGCGGAGCGCATTCAGCTTGATGAAGCCCTCGGCGTCGTGGTGGTCATAGGCCTGGACGCCTTCTTCGAAGGTGACGAGGTCCTGGTCGTAGAGGCTGTTCTCGCTCTCGCGGCCGATGACCGTGGCGTTGCCCTTGTAGAGCTTGACCGTGACCGTGCCCGACACCTTCTGCTGGCTGTGGTCGATGGCGGCTTGCAGCATCTCGCGCTCGGGGGAGAACCAGAAGCCGTTGTAGACGAGGTGGGCGTACTTGACCGCCAGCTCGTCCTTCAGGTGCATGGCGCCGCGGTCCAGGGTGATGGACTCGATGCCGCGGTGGGCGGCCAGCAGGATGGTGCCGCCCGGGGTCTCATAGACGCCGCGCGACTTCATGCCGACGAAGCGGTTCTCGACCAGGTCGAGGCGACCGATGCCGTTGTCGTGGCCGTACTGGTTCAACGCGGTCAGCAGGGTCGCCGGGCTCATGGCCTCGCCGTTGATCGAGACGGCGTCGCCCTTTTCAAAGCCGATGGTGATGACGGTGGCCACGTCGGGCGCGGCTTCCGGCGAGATGGTGCGCTGGTGCACGAACTCGGGGGCCTCGACGGCCGGGTCTTCCAGCACCTTGCCCTCGGACGAGGAGTGCAGAAGGTTGGCGTCGACCGAGAAGGGGGCCTCGCCGCGCTTGTCCTTGGAGATCGGGATCTGGTGCTTCTCGGCGAAGTCCAGCAGGGCCTCGCGGCTGCGGAACTCCCACTCGCGCCACGGGGCGATGACGTGGATGTCGGGGTTCAGGGCGTAGTAGCCCAGCTCGAAGCGGACTTGGTCGTTGCCCTTGCCGGTGGCGCCGTGACAGACGGCGTCGGCGCCCAGCTGGCGGGCGATCTCGATCTGGCGCTTGGCGATCAGCGGACGCGCGATCGAGGTGCCGAGCAGGTACTGGCCTTCATAGAGGGCGTTGGCGCGGAACATGGGGAAGACGAAGTCGCGCACGAACTCTTCGCGCAGGTCGTCGATGAAGATGTTCTCGGGTTTGATGCCCAGCTTCAGCGCCTTTTCCTTGGCCGGGGCCAGCTCTTCGCCCTGGCCCAGGTCGGCGGTGAAGGTGATGACCTCGGCGCCGTATTCGGTCTGGAGCCATTTCAGGATGATCGACGTGTCCAGCCCGCCCGAATAGGCGAGGACGACTTTCTTGGGGGCGGGCGAGGTCATGGGTTGAAAAATCCTTATCGGCGCGGGGAGGCGTATCTGGCGCGCTTAAAGGACCAGACGCCGCCTGATGCAAGGGCATGATTGTGTCGTGAGCCGCAGATGTGAAAAGGGCGCCGCGACCGAAGCCGCGACGCCCTTACTCTATTCAGGCGGACGCTGGCCTCAGACGAGGGCCTTGAGCTGGTCGACCAGGTCGGTCTTCTCCCAGCTGAAACCGCCGTCGGCGTCCGGCGTGCGGCCAAAGTGGCCGTAGGCGGCGCTGCGGCGATAGACCGGCTTGTTCAGGCCCAGATGCTCGCGGATGGCGCGTGGGGTGGCGCCGCCGATCAGCTTGGGCAGTTCGGCCTCCAGCACGGCCGGGTCGATCTTGCCCGTGCCGTGCAGGTCGACGTGGACCGACAGGGGCTTGGACACGCCGATGGCGTAGCTGATCTGGATGGTGCAGCGGTCGGCCAGACCGGCGGCGACCACGTTCTTGGCCAGGTAGCGGCAGGCGTAGGCGGCCGAACGGTCGACCTTGGTCGGGTCCTTGCCCGAGAAGGCGCCGCCGCCATGCGGGGCCGCGCCGCCGTAGGTGTCGACGATGATCTTGCGGCCGGTCACGCCGGCGTCGCCGTCAGGCCCGCCGATGACGAAGGTGCCGGTCGGGTTGATGTGCCACTCGGTCTCGTTGGTGATGAAGCCCTGCGGCAGCACCTTCTCGACATAGGGTTTGACGATGGCGGCGACCTGATCCTGGCTCAGGCCGTCCTTGTGCTGGGTCGAGACGACGATCGAGGTGGCGCGCACCGGGCGGCCGTCCTGATAGAAGAGCGTGACCTGGCTCTTGGCGTCGGGCTCCAGGCCCGGCTCCTGGCCCGAATGGCGGGCCTCGGCCAGGGCCTTCAGGATGTTGTGGCTGTATTGCAGGGTGGCCGGCATCAGTTCCGGCGTCTCGTTCGAGGCGTAGCCGAACATGATGCCCTGGTCGCCCGCGCCCTCGTCCTTGTCCTCGCCGGCGTCGACGCCCTGGGCGATGTGGGCCGACTGCGGGTGCAGGTGGTTCTGGAACTGGAAGGTCTTCCAGTGGAAGCCGTCCTGCTCATAGCCGATGTCGCGCACGACGCCGCGGACAGTGTCCTCGATCTCTTGTTCGACGCCGGGGGCCCAATTACCTTCGGTGTCCATGATGCCCTGGCCACGGATCTCGCCGGCGATCACCACCAGGTTGGTCGTCGTCAGGGTCTCGCACGCCACGCGCGCCTCGGGGTCCTTGGACAGGAACAGATCGACGATGGCGTCGGAGATCTGGTCCGCGACCTTGTCGGGGTGGCCTTCCGAGACGCTCTCGGAGGTAAACAGAAACGACGAACGGGCCAAGGCAGGCTCCTGCAAGACGGTGAGGGCGTCAGACATATAAAGATATGCTTATACGTTCAAGTGATGACCGAAACGTAGCGCGGAATCATCGCGGGCGCGCAGCAGGGCGCATCGACGGCCTGGGTCGATCTTTTTCAGATTTCTGATGTCTGGAAGGAAGTGGTGCCGCTTAGGTGACTCGAACACCTGACCCCATCATTACGAATTCTAATTAGATAGGGTAAGGAAAATCATTATAAACAGCAGCTTGATCGTTTTTGATGCCGCACTCTACCCTGCCACCCAACCTCTTCCCAGATAGGGGCGGTGGCGCGGGTTGGACGGAGCTGAAGTTACGCGCTTTGGCTCAGAAAAATGCCGAAAAGCTACCTGCGCTATACCTCTATCGATGCCGGGCCAGATCAAGAGGGGCGGGGTGATTAAACGCTGGGCCAGCGCGATGGCCGTTCCAAGCGAAGCTAGCAGTCAGCAGCGTCAGGCCGTAGGCAGTTCAACCGACATGCAGTGCGAACCGTTCGCGACAAAAGCTGCGGATAGCCAAATTATTTTGTGAATCCAGATCAATGGGTTGCCCGCACCAAGGGTCGATCGTCCAAAAATCTCTAGAAAGCGTTGTTGCGTTCTTAACGGACTTGGGCCATCTGTCTCGTTAATAAGACCCGCCACGCCTCGGACGAAGCTTCTGCTTCGCACTGCGCACCCTGGCGGGTTTCTTGTTTTCGGGCTCCAATTATCGTCATACGTTGGCGATATGAAGTTTGAAAAACCGTCGCTCTCTATTGCCGAGCAAATTGCGCTCCTTGAGCGTAGGGGCATGGCCGTGCCGGATCGCGCAGCGGCAGAGCACTATCTCCGACACTTGAGCTATTACCGGCTCCGCGCATACTGGTTGCCGTTTGAGCAGCCCGCACCAATCAATGGCGATCACATGTTCAAGAGGGAAACCTGCCTCACCCAGGCAGTACGTCTCTACATGTTTGATCGCGAACTTCGCTTACTCATCATGGATGCTATCGAACGCATTGAGGTGTCTCTTCGAGGGGGCTGGGCCTACCACCTTGCTACAAAATATGGGCCACATGGCTACCTAGAGCCCACCCTTTATAATCGCTCAGATCATTATGCGAAGGCATATTCTGTCCTGCTTGAAGAGATCGAACGTTCAAAGGACACGTTTATAGTTCACTATAGCAGTAAGTACGATGACCCTGAGCAGCCTCCTATATGGATGACTGCCGAAGTGATGTCTCTCGGCCAGCTCTCGAAATGGCTGGGTAACCTTAAGTTTCGCCATGACCGGCAGGGGATCGCAAAATCGTATGGCGTCGATGAGAAGGTCTTGGTCTCCATTGCTCACCACCTGACTTACATAAGAAACATCTGCGCCCACCATGGGCGGCTCTGGAACAAGCAATTCACGGTGACGATGACGGTGCCCAATGCGCCAGCGTCGCTGAAGCTTGCCATGAACGTCGAGGCAACAAGGAAGATTTACAACACGCTTGTCGCAATCGGCTATCTCGTCGAGATCGTAGTTCCTGGCTCGAAATGGCGACAACGCCTCGTCGAGCTTATGGGAACCTGCGAACTTGCAAACCCCGAGGCCATGGGGTTCCCGGCAAACTGGAAAGACAGACCATTCTGGAAAGAGAAGGCCGCAATAGCGGACTGAGCTGCAGAGGCTCGTCTAGGACTTCATAACCTGGCGATGTTGGGACTCAATACCGCGTAAGCGGGTAGCCATCTCGGCTTTCGTCTGGGCATCTGTTTCGGTTGCAAATGCCTTGCGGGCCTTTGAGAGCTTTAAGTGTGATCGCTTGGGGAGTCGGACGCCGGTCGGTGTAACCACTACCCCGGTGACTACGCCCTCACCGCTCATATAGCGTCGCTCCTTGCGGTTGTTTAGCCGCAGTCCGGTCTTATGAAATTCTTGCTTTATGGCCCAGAGGAGCGACTCGGGCACCCGGCCCCCGGAGACGGTCAAATCATCCATGTATACGGTGAGGCGGCAGCCAGCATCCGCCGCCAGCTTTGCCACTGCTAGCCACATATCCTCGTGAGCCAAGTAGGCCATCACAGGACTAAGCGGGCTTCCCGTCGGCAGTTTCCCGTTCAGTGTGGCGAGGTGAGCCAGGGTCCAGGCGGTGTCGCTGGGCATGTTGAGGCGCTTGTTAAAAAACCAAAATACCCTCTTCCACGTGGTCGATTGAAAGTAGGTCGACACATCCATTGTAACGATTTCGGCCGCTCCGACATGGCAGCGGGCGTTGGTGATGTAGGATCTGCCCTTTACGGGGCAGGTCAGGAACTCGGGCGGCTCGATCATGGCCAGTAGCGTGGCCAAGCAGGCCTGTGCCTTTTTCAGCTGCGGCCTAGGGTTCTCAATGTGACGAACTTTGCCCTTGTCGTTGACATCATCCCATTCCGTGTAGCCACGCGTCCCCAAGGCAGCCATTGCCTTGAGGGTGCGGACGTCAGTTTTTAGGAGGGCGGCCAGCCGTCGATGATTGCCTAGCTTGTGCAGAGGCGACAGTTTGAGCGGGTGGGTTCGGGGGAGCGTTTTCACCGTCTAGGTCCTCACCCGATTGAGCATCGATGTAGTCCATGATCGCCAGCACCTTCCGAGAGACGAAAGTTCTGGCGCGTTCAGAGGGCTTTTCGCCATCCATTTGCTCGGAGAAGAAAAGTATTGAAGATAGTGGTATGTCCAGAACCTCCGCGTAACTGTTTAAAAGATTCAGCGTCGGGTCTTTCTTGTTAGATTCTATCTCCGAAATCCATGATTTCGTTACGCCAAGCCTCTGAGCTATCTCAGTCTGAGAGAGTCCCTTAAATTTTCGCAATAGCATCAGTGCTTTACTAATCATACAACCTCCAGTTAAGTAACAAGACTGGGTGGCAGAGGACTATTTTTCGAACAGTCGGACTATTTCAACGGCCAAGCGACCGAGAGAAATTAGCGTCCGGGCTGTCGTGATATTGAGAAAGCGGCGCAGCCACTTTCGCTCCATCTTCGAAGTCCGCTGCCCCTGCCGTTGGTCGTTATCAGGACCTAACGTCATGGTAGGTTCTCCCTCATCGCAGACCTGCACAATTGCAGGCCTGTCTCGCCGGTGATGCGGGAGTGGAGAACGGCAGTTTTAACCCAGCTTGCACCTGGCGCGCCCGTCGCCGGGGTGCGCCCGATCTCGCGGGACGGGGATGGCGCCAGGGGCGATCACCACGTGCCCTTGAGGGGACGGGAGACCTAAGTCCCCCACGGGTCGCACTGGCGCGACCCAAGGTATGGCGAATCCCTCCACCTGTTAACGACTAGGACACCATAACAGGTGTTCGCAGTTTGTAAACTTCGTTCGCTGACAGCGAACCATTCTTCAGGTTGAGTGGGAACCCCTACGCCCTTCGAATGCGAAGGGTTCGGTCTGCATTAGGCCACTTGCTTCGCGGCCCCGGCCTCGACCGCCTTCAGCAAGGTGTCGTTGGCTAGGTGCGAGTACCGCTGGGTTGATTGGTAGCTGGCGTGACCCAACACCTTGCCGACGGCAAACAGGTCCACACCGCTGTTGACCATGAACGACGCTGCTGAGTGCCGTAGGTCGTGAAGGCGAAGCCCGGGAAGGTTCGCTTCTTTAATCGCCCGTTGCCATCCATGTTTGATGGACACGAAGGGCATGCGGGTATCGGGATTTGGCACCAGCCAAGGACAATCCTTGAAGCGTGGCAGCTCTTCGATGATCGCCACCGCCGCCGTCGAAAGAGGGACGTGGCGCGGCTTGCCAGTCTTGCTGGTTGGGATGAGCCAGGATTGACCTTCGACATTGACGTTCACCCATCGGGCATCCAGCAACTCACGTAGCCGAGCTCCGGTCAGAAGCAACAGCCCAACGATATGTCGGAGTTGAGGGTTCTGGGAGTCAGCCACGGCGATCCGCAATCGCTCTGCTTCCTCCGCCGATAGAAAGCGTTCCCGTGCATTGTTCAGCGGTTTTCTGGCAATGCCGCGAGCCGGGTTTTTGTTCGTGCCTGGCACATCCCAGCGAGCGCCTAACTCGAATGAACGCCCGAAGATAATCCGGAGCTTCTCGACGGTGGCGGGGGCCAGTCCCTCGTCCCGCTTGGCGCTAAGCCATTGCGCGACCGAGCGGGTATCGATCTCCGTCAGCCGGACCTTTCCCCATTTAGGGAGAATGTGCCGCCGTATGCACATCTCGATGTTGGAGTAGGAGCGCAGATGCAACTTTGCGTCGGCAAGATGCATCTCCGCCAGTTCGCTATACAGGGGGATGGATCTAGCCAGCGCCTTCTTCGCGCCCGGGTCGCCTCCCATCACGACTTCAGACCGTAGCTGTTGAGCTTTCTTTTTGGCTGCAGCGAAGCTGACATCCTCGAAGCGGCCAATCTTGTGCTGCTTTTGGCGTCCGCCTTGGTCTTCGTAGCGTAGGTAGTAGGTCCGGCCACCGCTGCACCGGCACTCGAGAACGAAGCCGGTTACGGTCACATCGTACCAATCAGTCTTCTTCTTTCCGACTTCGCAACCAGCGCTGGCGACGAAGGCTTGAGTCAGGTGTGCCTTGGGCATGGGAGTTTCCTGTCTTGTTGTGAGCGGCGGGCAAGCGCCAGGGAGCAGCGACGAGCGCGGCGGGATCGGGAGGGGGAAGTCTGGAGCGGGGCGTACCCGCGTGCCTCTGGAGCTGGCCGGAGAGGTGGCGCGTCATGGGCGGGGATGGCCGGACCATGGGGACCGGGAGCGTGCCCGAGGGGCCGCGTTTCAGGCTGCCCCGAGATGGGCGGCCAAGAGGCAGATTTTCAGAGTTGCAGCTTTGCGGACGGAGCCAGGTTCCGCCGGTAGGGGCACCCCTGAGAAGCTGCGGAACTGAAATCCTGAGATGCTGGTGGTTCTAAGAGGGACGCGTCGTCTGGTCGATACGCCGATAATTCCGCACACCTCTAGGGCCTCTGTCGAAGGTCCAGAGGTGCTCATTCGGTATGGTGCCGGTGTAGCGGTCTAGGACCGCCAAGGCTGACCGATGAGAGATGCCGCATTCTGCAGCAGCAGCCTTCGCCAGCGCCATTTTACCTAGAACGCTTCCTGCTGTGATGAGCTGCGCGATCACATGCATGATGACGTGCCCCTGAGAATTTCCTCCACGCGGAGCTAGAGTCCGGCCCTTGAAAGG
>NZ_QLLC01000033.1 GCF_003350205.1 Brevundimonas bullata | reverse complement strand
CGTAACTAACCCAAGGACTCTGGTCGCCGCTGGATGAAAACTCAGAGGCACGTCAACGCCGCCCAGCATCGAAGCCCTGCTTCTGGATGATGTCAGTGAGAAGGATCGACTGGCTTCCCTCTTTGGCTCTTCGGAGTTGGCCGATCTCGGTCTTGGTCAGGTGTGGGGCGTAATATTTCGCCCAGAGGGGTTCAAAATGATTCACGTAAAGGTCTCGTCAGGTCAGAATATGATGTGACGGACGGGATCGACCTGCTGATCTCGCTAGAACATGACCTCCAGCGTTGTCCGCCACGGTCTATTTATAGTCGAGGAAGTGTCGCGGCGGCATTTATATCTACGCGTGTTGTGTTGCTTTTGATAGAGGAGCGAACGACCAATCGGCTCTCTTCAAAAGCCCTCCTTTAGTGGCCTTCCTTATAAGGTATCCTAGCAAGGTCGCTAAACGAGGGGATTTGGTTCTCACCTGATCTTAAAACTCGGCTGCGCTCTTTCGACCGGCAGGTCCGAGCCATCGGCGAGGACATGACGAAGGCGAAAGTGCCAGACGCAGGTGAGCGCAGTGCGCTCGCCTTGATGGTCGATGGAAACAGGCTCCAGCCTGATCACGATGTCATTGGCTGGAAGATCGCCCGAAAAGGCCGCCGCAACCGTTCTCCCAAACGGGGGTGGAAATGGCTGTGTTTCACGGCCCGCAAACCCAGTCAGGGCGTAATCGATATTTCGTGTCCGACATCATCTGTTTCCGGCGACGGTCTGGGGCTGGCAGAGGACATGCGCGTTACGTAAAAATGCGTAACCCACGCCCAAGTGCTTCCCGAGCCAGCGATTTCGTTCCCGTGAAGCTTGAAGCGTTCGGTGAGCAGTGTTTCTATTCGCCTATGGGGCGATTTCTCGACAGGCTGTTGGAAGCGTCTACCGCCTACGACGTTAGGCGGGACAAGGACGGCTATTTCCTGATCGCCAATCCTGCCCAGCCCGATGCTTTCAATGATGTGGTGCGCGACGCGGTTGAAAAGGCGGGTGACGATTTCGTCGTCTTCCCCACGAGCGACGGCCACCATGGCTACAGCCAGATGTTCATCATCCCGCTGGATTAGACGACGCCACCTTCAGTTTAAGGTCGCGCGCGTCGCTCCGAGGGCGTCGATGTTAGGTGAAGTCCATGACCCGCTATGATCGACAAGTGCGGCTGCTGGCGGCTTGCCTGTCCAGCATCGCCGGATATGTGGACGCTATCGGCTTTGTCAGCTTGGGCGGGTTCTTCGTCTCCTTCATGAGCGGAAATACGACCCGGATCGGAGTAGGCTTGACGAACGACTGGGCAGCAGCAGGAGTAGCTGCGGGCCTTGTCGGCCTCTTCGTCATCGGGGTGATGTTGGGGGCCGTGGTCGGTCGATTGGCCAAATCCCATCGACGTCCCATGGTCCTGATATTTGTGGCCGTGCTGCTGGGCCTTGCCGCCGTCACCGCTCACTTCGGGGCCACGGACTTCGCTGTCGTGGGAATGGTTTTCGCGATGGGTGCGGTGAATGCCGTCTTCGTCGAAGAGGGCGAGGTTCGCATCGGCGTGACCTACATGACAGGGACATTGGTCAAGCTGGGCAAAGCCATCACCACGGCTCTGCTCGGGGGCGACCGACTTGGTTGGCTTCCCCATCTGCTGCTCTGGCTCGGTCTACTGGTCGGAGGTCTGCTGGGAACGATAGCCTACCGGCATTTCGGTCTGGACGCTTTAGGCGCCGCCGCAATAGCCGCAGCCATCTGCGCCGTATTGGCCGACAGACTGGGGGTTAACCCCGATCACGCATCAGCATAGACCGCCCCCGATCTCGTTGACGCCCTGCCAATTCATGAGAGTCTGTTCTCCCAACATCGGATCGGAGAACACCCCTGACCAAGCGCGTGGCGATCTACTGTCGTGTGAGCACGGCGGATAAAAACCAGACCGTCGAAAACCAACTCCGCGACCTGCTGGCCGTCGCCCAGCGTCAGGACTGGGAGGTGGCCGCCACCTTCGTCGATGAAGGCATCTCGGGTGCCAAAGGCCGCGACAAACGGCCCGGCTTCGACAACCTGCTGAAGGGTGTCGCCCGGAAGGACTTCGACCAGATCGCCTGTTTTTCGGTCTGTCGGATCGGACGGTCCCTGCCCGACCTGATCCATTTCCTCGGCGACATCCAAGCCAAAGGCGTGGACCTCTATGTCCACACGCAGGGCCTCGACACCTCGACGCCTTCCGGCGCGATGATGTTCCAGATGCTCTCGGTCTTTAGCTCCTACGAACGCGCCATGATTAGGGAGCGCATCATGAGCGGCCTTCGTCGGACGACCAAGAAGTCCGGTCGCAAGCCCATGCCTGACGACCGTGTGGAAGCGATCAGGAAATCGTTGCTGGACGGTCTGGGCATCCGCGCCACCGCCCGCCTCCATTGTGCTTCACCGATGACGGTGACCGCGATCAAACGCTCGACGGAAACGGTTGGAGAAGACCGTCTGGAGAGCGTCGCCGCCTAAACCAATGCCAGCTTCGCGTTCACCTGATCCTCTTCGCGGCTGAACTGGAAGCGCACTTCGACGCCGCCATTGCCCAGCGGAAAGTGTGGCCAGTTCGACGGCTCGATCCCGATGTCCATCACCGTGGCCTTCGCCCGCTCGGCCAACACCTGCTGGGCTAGACCGTTCAATGTCAGCTTCCCGACATCGTAGCCCGCGCTCGCCAGCACTTCGGCAAGGCGCCGCTCCTCGACATCAACAGCAGACGCCGAAACGACGTGATCCAGTTTCCACATCGCTGACCTTCTCCCCACTCGACCGCGCCCTGCCGCGACCTGCTGACCATAGCCATGGAAGATCGTCAGGAAAGCGTCGCCGCCTAACGTCAGAGACGGTCGTGGAAGTCCGTTCGAAACGTTGACCCCAGACCGCCAGAGGACTCAGCTTCGCGGCTCATCCATCTGAGTCGCGGAGCATCATCATGGCTGACGACGCCGCCCCATCAGCAGCCGATAGCTCGGCCTACCAGTCGGTCGAGAAGGGGGAGGAAAAATTCCCCTCGGCTCCACCAAATCCTTGTTCCACAAGGGTTTGGACAGGTTCAGGCGAGAATCCTGACATCACGCTGCTACACACGGCTCGTAAGAGACCGTCGAAAAAGCGTTCCCCTTCAGTCAGTTCACCGCCCCAAGGCTGTAGCACCACCTCGCCGCACACACCGTCCAAACGGCCCCTTCAACCGTCTCCTCGGTCACCTGATGCTCGGCGTCGGCAATCGTCTGGCCTGATCGTTCGGGGATCGACCTACTACCTTCGTCTTCGTGTCCCTCGACCGTTGGCCGAGATCATCGGCAAGACGCACGTCATGAAGTCGCTGGGCACGGGATATCGGGCGGATGCTGTCTCGCCGACATCCGTGAAACGACGGGCTATCGCTCAAACCGCACCGTTGCCGCCACCTTGGGGCCGATTTCGCAAATCTGCTTCGTGCGGCAGGATAGATAGATCGTCAGCCCGACAGGCTCCGCAGGAGCCGCACCCCTGCGGGGGGGTTCTCTAACCGCGCCGATCCATGCGTGCGGAAGGCCGTCAGCCACCTGATCGGGACTGCGCTGGTAGGCGGCCCACGTCCCCGGCCTTCCATCGACCTCAAGGTCACCGGTCGAATAGTCGATCAGCCCGACCTGTGGAGGCGGCACTGAACCATACGATCCATGCGAGAGACCGAGCCGCAGACCATCCCCTACGAACTCGTCCACCTCTGTATCCACGCCAATGACAGGCAGGCGGGTGAGTCCATCAGGAATGGCCACTGAAAAGGGACCAACCGCGTCGATGCGATGGAAGCCCGCCGGGGTCGGGGCCACTTCAGGCGTCTTCGAACACCCGAAAAGGACTATTGCGGCACACGCGACTGGGAGACGGTGAATTCGTCGGAACATACACGACTAACGACCGAAGCCGCGGTTTCGTTGACTGCCCGCAAACGCATCTTCGTCATCCGTGTATGACGAGGTGGGACAGGTCGAGTTCGGGATAGGCTATCCGGCTCATGGCTTCATATAGCGTCTGGGCACGATAGCCTCTTCCGTAGGCGGCGGCAGTGTCACCTCCTTCGTTTCCGTTGCCAGAAGACCAACCTCCGAGGGCGAGAGCGACCTCATGCTCGATGCGGGCCTCGCGCAGAGCGTCTCGGTAGCAATGTCGGAATGAGTGGAAGCATGTCTTCTCGCGAGTTGCGCCAGCGCGCTCAAGGAAGCGTCTGAACCACTTGCTGAACGGGTCGCTGTAGTAGCCGGTGCTGGACTTCTGGAGTTCGGAAAAAAGGCGCACCGCGCCAGCCGTTCGCCTCTGTTCCACGAAGGACAAGAACCCGATCTCGACCAGTTGGGGATGAACCGGGATGAACCGTTCGCTGGCCGCAGTCTTAAGGCGTTTCCCGTTGTCGGCCTCAAACGGACCTTCCGTGACGAAGAAGCAGTCCACACCATCCAGTCGGTAGATGTCTGCGACGTGTAGCTGGCAAATCTCGTTCATTCGCATCCCCGAGAACAAGGCAATCAGCGGAACCCAGAAACGTCCGCGACGCGGATGCGCGTAGCCGGGCGTGGAGTATCCCGCCCAGTCGTCAAGGCAGCCTCGGTAAATCGGGGCGTCGAATATCAGGCGTAGCTGTTCCAAGCTGAACGGTAGGCGTTTATCCCGCCGCCTTACGCGGTCGATGACCTGAAGCCCCTTGGCTGGATTGCGCTCGATCCAGCCCTCGTTCTGGCAGAAGTTCATCACAGCGCGGAACTTACACATGTAGCCGTTGACCGAGGCTGGCGAGAGCCGCCCAGCCAGCCCCTTCTCCTTCGCCATCCGCGCAGCCGCGAGCGGAGAGAGCTTCGGGAATTTCTTCTCGGCGTTTGAAGGTAGCCAAAGGAGCACGTCGAGTAGCTCGCGTGACGCTTGCCGGTCGATTGACCGGATCGTGCGCTTTTCTCCCCATAGGCCGACCGCCAACTCGATCAGGTTCAAATAGTGGAGGTCCGTCTTGCGTGTTCGCTGTTTCGAGGGATCGGATCGGAACAGTTCGAAAGCTTGGCGGAGCGTTTTGTCCGTTGGCGACGCCGGGGGCTTTGGCGCGAGCTTCGGACGCTCGGGCATGGGCGGTATAGCAGGCTGAATGTCGTGGGCTTCGATGTCTCGCCATTGCTGCTCGAACACTGCTGCGACGATCCGAGCTTTGCGGACAGCATCCGCCCGATATCCCGTGCCCAGCGACTTCATGACGTGCGTCTTGCCGATGATCTCGGCCAACGGTCGAGGGACACGAAGACGAAGGTAGTAGGTCGATCCCCGAACGATCAGGCCAGACGATTGCCGACGCCGAGCATCAGGTGACCGAGGAGACGGTTGAAGGGGCCGTTTGGACGGTGTGTGCGGCGAGGTGGTGCTACAGCCTTGGGGCGGTGAACTGACTGAAGGGGAACGCTTTTTCGACGGTCTCTTACGAGCCGTGTGTAGCAGCGTGATGTCAGGATTCTCGCCTGAACCTGTCCAAACCCTTGTGGAACAAGGATTTGGTGGAGCCGAGGGGAGTCGAACCCCTGACCTCGTCATTGCGAACGACGCGCTCTACCAACTGAGCTACGGCCCCGACCGACAGGCAGGGGCGGAGATAAGCGGGGCGCCGGGGGAGTGTCAACGGGTCGCGGACGAAACCTTGGCGTTCGGCGGCCGCGCCGCTAGAAGCGAACAGGTTTCACAGGAATTCGCTCATGGGCATCGGCGCCGGCGTCATCGGCTTCATCTTCTTTCTGATCGGCGCGCTGCTGCAGCTGCTGCTGTTCGCCATCATCGCCAACGCCATCCTGAGCTGGCTGTTCGCCTTCGACGTCATCAACTACCGCAACCGCTTCGTGGCCCAGGTGGCCGAGTTTCTGGATCGGTTCACCTCGCCGATTCTGGCGCCGCTGCGCCGGGTCATTCCGCCATTGGGCGGCATGGACCTGACGCCGATCGTGGCCCTGCTGATCATCCAGGGCGTGCAGGGCTATCTGCTGCCGCCGCTGCACGTGGCGGCGCTGGGTCTGGTCGGCGCCTACTGATCTGAAACGTTGGGGCGGGGACACGGGCGGTCAGGAATCGCAATCCCGCCTCATTCCGCCCCTTGCGCGCGGCGGGCGGGCTCCTAAGGTGCCCGCGATTGGTCCCTGCGGGGCCGCAGATTGCGCGTATCTATGACCACGATCAGGACAGTCGCCGTTATCGGCGCCGGGCAAATGGGTTCGGGCATCGCTCAGGCGGTGTCGACCGGCGGCTACGACGTGCGGCTCTACGACCTGTCGGCCGAGCGCATTCCTCTGGCCCAGGGCGAGATCGCGGCCAGTCTGGCGCGGCGCGTCGGACGCGGCCTGATGACCTCGGCCGAGGCCGACGCCGCCCTGGCGCGCATCCGGCCCGTCGCCTCTCTCGCCGAAGCCGCCCAGGCGGATCTGATCATCGAGGCGGCGTCCGAGGACGAGGCGGTCAAGAAGTCGGTCTTCGTCGGCCTGCTGCCCCACCTGCGTCCCGGCACCCTGCTGGCGTCCAACACCTCGTCCATTTCGATCACCCGCCTGGCCTCGGTCACGGACCGGCCCGACCGCTTCATCGGCCTGCACTTCATGAAGCCGGCGCCGGTGATGAAGCTGGTCGAGATCGTACGCGGCATCGCCACTTCGGCCGCCACCTACGAGGCCGCCGTCGCCTTCGCCGAGAGCCTGGGCAAGATCACCACCGAGTCCGAGGACTTCCCCGCCTTCATCGTCAACCGCATCCTGGTGCCGATGATGAACGAGGCCATCTATGTCCTGTACGAAGGCGTCGGCAACGTCGCCTCGATCGACAAGGCGCTGAAGCTGGGCGCCAACCACCCGATGGGGCCGCTGGAACTGGCCGACTTCATGGGTCTGGACGTGGTCCTGGCCATCATGAACGTGCTGTACGACGGCCTGGCCGACAGCAAGTACCGCCCCTGCCCGCTGCTGGTGAAGTATGTCGAGGCCGGCTGGCTGGGCAAGAAGAGCGGGCGCGGCTTCTACGACTATTCCGGCCCCGTGCCGGCGCCGACCCGCTGATGTCGCGCCTCGACCGGATCGAGGACCTGCCGGGCCTCAAGCGCGTCGCGCCGCAGCGTTCGACGCAGCGGACCGTACTGGCGTCTCTGGCCGCCGCCGCCTGGCCGCCGCTGATCATCACCCTGGCCATCTGGCCGCCCGAGAACTGGGCCTCGGGCGTCGATACCGACTGGCGGCTGGTGCTGCTGGTGCTGGGCCTGATCGCCGCGCCCGTCGGCCTGTGGATGCTGCGCCAGACCCATGCGCAGGTCGGGCGCCCCTCGACGCGGCTGGGCGTTGTCTGCCGCTTCATGGTCTTCGGCGGACTGCTGGCCGCCGCTGTGCAGATCCTGATCGCCGTGGTCATGTCCCTGTTGTCGGTGATCGCCTCGCAAAGTCTGATGCAGGGCCTCGGCGCGCTGGAGACCACCCTGCTGATCTTCGGCGTCGCCGGCCTGCCGCTGGCGGTGCTGGTGGGCGTCAGCTACGCCCTGTGGGCCGGGCTGTGCGTGGCCTTCATCGCCTTCGCCCCCGCGCCGGTGGTCAAGGACCGAATGGGTCTGATGCAGAACGGCGCCGGCTGACATTACGCGGATTTAAGGTGCCGAGGGCGGGCGGGCCCGCGTAAGCCTCGCCTTGATACGGGGAGCGAAGACGCCATGGCCGACCAGACCATCCTGCAACCCGTAGAGACAGGCGCGCGCATTCATACGCTGGACGTGCTGCGCGGCGTCGCCGTGCTCGGCATCCTGGCCGTCAACGCCGCCGCCTTCGCCCTGCCCATGTCGGCGGCGATGTCGCCCGAGCAGTCGCCCTTTCCCCTGGTCGGCGCGTCGGCCGCGGCCCATTGGCTGGTCGAGGTCTTCTTCCATCAGAAGTTCATCACCCTGTTCTCCATGCTGTTCGGCGTGTCGATCTTTCTGGTCGGCGGCGAGCGCAGGGACGAGGCGGGCGGACGGGTGCTGCGCCGACGCCTGATGTGGCTGGGCCTGTTCGGCCTGATCCACGGCCTGGCCTTCTGGTACGGCGACGTCCTGCTGCTCTATGCCTGGTCCGGGCTATTCGTGATGCTGATGCGCTCCATGCCGGCGCGCCCCCTGATCCTGTTCGGGATCGGCGCCACCCTGGCGCTGGCCACGCTTCAAGCCGGGACCCAGTGGATGGCGGTCAATGGTCCCTCCGGTCTGACCGAGGCCCTCGGCGACGAGTCCATGCGCCTCGCGGACGGCGCCGTCGCCGCCAGCATCGCCGCCTATCGCAGCGGCTGGCCGGCCGGCCTGATCGAGAACCTCAAGGCCTGGGGCATACTGCAAAGCGCCAGCCTGTTCGTCTATGTCTTCGCCACCATCCCGCTGATGATGCTGGGCATGGGCCTGTTCAAGGCCGGCTTCTTCCACGGCCGCATGCCGACCCGCGTCTATCTCATCCTCATCGGCGTCGGCGCCGCGGTGCTGGCGCTGCTGGGCGTGCTGGAGTGGCGCGAGATCACGGCAGGCCCCGGCGTTGAAGCCACGCAGGGCTGGGCCAATGTCGTCGCCTCCTATCCGATATTCATCACCCTGGCCTACGCCAGCGGCCTGATCCTGCTGACCTCGCGAGGCGTCGGCTGGGTGCGGCGCATCTTCGCGCCGGTCGGGCGGATGGCCTTCACCAACTACCTGAGCCAGACCATGATCATGAGCACCCTCTTCTACATGCCGTGGGGGCCGCGCCTGATGGGACAGATCGATTATCCGGGCCAGTTGGGCATCGTCGTCGCCGTTTGGGCCCTGCAACTGATCTGGTCGCCGTTGTGGCTGAGCCGGTTCCGCATGGGGCCGCTGGAGTGGCTGTGGCGCCGCCTCAGCTATGGTCACGACCTGCCCTTGCGCCGCGAGGCCTGACCCCACGGTTCGGGAAGTTGCAGCCGGTCCGCCGATGGCTTAATCGCGCGGCATGACCGACGAAGCCCCCATCCGCCCCGAAGCCCGCGCCCCCCGGGGGTTCGCCGACCGCCGCGGCCGCGACCTGACCGCCGAACGCCGCATCGTCGCGCGCGTCTCAGAGGTCTATGAGCGCTGGGGCTTCGAGCCGCTGGAGACCCCGGCGTTCGAATACGCCGACGCCCTGGGCAAGTTCCTGCCGGACGCCGACCGCCCCAACGAGGGCGTCTTTGCAATGCAGGACGACGCCGGATCGGACGAGCCGGGCGAATGGATGGCCTTGCGCTATGACCATACCGCCCCCCTGGCCCGCTTCGCGGCCCAGAACTGGGAGACCCTGCCCAAGCCGTTCCGTCGATACGCCTACGGTCCAGTCTGGCGCAACGAGAAGCCCGGCCCCGGCCGCTTCCGCGAGTTCTGGCAGTGCGACGCCGACACCGTGGGTTCAGACCGTCCTGAAGCCGACGCCGAGATCATCGCCATGGGCTGCGAGGGCCTGCGCGCCGCCGGTCTCGGCGACGGCCAGTCGGTGATCCGCGTCTCCAACCGCAAGCTGTTCGACGGCCTGTTCGACGCCGGCGGCGTGACCGACGCGGTCCAGCGTCTGACCGCCCTGCGCGCCGTCGACAAGTATGACCGTCTGGGTCTGGAGGGCGTGCGCGCCCTGCTCGGCGAGGGCCGACTGGACGAGTCCGGCGACTACACCAAGGGCGCCCGCCTGCCCGCCGCCGTCATCGGCGCGGTCGAGGCCTTCCTCGTCTCGGCCGAGACGCCGGGCCTGAGCCGCGCGGGCGTGCTGGACGCCGTGGCCAAGGCCGGCGCCTCGCTGGGCGCGGCGGGCGAAGCGGCCCTGGCCGAGTTGTCGGCCATCGACCGCGCCCTGACCGCCATGCGCGTCGGCGAGGCCGAGGTGAAGTTCGATCCGACCATCGTGCGCGGGCTGGAATACTACACCGGCGCCGTGTTCGAGGCCGAGCTGCTGCTGGACACCAAGGACGACAAGGGCCGGGCGGTGCGCTTCGGCTCCATCGGCGGCGGCGGTCGCTATGACGACCTGGTGGCGCGCTTCACCGGCCAATCCGTGCCCGCCACCGGCTTTTCCTTCGGCGTCTCGCGCCTGGCCTCGGCCCTGCGCGCCGCCGGTCGCGGCGCCGACGACGCCACGCGGGGTCCCGTCGTGGTCATCGTCTTCTCCGAGGACGACATGCAGCACTATCTCGACGCGGTGTCGGAACTGCGCGCCGCCGGGATCGCCGCCGAGCTCTATCTGGGTCGCGCCGGCATGAAGGCCCAGATGAAGTACGCCGACCGTCGCGGCTCGCCCGCCGTGGTCATTCTGGGCGGCGATGAGTTGGCTGCGGGCGAAGTGACCATCAAGGATCTGGACGCCGGACGCGCCCGCGCCGCCGCCATCGCCGACAACGAAGCCTGGAAGGCCGAGCGCCCAGGCCAGCAGAAAGTGGCCCGCAGCGAACTGGTCGCAACGATTCGCGCCATTATCGAATAAGCTTCGATTAAACCCGCGCTCTCAACATGGGTTATCGATGTTTAGTCACAAATGGCTGCTTTTTGACGTTTGCATTGATTGACTTGGACCCTGAGTTCGCGTCATTTGGTCTCACTCAAGAGGCGCAGCGGTTAAACGCAGCGACAACTTGAAGGCGTTTCGGGGAGGAAACGTCCGCTCCTTAGAGAGCGATAAAGCCCGCTGCGATGTATCCCCCGCAGCGGGCTTTTTCATGCCTGAAGCTCAGACTATCGGCCGGCGCGCCTGACGTTCAGGAAATCGTTCTCGAAACCCATTCGATAGAACAAGCCGCGCATCGGCCATGAAAAAGGGCCGGAGCGTCGCCGCCCCGGCCCTCGTCATTCGTCAGGCGTCGCCTTTACCAGATGCGGACGCGGTCTTCCGGCGCGAGGTAGTACTTGTCGCCCGGCTTGACGCCGAACGCCTCGTACCAGGCGTCCACGTTGCGCACCGGGCCGATGACGCGGAACTCGGCCGGGCTGTGCGGATCGGTGGCGATCTGGTTCTTCAGCGCGTCCTCGCGGTACTTCGACTGCCAGACCTGGGCCCAGCCGTAGAAGAAGCGCTGGTCGCCGGTCACGCCGTCGATCACCGGCGCGGGCTTGCCGGCCAGCGACAGATGATAGGCCTCAAGACCGACCGCCGTGCCGGCGGCGTCGCCGATGTTCTCGCCCATGGTCAGGCCGCCCTGAACACGGAAGCCCGGCAGCGGCTCATAGGCGTCGTACTGGGCGCCCAGTCGCGTGGTCAGCGCTTGGAAATTGGCCTTGTCCTCGTCGGTCCACCAGTTGCGCAGCACGCCGTCGCCGTCGGACTTGGAGCCCTGGTCGTCGAAGCCGTGGCCGATCTCATGGCCGATGACGCCGCCGATGCCGCCGTAGTTGACCGCCGGGTCCGCGTTCGGATCGAAGAAGGGCGGCTGCAGGATGGCCGCCGGGAAGACGATCTCGTTATTGGCCGAGTTATAGTAGGCGTTGACCGTCTGCGGGGTCATGCCCCACTCGGCCTTGTCGACCGGCTGGTTCAGGCGGTTCAGCTGATAGTTCCACTGGAACTGGCCCAGACGCTGGGTATTGCCGAACAGGTCGTCGGCGCGGACCTCCAGGGCGGAATAGTCGCGCCACGTCTCCGGGTAGCCGATCTTGACCGTGAACTTGCGCAGCTTCTCCTGGGCCGCCGCCTTCGTTTCCGTCCCCATCCAGGTCAGGTTGTCGATGCGGTGCGACAGGGCGGTGCGCAGGTTGGCGACCAGCTCTTCCATCTTGGCCTTGGACTCGGCCGGGAAGTATTCGGCGACATAGAGCCGGCCAGCAGCTTCGCCCAGCGAACCTTCAGCAAAGCTGATGGCGCGTTTTTCGCGGCTGCGCTGCTCGGGCTGGCCCGACAGGTCGCGCGAACGGAACTCCCACTGGGCGTCCGAGAAGCGCTTGGACAGGGTCGAGGCGGCGTCATCGGTCGTGTGGAAGGCCTGCCAGGCCTGCAGGGTGTCGATCGGCGCCTCGGCGAAGATGGCCGCGATCTTGGGCATGGCGGTGTTCTGACGCACGATCAGGCGGTCGATCGAGCCCAGGCCCGCAGCGTTGAAGTAGCCGTTCCAGTCGAAACCAGGGGCTTCGGCGGCCAGGGTCTGGATGGTGTATTCGTTGTAGGTCTTGTCGCGGTTGCGGTTCTCGATCGGGGTCCAATGGGCCTCGGCGATCCTGGTTTCCAGCGCCACGATAGCGGCGGCGTGACCGGCGGGGTCAGCCCAGCCGATATTGGTCAGCATCCGCTCGATATAGGCCTGATACTTCTCCTTCTTGTCCGCAAAGCGGGCGTCCAGATAGTAGTCGCGGTTGGGCAGGCCGATGCCCGACTGACCCGCCGAGACGACGTAGCGGGTCGGCTGCTTCTGATCGATGGTGATGCCGGTGCCGAAGAAGGACGAGCCGACGCGGCCCTGGGTCTGCCCCATGTAGGCGGCGATCTTTTCGTGCGTATCGGCGGCGCGGATGGCGGCGAGATAGGGCTGCAGCGGCTGGGCGTCGAGTTGCTCGATGCGCGCCTCGTCGATGTAGCTGCGATAGGCGTCGGCGATCTTGGCCTCATCCGAACCGGGCGTCAGGTCCTTGCGGGCGACCAGATCCTGGATCAGGGCCTTCATCCGGTTATCCGACAGTTCGCGCAGCAGCGGGAAGGAGCCGTAGGAGGTGCGGTCCGACGGGATCTCCAGCTTGTCCAAGGCCGCGCCGTTGGCGTAGCGGAAGAAGCTGTCGCCCGGCGACACCGAGGTGTCGCGACCCGACAGGTCGAAGCCCCAGTCGCCATACTTGGGCGCGTCCGTGCCGACCCAGCCGGCCGGCGCGGCCCCGCCTTCGGGCGCCGAGGCGCCGTGGAACAGCTCCACGACCGTGCAGCTCTCGTCCACGCAGGCGTGGTCGTGACCGTCTTGCGCCGCCGCCGTGCCGGCCGGCAGGAGCAGGGCGCCGACAGCGGCCCCGATCAGCAGTTTCTTCATAAGCAATTTCCTCGACTAACCCGTGCTCAGGTTCGGCGCGGACCCTAGCCCCGCCGTGAGCGCCGTCGCGTCTTAAAAAAAGTTCATGAAAGACGCGAGCGCTCTCGCCAGAACGTGATCGTCTGGGTCACAGTGCGGCGCTACGGAGGATCGATGGGCGAAACGCACGGCGGCGAGTATCGGGATCTGGTGGTCTTCCTGGCCGCTGCGGGGGTCGTCGTCCCCCTGTTCAACCGCCTCAAGATCAGCCCCGTGCTGGGCTTTCTGGCGGCCGGCGTCCTGCTGGGGCCAGACGGCCTGGGCCGGTTCGCCCAGAGCCACGGCTGGCTCAGCTGGCTGACCATCGGCGACCAGGCCCAGATCCGCCAGCTGTCGGAACTGGGCGTCGCCTTCCTGCTGTTCATGATCGGGCTGGAGCTGTCGTGGGAACGCCTGAGGGCCATGCGGCGGCTGGTCTTCGGCCTGGGCATGCTTCAGGTCGCCGTCTGCACCCTCGCCATCGCCGTCGTCTTCATGGCCCTGGGCCAGTCCCTGGCCGGCGCCGCCGTTCTGGGCATGGGCCTGGCCCTGTCCTCGACCGCCGTGGTCATGCCGGTGCTGGCGGCCCAAGGCCGGATCAACAGCGAGACCGGGCGCGCCACCTTCGCCGTTCTGCTGGCGCAGGACGTGGCCGTCGCCCCCATCCTGATCACCGTCACCGTCCTGGCCGCCCTGGCCCAGAGCGGGGCTTCCGTCGAACCCGCCGAGCTGGGGCGCGCGCTCTTCACCCTGCTGCCGGCGGCGGGCGGCCTATTCCTGATGGTGCTGCTGGGGCGGCTGGTCTTACGCCCCATGTTCCGCTCGGTCGCCCGGGCCCAGCATCGCGGCGAGGGGCGCGAACTGTTCGTCGCCGCCAGCCTGCTGGTCGTCGTCGTCTCCGGCCTGACGGCCCAGGCGGTCGGCCTGTCGATGAGCCTGGGCGCCCTGGTCGCCGGGGTGCTCCTGGCCGAGACCGAGTTCCGGCGCGAGGTCGAGGTGGCCATCGACCCGTTCAAAGGCCTGCTGCTGGGCGTCTTCTTCATCGGCGTCGGCATCGGTCTGGACCTCGACGCCGTCGCGGCTGACCCGACCACGGTCCTCGGGCTGGCGGGCGGGCTGATCGTGTTGAAGGCCCTGATCATCTTCATCCTGGCCCGGGCCTGGGGTCTGGCCGCGCGATCAGCCATCGAGACCGCCCTGGTGCTGGGCCCGGCGGGCGAGTTCGCCTTCGTCATCCTGTCCACCGGCCTGGTCGAGGGCCTGGCCTCGCCGGAACTGACGCGCAAGGCCATGCTGGCCGCGACCCTCAGCATGTTCACGGTGCCTCTGCTGGCGGTCATGGCGCGCGCCTTGACCCGGCAGACCGCGCCCCCCGCCGACGTCGAGACCCAAGGCCTGAGCCCCAGCGCCGACGTCCCGGCCCCCGACGGCGCCGTGCTGATCGTCGGCTTCGGTCGGGTCGGGCGGCTGATCGGCGAACTGCTGGTCGAACATGATCAGAAGTTCGTCGCCCTGGACGCCGATCCCGCCTCGGTTCGGTCCGGTCGCGCCGAAGGCCATGAGGTCTATTACGGCGACGCCGCGCGGCCCGACATGCTGAGCGCCTGCGGTCTGGAATCGGCCCGCGCCCTGATCGTCACCATGGATAGCCCGACCAAAGTCGATGAGGTGGTGAAGACCGCCCGCGCCCTGCGCCCCGACCTGATCCTGATCGCCCGCGCTCGCGACGATCATCATGCCGCGCGCCTCTACGCCCTGGGCGTCACCGACGCCGTGCCGGAGACCACCGAGGCCAGCCTTCAGCTGGCCGAAAACACCCTGGTCGATCTCGGCGTGCCCATGGGACTTGTGCTGGCCTCGATCCACGAGCGTCGCGACGGCTTCCGCAAGGCCTTTCAGGCGGCGGCGCCGGATGGTCGGGGCGCCCGCCCCGCGCGGGCTTTCCGCAGCGTCCGTTCGACGCCGGCGCCACCGAACACCAGTACGTAAACTACGTAAAAACCCTTATGCAGATTGACCTTAAGGCCAAGCTTAAGCAAGATTTGAGATCGGTTCGCGACCCATTTTGGTCAATGTTCGGTGATGAAAGTTCACCTCCCCCCCACGGGACGCTCGTTGTCGTCTTATCGTGGTCCACGCCGAGGCGGCGCCGGATCAGGTTCGATGCGGCTGGCGTCCTTCCCGACCGGCGGGCGTAAGCCCTTCCCGAGCCAGAGTATTTTCCTGATGCGTGAGACCATTTCGTCCGCCCCCGAAGTCACCGACACCGAGGGCCAACCCCGCCTGAACCGTCGTCAGGCCGCCAAGATCCGCACCCGCCAGAAGGTGCTGGACGCCGCGCGCGCCCTGTTCGCCGAGCGCGGATACGACGCCGCCACCATCCGAGACATCGCAAAAGGCGCCGGAATGTCGACCGGCGCGGTCTTCGCCAACTTCCAGGACAAGGCCGAACTGTTCGAGTGCGTCTTCGCCGAGGAAATGGCCGGCCTGCTGCAGGACATCCAGACCGCCGCCGGACATGAGGGCCGCGTCGCCGAGCGCCTGGCCGAGGGCCTGACCGCCGGCTACCACCGCTCGCTGGAGCACCTGCCGCTGATGCAGGCCATGATCGCCCGCTCCTGGTTCCAGCCCGAAGCCGCCGACGAGCGTTCGCGCACCTTCGTCAAGCCGATCATCGAAGCCGTCATCGCCGTGCTGCAAGCCGGCATCCGCGAAGGCGAACTGCGTCAGGACCTGGACCAACTGGTGCTGGGCCGGATGATCTGGGACACCTTCATCGCCAACTTCCGCTACGCCGCCTACGACAACTGGGGCATCGAGGAGCTGACGCCGCACATCCGCAAGCAACTGGACCTGATCCTCTCCAGCCAGCTGGCGCGGCAGTAAGAACTGCCGCATTCTTGGAGGGCCGCGGTCGTCGGCCCTCCGGGACCTCCCGACCCGACGCGGCCTGGCGCTTCGCGCGCGCCCCACTATTTGTCTTAGCGCTACTCAAAGAGCCGAAGCGCGCTCAAGCAGCGAGCCGCCGCGCGGCGAGCGATAGCGCCTCCAGGTGGATGAGCTTCAGCTCTTCCACCGAAGAATGACTTCCTTGATCGGATTGACGAAGCTGCGGCCTTCGGCGCGGCTCTTGATCCATTCGCGCTTCAACTGCTGGTACCACTTGGCCTGCTTGTCGGCGTCGTCGATCCAGATCAGGGCCGGGTCGTACTTCAAACCCTCGTTTTGCAGGTTCACCATGCCGCCGTCCTGCTTCAGGAAGGCGACGACGCCCATCCGCAGGAAGGGCTTGGCGACGTTGAACACCCAGTGGTCGGACCAGAAGATCTGGGTGATGCGCGTCTTCGTTTCCGTCACCGGCGTCAGGCAGGTCAGGGCCAGCACCTGCTTGGCGCCCACCTGGATATGCTCCCAGCGATAGCCGGGCAGGCGGAAGGTGATCTCGGTCGCCGGCGCCCCGCCCAGGATCTTGTAGAGACGGCTGTTCGACGACGGGGCGTGGCGCACCATGGCCCAGCCATAGTCGCGCGGCGCAAAGGTCTTGGCCTTTTCGTGCATCGAATGTTCCGAGCGCCACCACCATTGCTGATGGACGAAGGGGCCGTGCGCCGGGTCCATCAGGCCGATGACGGCGTGGTCGATATGGCTGTCGAAATCCATGGCCTCGACCAGCTTCACCTCGCCCTCGGCGCCGGGGAAGAGCGGCGGCTCGTGGTCGGGCTCGGACGGATCGCGCGCGTCGGCGGCCATCCAGACGAAGACCAGACCCTGGCTCTCGCGCACCGGATAGGACCGCACCTTGATGCGGTTCGCCTCGAAGGCCTGATCCTCGACCAGGGACGGAATGGCGGCGCAGACGCCGTCGGGACGGAAGCGCCAGCCGTGATAGGGGCACTCGATCGTCTCGCCCTCGCCCGGCTTCTCGACCAGACGCCCAGCCGACAGGGGCGCGGCGCGATGGGGGCAGATGTCGCGCATGGCGTAGACGTCCCCCGCGCGCGTCCGGCCGATCAGGACCGGCTCGTCCATCACCTCATAGCGCTTCAGGCTGGCGACCGGCACGTCGCGCGCCAGGGCGACGAAATACCAGGCGTCGCGCACGAAGCCCTTGCCGAAGGCGGTCGGCGGCGCCTTGGCCTCAGGGGCGGTCGCGGAGGAGGAAGCAGCGTCAGAGGTCATGGCCGCTATCTAGCAGCAGGGACCGCCGCCCGTCCAAAGCCCATTCCCTTCCTCGCCCGATGAATTAATCTGGGTCAAAATCTCCGGGAAGAGACGCCATGATCCGAACCGCCTGCATCGCCTTGTCCGCCGCCGTCTTGCTGGGTGCCCCCGCTCTGGCTCAGGACGGCCACGTCAACCACGCCGAGGGCCATGCCCACGCCGCCTTCGCGTCCGACCGCATCCATGTCGCGGTCGACGGCGACACGGATGGGCGCGATATCATCCTCATTCCAGGCCTCAGTTCCTCGCCCGAGATCTGGCAGGGGACCGTGCATCACCTGATCGCGCAGGACGGCGTGGGCTGGCGGGTTCACCGCATCCATGTTCAGGGCTTCGCCGGCGCCCCCGCCAAGGCCAATGCCACCGGCCCCCTCGCCGCCCCGGTGGCCGAGGATATCGCCCGCTACATCCGCGAACAGGGCCTGCAAAAGCCCGCCGTCGTCGGCCACTCGATGGGCGGCACCATGGGCATGATGCTGGCCGCGCGGCATCCTGATCTGGTCGGCAAGCTGATGGTCGTGGACATGATCCCCTTCATGGGCGCCATGTTCGGCCCGCCCGGAACCACGGCGGAAAGCGTCGTCCCCGTCGCCGATCAGGTCTATGCCGCCCAGTCGACCGCGCCCCGCGACCAGTACCTGACCCAGGCCAAGGCCGCCGTCACCGCCATGATCAAAACCGAGGCCGCCCGCTCCGGCCCGCTGCAGGACACCGAAACCAGCGACCAGCAGGTCTCGGCCTCCGCCTTCCGCGAACTGATCGTCACAGACCTTCGCCCCGAACTGTCCAAGATCACCGCCCCGGTCGAAGTCCTCTATGTGAAGTTCAACGATCCGCGCATGACCGACGCCATCACCGACGCCGTCTATCAGATGTCGTTTTCGACCCTCCCGGGCGCGAAACTGAAGCGCATCGACGACAGCGCCCACTTCATCATGCTGGACCAACCCCAGGCGTTTTACGGCGATCTCGACGCCTTTCTTTCGGCGAAATAAGTCCTCACGCTCCTGTGATTAGAAACGACGGCGTTTTCTGCGGCGGCGTGATCCGGCATCTTGCTTGGGCGAATATCTGAGTTTGGACGCTGTCGCGTCCCGACCGATTTCGCTCTAGGGTCACGCCGCTGCAAAAGGGACTTTCATGGCGCGTAAAGACGGCGGACCGGACCGCAATGAGCAGGGCGGCGGCAAGAAGCCGCGTCGCTCCTTCCTCGGCAACCTCCTCTACTGGGGCGCGGTCCTGGCCGTCTGGGGCCTGATCTTCGCCGTCGTCTTCTTCGCCGTCTTCGCGCGCGACCTGCCGGACACCTCGACCCTCTATGACGTCGAGCGCCAGCCTTCGATCACCTATCTGGACCGCTCCGGCGCCCTGATCGCGGTGCGCGGCACCCAGATGGCGCCGCCGGTCGATCTGGACGCCCTGCCCGACTATGTCCCCGCCGCCTTCATCGCCATCGAGGACCGGCGCTTCTATCACCATCCCGGTTTCGACCCCATCGGCATGAGCCGGGCCATGGCCCTGAACCTCAAGGCGGGGCGGGTCGTCCAGGGCGGTTCGACCATCACCCAGCAGCTGGCCAAGAACCTGTTCCTGACGCCCGACCAGAACCTGAAGCGCAAGGTTCAGGAGCTGATGCTGGCCGTCTGGTTGGAGCTGAAATTCACCAAGAAAGAGATCCTCGCCCTCTATCTGAACCGGGTCTATTTCGGCGCCGGCGCCTATGGCATCGAGGCGGCCTCGCAGCGCTATTTCGACAAGAGCGCGGACAAGCTGACGGTCGGCGAATCCGCCCTGCTGGCCGGCCTGCTCAAGGCCCCGTCGCGCTATTCGCCGGTGTCCGAGAGCGAGCGCGCCGCCACCCGCGCCACCGTCGTCCTCAACGAAATGGTCGAGGCCGGCGTCATCACCCCGGCCCAGCGCGACGCCGCCGTGGCCGAGCCGGTCCGCGTCTCGCGCACCCTGGCCAGCCAGCACGCCCAGTATTTCATCGACTGGCTGGACAAGCAGATCCGCGGCCTGGTCGGCGAGCCGACCGAGGACATGGTGGTCGAGACCACCCTGGACCTGACGCTGCAGACCGACGCCGAGCGCGCTGTGCGCCGCATCCTGGACCGCGACAAAGGCCGGGGCGTCGAACAGGCGGCTCTGGTCGCGCTGGACGGCGAGGGCCGGGTCCGCGCCATGATCGGCGGCGGCTCCTATGCCGACAGCCAGTTCAACCGCGCCGTCGATGCCCGCCGTCAGGCCGGCTCGGCTTGGAAGCCCTTCGTCTATCTGGCGGCGGTCGAGGCCGGCTACACCCCGACCACGCCCGTCGTGGACCAGCCCGTGACCATCGGCGGCTGGTCGCCGCGCAACTATTCCGGCAACTTCTCGGGTCAGATGACCCTGGCGCAAGCGGTGGCCCAGTCGACCAATACGGTGGCCGCCTATGTCGCCGATCAGGTCGGCCGCGACTCCGTGGCCCGCGCCGCCCGCCGTCTGGGCATCACCAGCGAAATCGGCCTGCAACCGTCAATGGCCCTGGGCGCCGTCGAGGTCAGCCCGCTGGAGATGGCCCAGGCCTATGACGCCTTCGCCAACGGCGGCAAGCGAGTCGAGGCCTATGGCATCAGCCGCATCCGCACCCCCTCGGGCCGCGTCATCTATCAGCACGGCACGGGCGAGAACGGCCAGGCGATCAACAACCCGTCGCTCTACTACATGAACCAGATGCTGCGCGGCGTGATCACCTCGGGCAGCGGCCGTTCGGCCGCCATCGGCGGGCGCGACATCGCCGGCAAGACCGGCACCACCTCGGACTACAAGGACGCCTGGTTCGTCGGCTACACTGGCGGCTTCGTCGCCGCCGTCTGGGTCGGCAAGGACGACAACAAGGCCATGCGCGGCGTCACCGGCGGCTCCTCGCCCGCCGCCATCTGGCGCGGCTTCATGGAGGCCGCCCTGCCCAAGCTGGCGGTCCAGCCCATCCCCAACGGCCCGCCCCTGCCCGAGGGCTGGGTCGCCCCCGATCCCGTCGGCGACATGATGGGTCAGGTCGAGGACCCCTATGCCCAGCCGCTGGAGGGCGAGCCAGGCCCGGCCATCGTCGACGGCCAGCCGCTGCCGACGCCCGCGCCCCTGCCTAATGATCAGCCGATCATCCGCCCGACCTCGCCCCAACCATCCACCAAAGAAGCCCCGCGCAGCGACAAGAAGCCCGAGGCGGTGTTCTTCTAAGCGGAAGAGCAACCAGCTGTTGTTTTCGTCATTCTCCGACGAAGCGAAGCGGAGATCGGGGAACCCAGCGGCGCCGAAGGCGAACTTTCACCGACGCGCGTGGTTTTTCGCCCTCCGGGCGCCGCTGGGTCCCCCGGTCTGCGCGGCTGCGCCGCTTGCCGGAGGATGACGGTAAAAAAGGTGCGCCTCAGCGCCCCACGGCGTGCAGGGCCGCGCCGTTGTCGCGCAGCCATTGGCGATAGGGGCGATGATCCCCGACCAGCCGATGCACTACCGCCCAATAGGCCGGGCTGTGGTCGGCGTGGACCAGATGGGCGACCTCGTGCGCAGCCAGATAGTCGGCCACCTCGGACGGGGCCATGATCACCCGCCACGAATAGCGGATCGAGCGGTTGTGCGGGCTGCACGAACCCCAGCGCGACCGGGTGTCGACGATCGCCACCCGGACCGGCTTCTGACCTAGCGTACTCAGATGAACCTCGGTGCGGGCGACCAGAAACTCGCGCGCCGCCCGCTTGAACCAGTTCTCAACCCGGCGTGAGAAGGCCTCGCCCTCGCCGCCCGAGCGGATCACCGGCCCGTCCGACGTCTCGACCAGACGCGCCGCCCCGGCCCCGCCGACGGCCTCCAGCCGCACGCTGCGTCCCAGCCAGGACACGGTCGCGCCAGGCTCCAGCGGCGAACCCGCAACCCGCGCGGCCAGCCGATCGGCGATCCATTCCGACTTGGTGCGGGCGAAGGCCACGACCTCGCTCAACCGCCGCTCGGACGGCGCCACGGCCACGACTTCGCCGGCGCGGGCGTCAATGCGGATCGACAACCTTCGGGCGCGCGGGTTCACCGAGAGGCGAAGGGCGCCCCCGCCCTCAAGCGGCAGCCGCTGACCGTTCCGGTACTGCACACAAGGACTCGTTCTGGGCGATGAAGTCGCGCACGCGCGGATAGATCTCGTCGCGGAAGCGGCGGCCGTTGAAGACCCCGTAGTGGCCCACGCCCGGCTGGACGTAGAGCAGACGGCGCTCGTCAGGAATGCTGGGCGTCAGGCCATGCGCGGCCTGGGTCTGACCCACGCCGGAAATGTCATCCTTTTCGCCCTCGACCGTGGCCAGGCCGATGTCGGTGATGGCGGACAGATCGACGCGCTTGCCCCTGTGCTCCAGCAGGCCGCGCGCCAGCAGATGCTGCTGGAAGACGATGTCGATGGTCTGGAGATAGAATTCCTCGGTCAGGTCCAGCACCGACAGATACTCGTCATAGAACTGCTCGTGCTTGTCGACCCCGTCGCCATCGCCGCTGACCAGGTCCTCGAAATAGCGGCGATGGGCGTCGACATGCTTGTCCTCGTTCATCGACATGAAGCTGTAGAGCTGGACGAAGCCCGGATATACGCGCCGGCCAAAGCCCGGATAGGGCCAGGGCACGGTGTGGATCATGTTTGACTTGAACCAGGCGAAAGGCTTGGCCTCAGCCAACTGGTTCGTCACCGTCGGCGACAGGCGGGCGTCAATGGGCGAGCCCATGAAGGTCATGGAGGCCGGGCGGTTCGGGTCGTTCTTGGCCGCCATGACGGCGCAGGCCGCCAGCACTGGCGGTCCCGGCTGGCAGACGCCGACGACGTGGGCGCGCGGGCCGATGGCCGTCAGCATGGCCCGGACGTGATCGATGTAGTCGTAGAAGTCGAAGCGGCCTTCCAGCACCGGCACCTGACGGGCGTTCTCCCAGTCGGCGACATAGACGTCGTGGTCCTGGAGGAAGCCCTCGACGGTGCCGCGCAGCAGGGTGGCGTAGTGACCCGACAGGGGCGCGACGATCAGGACGGCGGGCGCCTCAAGCGCCTTGCCCGCCTTCTTCAGGTCGCCTGCGTCGCGCTTGAACCGGACCAGCCGACACCAGGGGGATGACCAGACGACCTGCTCCGTCGTGCGCACGACATGGCCGTCGACGTCGATGGTCTCCAAGCCCCAGGCGGGCTTGCCGTAGCGGCGCGTCAGGCTCTCGAACACCTCGGCCGAGGCGTAGGCCGTGCGACCGATGGCCGTGTCCGAGGCCGGATTGAAGGGCGACGTCCAGAACGACCGGGCCATCTGGGCCCCGATCCGAAACGGCGTCGCCGAATGATAGGCGAGCTCGTGAAATGCGTAGAGCATGAAACCCCGAATGCGGCCCCCGCCGATGTGGCAGTGCAGCATATAACGCATCTCGGCGCAAAGTAGACCAAGGCCGCGCCCGATCAGGGAAAGGTGATCAGCCGCGCTCCATCGCCCGCTCGATCAGTTTGGCGGTCTTGTCCGGCCCCAGGTCATGGGCCACGGCGCTGCGGAACTGGCCGTCAGGCCCCATCAGATAGACAGTCAGGCTGTGGTTCATCGTATAGCCCTCGCCCTCGCCGACCTTCTGGTAGAAGGCGCGGTAGGCCTTGGCGACCTGGGCCGTCTGCTCCGGCGTACCGGTCAGGCCGATGACGCCGTCCGGGAAGCCGTCCGACGACAGATAATCCTTCAGCAGCTTGGGCGTGTCGCGCTCGGGGTCGATGCTGACGAAGACGATCTGGAGGTCCTTGGCCTTATCCCCCATCCGCTCCTGCACCGCATTCAGCACGCCCAGCGTCGTCGGGCAGTAGTCGGGGCAGTAGGTGAAGCCGAAGAAGACCAGGGTCCACTTGTCCTTCAGGATCGACTGGTCGACCACCTGTCCGTCCTGATTGGTCAGGGTGAAGGGACCGCCGACGGTCGGCTGGCCGGTGCCGGTCTCAGCTGCAATCTGAGCGGACTGCTCGCGTCCCTTGACCACGACCATGGTGATCAGGCCCAGGGCCAGGGCGATGACCGCACAGGCGGCGGCGAACAGAATGACGGGACGACGCGGCATCGACTTCTCCTCAAGGTCTGGCGACGGGTGTGCAGCCGCTAGCGTCGCGGTCTATAGAAGAGGCGTGAGCAGCACAGAAGCCCCCTCCCTGTCGCAGGCCGTAAAGGTCGCGGGCCATCCCGGCGCCATGGAGGCCCTGCGCGAGCGGCCCCGGCGCGGGCGCGGCCTGTCGCTTCGCACCCTGATCGTGCTGCGCTGGCTGGCCGTGGTCGGCCAGACCTGCGCCATCCTGACCGCCTATTTCGCCCTGCACTTCCCCCTGCCGCTGTGGGAGTGCCTGCTGACCATCGGGGCCGGGGTGGCGATGAACCTGGCCACCATGGCGCGGGCGCGCCGCGTCGACGGCAGCCTGCCCAACGGCCTGCAGACGGCGACGCAGCTGGGCTTCGACATTTTGCAGCTGGCCACCCTGCTGGCCCTGACCGGGGGCCTCGACAATCCCTTCTGCCTGCTGCTGGTCGCGCCCGTGACCATCGCGGCGGCCTCCCTGCCCTCGCGCCAGGCCCTGGTGCTGGGGGTCATGGCCCTGATCGCCCTGGCGGTCCTCTTCTCCTGGTCCCTGCCTCTGCCCTGGCGGATGCATGAGCATCTGGTCCTGCCGCCCCTCTATCGCTTCGGCATGGGCCTGGCCCTGGCCACCGGCGTCCTGTTCACCTCGGGCTATGCCTGGAAGGTGGCCGCCGACGCCGAGAAGCTGGAGCTGGCGTTGGCCACCACCCAGGACGTGTTGCAACGCGAACAGAGGCTGGCGGCGCTGGGCGGTCTGGCCGCCGCTGCCGCGCATGAGCTGGGCACGCCGCTGGCGACCATCCAGGTAGTGGCCAAGGAACTGCTGCGCGCCTCGCCGCCCGACAGCCCGGTCGCCGAGGACGCAGCCCTGATGCTGCAACAGGCCGAACGCTGCCGCGACATCCTGAAACAGCTGTCGGCCCAGCCCGAGGAGGGTGACGCCCTCTACGCCGACATCGACCTCAAGGCCCTGCTGGAAGAGGTGGTCGAGCCGCACCGCGGCTTTGATCTGGACTTCCAGACCGCGATCAAGGCCCCGCCCGGTCAGCCCGTGCCGCGCGTCCACCGTCTGCCCGAGGTCATCCACGGCCTGTCGACCCTGATCGAGAACGCCGCCGACTTCGCCCACAGTCGCGTGCGTGTCACCGCCATCGTCGACGCCGGCTGGATCGAGATCGACATCGTCGACGACGGTCCCGGCTTCGCCTCTGAAATCCTGCCGCGCCTGGGCGAACCCTATGTGACCAGCCGCCCCCAGACCAAGGCCCGCCGCGCCCTGGCGGCCCAGATCGCCGCCGCCTCGAACGCTCCGCGAAGGGCTGGCCGCAAGGCTGCCGCGCCGCCGCCGATCACCGCCCCCATCGCCCCCAGCCAGGGCGGCATGGGCCTGGGCTTCTTCATCGCCCGCACCCTGCTGGAGCGCAGCGGCGGCAAGGTCTCGGTCGGCGCCGGCGACGGCGAGAAGGGTCAACCCAAGGGCGCGCGCGTCACCATCCGCTGGCCGCGACAGGCCCTCGAAGTCGCCGATCCGGCGCTGGAGCCCCGCGTGGCGGATGGAACCTGATGTCGCAGTCAGGAGCTAAAACCTTGACCATGCGGCGCAGACGCACGACCTGAGCGTCAGGAGAACCGAATGTCCGAACTCGAAGCCCGTATCGCCACCCTCGCCGACAAGACCCTGCTGCTGCTGGACGACGACGCGGCGCTGCGCACCCGCCTCGGTCGGGCGCTGGAAGCGCGGGGCTTCGATGTGACCCTGGCGGGTTCGGTGGCCGAAGCCGGCGACGCCCTGCGCGTCTCGGTCCCCGCCTTCGCCGTGCTGGACATGCGGCTGGAGGACGGCAACGGTCTGAAGGTGGTCGAGGCCATCCGCGAGCGCCGCGAGGACGCCCGTATCGTCATGCTGACCGGATACGGCGCCATCGCCACCGCTGTCGCGGCGGTTAAGGCCGGCGCCGTCGACTACATGCAAAAGCCCGCCGACGCCGACGACGTGGTCAAGGCCCTGCTCTCCGTCGGCGAAGCCCCCGAACCGCCGGAAAACCCGATGAGCGCCGACCGGGTGCGCTGGGAGCATATCCAGCGCGTCTATGAGCTGTGCGACCACAATGTCTCGGAAACCGCCCGCCGCCTGGGCATGCACCGCCGGACCTTGCAGCGAATTCTGGCGAAGCGCGCGCCTCGCTAAGCCTTTCCTCCCCACCCTGTGGGGAGGGGGACCACGAAGTGGTAGAGGGGTCGGCGCAGACGGTCGCCGGGGAGTCGCCCCCTCCGTCTCGTCGGCTGCGCCGCCGATCCACCTCCCCATTCGCTCCGCGAACAGGGAGGAAAATCAGTCCCGCATGGTTCTGAGCGCGCCCAACCGGGCGAAGGCCAGCGTCAGCGCCTTCCTGCGCGCCGGGGCCAGCGGCGTGACCGGCGCGTCCCGGACCACCGCCCCGCCGAAGCCGTCGGCGATGATCAGGCCCGGCTCCTCGGGCAGGACGGATTGTGGAAACTCGGGCGCCACGGCGAAGTAGAAGGCATCGCAGAACGGCCCGTACTCCTGCCATTTGCGGTCCACGCGATAATCGTCGATGCCTGATTTTACCTCGCAGATGACCACGTCGCCTTTGGGTCCCAGGGCCATGACGTCGGCGCGCCGCCCGTTGGGCAGACAGACCTCCAGCAGGGGCGCATAGCCCATGTCCAGCATCAGCCGCGCCGCCCCGCGCGTGACCGACAGGGTGGTCTCGGGGCGACTGAAGACCAGTTCGAGGTGCAGGGCGGAGGCGGCCATGCCGCCTTTATGTTCCGCCTATGTTCTGACCGCAAGCGGCGCCGTCAACGGCCGGTGTGAACCGGCTGGCCGCTGAAGCCCAGTTCCCGCGCCCGTGCGATCAGCCGCGTCCGCGTGGCCTCGGACGGGCTCTGGCTGCGGTGCCATATCCACCAGTTCGACTTGTTCGGCAGGCCCATGATGACCCAGCTGTAGTCCGGCGCGTGATCCCAGACCCAGTAGTTCTGACCCGCCAGGCCGCCAAAGCCGAGCAGTCCCCTCAAGGTGAAACGGAACTTGGCGTTGGTCGAGGCGTCGGTGACGCGGGCGGCGGCGCGCAGGGTCTCGATCTGTCCGCCCGGCCGCCGGGTGCAGGTCACGGCGAGAGCGTAGCGTCCGGTCTGCCCCTCAGGCGTAAAGTCGATCTGAGCGCGGCTGCAGTCCTTCTGAACATCATTGGGATTGCGCACGATCTCGAACCAGCGCCCGTCGAAGCGGTTCAGATCCACCGCCTCGGCCTGGGCCAGGGCGGAGCCGGCGAACAGACTGAGGCCGACGACCAGCGGCGCCAGGGGGCTCAAGGTGCGGTGTCTCATGCGGCGTCCTCCGAAAGTCCCGACCAGATCCATACGCCTGACGCCGGGTTTCGGATGACCTGTCGGCTACAGACGCTCGCGGTTGGTCCGCCATGCCTCGCGCGTCTGGCCCCACAGGTTGACGGGGTGATGCTGGAACGGCGGCGGCATGGCCCCCAGCCCGCGATTGGTCGAGCCGAGACGCCGGGCCACCTTTTCCGACGACAGATTTTCCGGGTCGATGCAGTGGATCACGTCGGGCCAGTCCAGCACATCGAAGGCATAGTCCATGGTCGCCGCCGCAGCCTCGACCGCATAGCCCTTGCCTGTAGCGTCGCGATGCAGGCTCCAGCCCACCTCGCGGCCCGGCCAGTCATAGGGGTGGAGCGGCCCGATGCGGCCCATCCAGTCGCCGGTCGTCTTCTCGATCAGCGAGAACATGCCCTCGCCGTGCAGAGCCCACATGCCGGCGACCGAAGCCATGGCGCGCCAGACCTCGTGCTTCGACTGCACCCCGCCGATGAAGCGGGTCGTCTCCGCGTCGCTCATGAAGTCGGCCCAGCGCGGGAAGTCCTCCAGCGTCGGCGGGCGCAGGAACAGGCGCTCGGTCTCCAGCGTCGGCCCTAGAGCCGAGGTCGGACGCGCGATCACAGCAGATACTCCCGTTCCAGGGTATAGACGCTGCCGTCGCCGGTCAGGACGCTGGAATAGAGGCCGAAGCGATCCACCCGGATCGGCGGCGACTTCAGCAGGTTGTGGCCGCTGATCCAGGCCCCCACGCGGTCCGGGTTCGTCTGGGGCTTCAGATAGGCCAGGGTCACGTGGGGCCGATATTCGCGCTTCTCCGGCGGCACGCCCGCGCGCTCACCCGCCGCGCGGCAACGCCCGGCCAAGACGCTCAGCGGCTCCGACCGCTCCAGCCCGGCCCAGAGGGTATGGGTGCGGTGAGAGTCGCCGAAGGCCCCGACGCCGTTCAACGTCAGTTCAAACGCCCCGCCGCCCCCGGCGCGGCTCAGTTCCGAGGCCAGATCGTCGGCCGTCCGTTCCGACGCCTCGCCATAGAAGGCCAGGGTGACGTGCAGGGCGTCCAGCGGTCTCCAGCGGGCGCCGGGCAGGCCCGATTGGCGGCGCTGAAGCGTCTCGGCGACGTCCTCGGGAATGGAAATGGCGGTGAACAGGCGCAACATGCGACCCTTGGTAGCGGGCGGAACGTCAGTTCGGAAGAAGGGTTTTCCTTGCAAGGCGGCCCGTCCGTCACGATATTTCCAGCCAAGGTCGGCGCTTGCCGTCCAAATGGGAGACTTCTTTCGCGATGAGCGACTTCAACAACGGTTATGCGCGCCCGCTTCCGCAGTCGGCGGACATGTCCGTCGACGCCGGTCTGCGCGCCTTCATGCTGGGCGTTTACAACAAGCTGGCCCTCGGCCTCGTGGTCGCCGGCGCCCTGGCCTACATCACCGGCAACGTGCCCGCCGTGCAGCAGCTGCTGTTCGCCCGCACCGACGACGGCCGCATTGGCCTGACCCTGCTGGGGATGATCATCCAGTTCTCGCCCCTGGTCATGCTGTTCGGTTCGATGTTCTTCATGAAGAACCCGACGGCCAAGGGCGTGAACATGCTCTACTGGGCCGTGGTTTCGACCATCGGCGCGGGCCTGGGCGTCCTGTTCCTGCGCTACACCGGCGGTTCGCTGGCCTCGACCTTCTTCGTCACGGCGGCGGCCTTCGCGGGTCTCAGCCTGGTCGGCTACACGACCAAGAAGGACCTGACCGCCATGGGCAGCTTCCTGATCATGGGCGTGATCGGCCTGGTCATCGCCTCGATCGTCAACATCTTCATGCAGTCGGGCACGATGTACCTGATCATCTCGGGCCTCGGCGTCCTGATCTTCTCGGGTCTGATCGCCTATGACACCCAGCGCCTGAAGATGACCTACTACGCGCTCGGCGGTAATCAGGAAGCCATGGGCGTGGCCACGGGCTTCGGCGCCCTGAGCCTGTTCATCAACTTCGTGAACCTGTTCCAGTTCCTGCTGGCCTTCATGGGCGGCAGCCGGGAGTAACGGCCTCAAGTAGCGCGCTAGCGCGAGGCCCATATGAATGGAGGCCCCGGCGGAAACGTCGGGGCCTTTTTCTTACCGCGTCATCCCGGCCGTAGCCGACGGCGGAGAGCCGGGACCGCCCCAGAACGCCGCCGTCAGCATTGCGGTCCCGGATAGCGGCTGCGCCGCTTCCGGGATGACCCGGAAGGATCACTCCACCACCGTAAACTTGCGGCTGTCGAACACCCGCAGCACTTGGGCCAGGTCGCGGCCGCGTTTCAGAACATGACCGCCCTCGCCGATCACGGCCCATTGCCCCTGTTTCAGCCGCAGGGCCGGGCGCTTTTCGATCCGATAGAGAGGCGCGTCGCCCGAGCGGCGGAAGACGGCGAATTCGGCGACGTCCTTGTGACCGATCATGGCGTAGTCGCGCCATTCCCCGGCGGCGACCATGCGGCCATAGACCCGCAGCACCAGCCCCAGTTCCTGACGATCAAAGAAGACCGGACCAGGCTGCGCGGCGTCTGAACTGTGCGGATCAAGGCTCATGCTCTCTCAACTTAAGCTGGCTCGCGCCGAACGCCAGCGGCGCCGCGACTTGTCACCCGCCCGCCACGCGTCCAAAAGGCGGTTCAAGTTCTAGATACGGAGACGAACCCATGGCGACGAGCGAAGGCTGGGATATGCCCACCGGCGACCTGATGAAGGGCAAGAAGGGCCTGATCATGGGGGTCGCGAACTCCAGTTCCATCGCCTGGGGCATCGCCTCGCAGCTGGCCGCCCAGGGCGCCGAGCTGGCCTTCACCTACCTCGGCGAAGGCCTTGAGCGCCGCGTGCGCCCCCTTGCCGAGAGCGTCGGCGCCAAACTGCTGATCCAGGCCGACGTCACCGACGACGCCTCAATGGACAAGGCGTTCGAAGAACTGGAGAAGGAGTTCGGCACGATCGACTTCGTCGTCCACTCGGTGGCCTTCGCCAACAAGGACGAGCTGAAGGGCTCCTTCGTCGACAACACCACCCGCGACAGCTTCCTGCTGGCCATGAACATCTCGGCCTTCAGCTTCGTCGACGTGGCCAAGCGCTCGGCGAAACTGATGCCCAACGGCGGCTCGATGATCACCCTGACCTATCTGGGTTCGGAACGGGTCATCCCCAACTACAACACCATGGGCGTGGCCAAGGCCGCCCTGGAAGCCGCGACCCGCTACATCGCGCGCGACCTGGGTCCGAAGAACATCCGCGTCAACGCCATCTCGGCGGGCGCGATGCGCACCCTGTCGCTGGCCGGCATCTCGGGCGGGCGCGGCCTGCACTCCAAGTCGGCGCAGTTCTCGCTGATCAAGGAAGAGACCTCGATGGAAGGCGTCGCCGGCGCCGCCCTGTGGCTGTGCTCGGACCTGGGCCGCTCGACCACGGGCGAAGTCGTCCACGTCGACGCCGGCTTCCACGCCGTCGGCCTGCCGGACGACATGGAGGGCTGAACCTCTCCGAGTTCAGGATATGGAAGGGGCCGTCGGGCGCACCGGCGGCCCTTTTTGTTTCTTTCTTAGCTCCCTTCCCCCTCGAGGGGGGAAGGGTCGGGGATGGGGGTGAGGACGCGCCATTGAAGGTAAAGCGCATGAGGCAGCGTCTCCCCTGGTCACTAGGACACCCCCAGCGTCCACCCCC
>NZ_QLLC01000032.1 GCF_003350205.1 Brevundimonas bullata | reverse complement strand
CCTCAGGAGCCTGAATCAGATCGCACGCCGCAATTCAATGGGTCCTGAGCCTAGGAAAGGCGGCGATCGCAATCGGGGGAGATCTGCCAGACAAGGGCTGCGGGCTGAAGAATGGAAAGGTTCATGGTGGCGGACGACCAGCCCCTCTATCGCGCCGGGCTGGTGGCGACGCTTCAAAACCATCTTGCCGCTGGTGACGTCCGCGAGGAGGCCGACTACGGCGGCGTGCTCAAGGGCCTCGCCTCTGCGCCTGACACACAACTGCTGTCTATCGATCTCGAGCTTCCCGGCATGGGCAATCTGGACGGAATTCGACGTCTGCGCCGTCACTACCCGGAGCTGAAGGTCATTGTCGTGGCCTGGCCCCCGGTGCGACGCTCTGTCTTCAGCGCCCTGTCCGCCGGCGCCCACGGCTTCGTCTCCAAACGCTGCGCCCCCGCCGAAATGGCGGCCAGCTTCAGGTCCGTGCTGGGCGGCAACATCTACATTCCGTCGACCGTCTGCGATCTACAGGCCGAGCCCCGCCCAGACGGTCACGACGGCCCTCATCTGTTGACCTGCCGCCAACGACAGGTCCTGACGCTGCTGACCGCCGGCAAGTCGAACAAGGAGATCGGGCGCGCCCTGATGATCTCCGAAAGCACGGTGAAGGTTCACCTCACCGCCGCCTTCCGACAACTGGGCGTCCACAGCCGCATGGCTGCAGCCGCCGCGCTGCAACAGCAGCGCGGCTCCTCCCAGCCCGATCTTCCCGGCCTCTCGGCGCTGGGCTAGGCAAGGTCCACGTCAGCCAAGCCCGCCGCGAAGCGGGCGAAATTGCTGTCGTTGAGGCCCGCGACATTGATACGGCCCGAGGCGTCCACATAGACGGCGTGGCGCTCGCGCAGGGCTTGGACCTGGTCGCTGGACAGGGGCAGGAGGGCGAACATGCCGCGCTGCTGCGACAGGCGGCTGAGATCCAGTCGCTGTAGCGGGATGCCCGACAGACGGGTGCGGACGGCGTTGACGCGCACGCGCATGGCGTCCAGCTCGGCCCGCCACTGATGTGTCAGCTCAGGCGAGGACAACACGGCCTTGACCACCGCCGCACCATGATCCGGCGGGTTCGACCACAGGAGCCGCGCCTGACCGGCGGCGGTCTGACCCAGGTTGGCGGCGGTTGCGGCTGATCCGCTCAACATCATCAGCATGCCGGCGCGATCACGGTACAGACCGAAGCTCTTGGAGCAGGACAGGGCCACCAGGGCGGTCTCACACACGTCCAGCAAGGCGCGGACGCCGGCGACATCTTCTTCGACGCCGTCGCCGAGGCCGGGATAGGCCAGGTCGATCAACGGGGTCAGCCCCCGGTTCGCGGCGACCATCGCGGCCTCGCGCCAGGCGTCGAGCGGCAGGTCCGCGCCGGTTGGATTGTGGCAGCAGCCGTGCAGCAGAACGACATCGCCCGGCTGCGCCTGCGCCAGAGCGGCGTTCAGCGCCTCGACATTGGCGTTACCGTCTGTGTCGAGATGGGAATAGGTCTGCGCCTTCAGGCCTACGGCCTCGATCAGCGGCAGGTGGGCCGGCCAGGTCGGCGTGCCGATCCAGACATGGGCGCCGGGATTGGCCTGGGCGATCAACTGCAGCGCCAGACGCAGGGCGCCGGTGCCGCCCGGCGTCTGGATCCGCGCCAGCCGACCCGCAGCGGCGGCCTCCAGTCCGGGGAAGGTCGCGTCCTGAAGCCGAAGGGCGAATTCCATGTCGCCCGCGGGGCCGACATAGCCCTTGGAGGTCTGCGTGTTCAGGATCGTCTGCTCGGCTGTCTTCACCGCCGCCATGATCGGAATGGCGCCGCGCTCGTCGCGATAAGTGCCGACGCCGAGGTCGATCTTGTCGGCGCGCGGGTCGGCCTGCATCAGCAGGCCCAACTGCATCAGGGAGTCGGTGCGCGCGGGCGGCAGACGATCAAACATGGGCCTGATCCGGGCCGGGAACGCGCGCCGGGTCGGTCCGGTGCGTCACCATGCGACGATGAAGGGTAGTGACGACGCCGCTGCCCGTCTTGACGCACAGACCCGGAAAGACGGCGTGGACGAAACAGGCCAGCGAACCGAGAAACATCGCCCCGCCGAACGAAGCAGCGACGCCCATATGCTCGAAATAGCTCTCGCCCACCGACGCGGGATGCTCGACAAACAGACGCTTGAACATGGGATTCTCCTGAACAGGAGGCGGAGCCTATGTCATTCGTTTGAGAGCGATTTTCTTATTTCGGGCCGAGTTTGAACCCTCGGGAGAATAGCATTCTCTCCCGCAGGATCAGACGCACTGAACCGGCACCGCGGTGGTGAATTTGATCTGCTCCATGGCGAAGCTGGACGAGACATCGCACAGCGGGGCGATGGCGATCAGCCGCCGATAGAAACGGTCATAGGCGGCGATGTCCTTGACCAGGACCTTGAGCAGATAGTCGACCTCGCCGCTCATCCGGTAGAACTCGACCACTTCGGGCAGGGCGCTGGCCTTCTTGAAGGCCTCCAGCCAGCCCTCGTCGTGTTGGCTGGTCTTGATCGAGACGAAGACCACCAGGGGCAGGTCCAGAGCCTCGCGGTCCAGCAGGGCGACGCGGGCGACAATGACGCCTGTGTCCTGCAGCCGCTTGATCCGCTTCCAGCACGGCGTCTGGGACAGGCCTACCCGCTCGGCCAGTTCGGCGATGGACAGGGTGGCGTCTTCCTGAAGAATGGCGAGCAGGCGACGGTCAGTCGCGTCCAGGGAAATGGTCATGCGCCCTCTCCTTGCAGCAGATCGCCGATCCAGCGCCGCAGCTTGGCGACCATCGGCAGCCCCTGCAGGTCGCGATTGACGCCGAACCAGTATTTCAACCCGGTCTTGATCGGACGGTCGCCCAGGATGACGACCCGCCCTTCAGCGGCCATGCGCCGCGCCAGATAGGTCGGGGCCAGGGCGACGCCCAGCCCGTGCTCCGCCGCCGAACAGGCCGAAGCCATGGAATCGAAGGTCAGAATCTTGGCGTTGACGGGCAGCTCATAGCCGATGTTCTCGGCGACCCCCGTCCAGTAGCTGGTCCCCACCGTGTAGCCGATCAGCGGCACGTCCAGCACGCGCCGCGCCGCCAGACCAACCGCCGCGCTCGTCGAGGCGATCAGATGCATGTCCAGATCCATCAGCTCGTCGATCTTCCACCCGCCGCCGGGCATTTCGCCCACACCGATGATGATGTCGTAAGAGCGGGTCGGCGGCGCATCGCCATGGCGGATATTCGTGAACTCCAGTTCGACATCGGGGAATTTGCGCCGGAAGGCCTCGATATTGGGCAGGACGAAATGATCGCCGAAGCTGGCCATGCAGCACAGCCGCAGGCCGTTGGCGTTCCGGCTGGCCGTGATCTCGTCCCATGTCCGCATCAGTTCAGCTCGCGCCACGCCGAACGCCTTGGCCAGCAACAAGGCGTGCTCGGACGGCTCTACCCCCTGCCCCACACGAAAGAACAAGGGAAAGGACAGGGCCTGCTCGACCGACTTGATCCGATGACTGACAGCGGATGGCGTGACCAGAAGTTCGTCGGCCGCCCGCTTGAAACTGCCGCACCGCACCACCGTCTCGACGGTCTGCAACAGGATCAACGGCGGCATGGTCGACATCGGCGAGGCTTCCACAGCAAGCAGAGACGGCGGACCGCCTCATGAACTGAGCTCATCTGTATCGAGCGTTCCCGTTTGTGTCGACCGTCGCCCACGTCCCATGTCGCGCCGCAGGGCTGACACAAAAAGAAGACCCCCAGGCTTGGCGACCCGAGGGTCATGAGGTTGAGGACAGGCTGCGAGCCTGCGCGTCCCGGTCCCTCGCAAGACCGAAAGGGGGTCAGGCCTGCGCGGTACGCAGGCCCAGTCACTGGACCTAGTAGTTCAACGTCACGCTGAAGCCGAAGGTGCGCGGCGGGATGATCGAGGCGACGCGAGCGCCCGAGAAGATCGGCACGTTCATCACATAGCCCATGGCCCGTTCGTCGGTCAGGTTCTTGACCAGCAGACCGGCGCGCCAGCGGGTGGACTTTAGATAGCTGCCCGAAATGCCCGTGAAGATGTTGGTGTAGACGATGTCTTCGGCGTGGCTAGCGATGACCTCACCCTTGTGCTGGTCGCTGGCGCCGGATTCCTTGGACGCCAGGAAGCGGGTGCCGAGATAGGCGAAGTCGGCGCCCATGGCCTGAGCCGCCAGCACGTCCTGGCCGGTGCTCATCGCCCCTGCCAGGATGAGGACGCCGTCGAAGAACTGGCGCACCTGGCGCAGCTTGCCCTCAAGGCTTGCCGGAATCGTCATTTCAAAACCCACCCACGTCAGAAACTAGGGCTTTGAAATCCGGCAGATCAGCGGGCAAGACAAAAGAGTTATCCCGACCATTGATGAATGGAATTCAGGCCCCTCTCAAATCACGGCCAGCGGGCGCGCCGATTGCATCAAGCTGCCCGACATGGACGATCAGGCGTTCATCCCACCGCTGAAACCGCCAGCCCCACGTCCGGACGTCGCGCAAGAAGAACTCCAGTTCGACCCGCAGAGCCCCGAGTGTCCGGTCTGTCCCAGTCGACAAGAGAAAACTCCGCTTCATCTCAGAAGCGGAGCCGCTCTGGTGGCGCTTCTAGTGTCAAAAGCGGAAGGTCAGGAAGGTCCCGAGGTAGGATTGGTCCTCGGCCGTGCCGGTTTCCTTCAGGAAGTCGCCCGCCTTGGTGTAGTTGGCCACGCCCATCAGCGAGACATAGGGCGTCAGGGCATAGCGGGCGAAGACGCCCGTGCGCCAGCCGACGTAGGAGGATTGGCCCTCGTTCGCGCCGCGCAGCACCATGCCGGACAGGGCGTAGAGGCCGTCGTCCTTGCTCTGACGCCACAGGCCGGCGGTGTTGGCGCCCATGGTCAGCTTGGGCGTCGGACGCACCGTCACCTCGGGCTGCAACAGCACCATGTTGGCGAAGCCCAGATCGGTGCGCAGGGCGGCCGGTTGCGGGAACAGGGGGTTGAAGCTGTTCAGCTTGCCGTCGGTGGGGTCCTTATCGCCCGAGCCGACGTCCAGACGCACGGCCAGGCGCGGCGACCACTTCACGCCCGAGAAGGTGCGGCCGCCAACGGCGGAGATGAACCAGGCGTCGATGTCGAGGTCGCGGAACGACCCCCACTGCTTCACCGCCTCGACCTCATAGTCCCAGGGCGCGACCTTGCCCGACAGGCGCACCGACAGGGTGTCGCGGTCGTCACGACCGGCGACCTGACCGTCGAACGGCGTCGTCAGACGGTCGGTGTTGGCGTAGAGCAGCTCCAGCTTCGGCGCCGTCGCCCCCTGCCCCAGGGTCTTCGCGGCGGTCGCGCCATACAGGCGGTAATCAAAGTTGGTGGCGTCGTCCCACGAGGCCTTGCCTTCGCGGAGGGCATAGCCGGCGAAGGCGCCGCCGCTCCAGCCGGTCGGGCTGTCATACAGAACACGCACCATGTCCAGCGCCACGCGGGCGTTGGCGCCCTCGCGCATGTCGAACAGGCGGAAGCCGCCCTGACCGAACTCCTGACGGCCAACGCGGACTCGCACCGTGCCCTCGCCCAGACCGGTCTTCGCCTCAACGAAGGCCTGATGCAGGTCGGTGCGGTTTTCCTCGATCACCGGCTCGCCGCTAGCCAGGCCCGAGGTGCGGGCGTCTTGCACGTCGACGAATGCGCGCAGCGAGGAGCCCAGGTTCAGTTCGCCCCACAGGCGGGCGCGGGTCTGGAAGTCGCCGCCGGTGTCCTGAGCCCCCCGACCAAAGCGTTCATTGTCGCGGTGTTCGGCGCGGAAGCGCAGTTCGCCGCCGAAGCTGGCCCAGACGGGACTGCCCTCGCCGCCGACCGGCACATATTTGAACTTCGACCAGGTCGAGGCGCGCTTGGCCGGATCAGCGAGGTAAGCGTAGTTCTCGTCGTGATTGATCAACTTGAACGGCGGCGGCGCGGCCGGAACCGTAGCAGGTGCGGTCTGGACAGGCGCCTCAGCCTCGGCGGGCATGGGGGCGTGCGAAAGCAATGCGGCGGCGGCCGCAGCGGCGATACTCATGGATGTCCTCCGGGAAAGGGCGCGGTTGGCTCCGCGCTCGGTTCGATTGGGGTGATTATTCGGCGTCGGGCTGTTTGCCCGGGGCGGCGTTCTGGAAGGCGGGCAGTTCGAGGCAGGCGGCCTCCAGCGCCAGCAGGCGTGGCCAGCGAACCTCGACGCCAAAGCGACGGGCGTTGCCCAGCTGCGGCACGATGCACAGGTCGGCCAAGGTCGGGCCGTCGCCGAAAGCGAAGGGGCCCGGCTGGTCGGCCAGCAGCTTGTCGACCGCGTCAAGGCCTTCCTCGATGACCGTCGAGGCCCAGTCCTGAACCACCTCTTCGCCCAGACCGAGGTCGCGCAGGCGTTGCAGCACCTTGAGGTTCTGCACCGGGTGGATGTCACAGGCGACGGCCTGAGCCACGGCCCGAACCTTGGCCTTCTGCACCGGATCGGCGGGCAGCAGCGACGGCGCAGGCGAGGTCTCGTCGAGGTATTCGATGATGGCCAGCGACTGGGTCAGGACCGCGCCGTCGTCGGTGACGAAAGACGGCAGCAGCCCCTGCGGGTTGAGCGCCAGATACTCCGGCGCCCGCTGCTCGCCCTTGCGCAGGTGGTGGATGACCTGCCCGGCCTCCAGTCCCTTGAGGCCCAGGGCGATACGAACCCGCCAGGAGGCCGTGGAGCGGAAATAACCGTGCAGGATCATGGGGTCAGACTCCGGCGCGGCGGCGCACGCCGCCGAGGGTGAAGACCGCGATCGAGGCGATCACGGCGGGGATGACGGCCAGAAGGATCAGGTTCTGCGGGCTCCAGCCGGCGGCCAGCAGCACGCCACCGACCAGAGGGCCGACGATGGCGCCGATGCGGCCCACGCCCAGGGCCCAACCCACGCCCGTCGCACGGATAGCGGTCGGATAGACGGCCGCCGTCAGGGCGTTGCAGCCGATCTGGGCGCCGACGACGCCGAAGCCGGACAGGGCCGCGCCGAGCAGCAGGACCGTCAGGTTCGTGCCGCCGAAGGCCAGCAGGGCGATGAAGGCGGCCGAGGCGGCATAGGCCGAACCCAGGACGACGTAGGGGCTGATCTTGTCGATCATCCGGCCCAGGACGATGGCCCCGACGACACCGCCGAGGTTCAGGGTGGCGGTGGACAGGATGGCCATGCTGAGCGGCAGACCGGCGCCCTTCAGCAGGGTCGGCAGCCAGTTCACCAGGAAGTACATGACCAGCAGGTTCATGAAGAAGGCGACCCACAGCAGCAGGGTCACCGGCGTGCGGCCTTCACGGAACAGCTGGAAGACCGAGAAGCCCTTGGCCGCCGACGTCTGCTCGTGCTTCAGGCCGGCGATGAATTCGCTGACCGAGGCGTCGGCGTCGATCCTCTTCACGATGGGGGCGATCTTGTGCTCCGGCGCGCCCTTGGCGACCAGGAAGCGCACCGATTCCGGCAGCATGAACCAGAGCACCGGCAGAAGCAGCAGCGGCAGGACGCCGCCGACGACGAAGACCGAATGCCAGTCCCAGGTGGCGATCAGCCAGGTCGAGACCAGACCGCCGATGGTCGAGCCAAGGGGGAAGCCGCAGAACATGACCGTCACCAGGGTCGCACGCAGGCGAGCCGGGCCATACTCGCTGGTCAGGGCGATGATGTTGGGCATGGCGGCGCCCAGGCCGACGCCGGTGATGAAGCGGTAGATCAGCAGCTCGTTCATCGATCCGGCGAAGGCCGTCAGCAGGGCGAACAGGCCGAAGATGAAGGTCGAGATCAGGATGATGGTCTTGCGGCCGAACTTGTCCGCCGCCGGGCTCAGGGTGAAGGCGCCGACCGTCAGGCCCAGAAGGCCGATGGCGAAGATCGGTCCGAACGCCGACGGGGCCAGGCCCCAGTCCTCGGCGATCTTGGGCGCGACGAAGGCGATCGACTGGGTGTCGAAGCCGTCGAGCATGGCGATGATGAAGCACAGCGCCGTGACGCCGAACTGTAGCGGGCCGAATTTGGCCCGGTCGATGACGGCGTTTCCGCCCCCCTCACCCATGGCTGCCATATGTGTCGTCCTCCTGCGGAGGGCGCGTCTGTCGCGCGCCTCTCCGTGTGTTGATGATGCAAGTGAAAAGGATCAGGCGGCGGGCGGGCCGACCTTGATATTGAGCGGGGTCAGGCCGTCGATGGTCACGGTCATGGCGTCGCCAGGAACCACCGCGCCGACGCCGGCGGGGGTGCCGGTGTAGATCAGGTCGCCGGGCTGAATCTCCCACAGACCCGACAGGTAGGCGACGATGTCCGCCACTGGCCAGATCAGGTCGGCCAGGTCCGCCGTCTGCTTGACCTCGCCGTTGACGGTCAGTTCGATCTTGCCGTGTTCGGGATCAAAACCTTCGCCCGCCTTGTGGATCAGGCCCAACGGCGACGACTGCTCGACGTTCTTGCCCGTGTCCCACGGACGGCCCTGGGCGCGAGCTTCCAGCTGCAGGTCGCGACGCGTCATGTCCAGGCCCGTGGCATAGCCCCAGACGTGATCCAGCGCGTCCTCGACGGCGATGTTGCGACCGCCCTTGCCGACGGCGACGACCAGCTCGGCCTCGTAGTGGAAGTTCTCGGTCTTCGACGGATAGGCGATGGTCGTCCCGTCCAGCACCACTGTCTCGGCCCAGGCGGTGAAGAAGAAGGGCGGCTCGCGGTCCGGGTCGCGGCCCATCTCGCGGGCGTGGGCGGCGTAGTTACGGCCGACGCAGAAGATGCGGCGGACCGGGAATTCATCCCCGGTGTTGGTCGGGGCAAGCACGGGCGCTTGCGGTTGGAACAGCAGGCTCATGCGTTCTCTTCCTTGTAGAGGTTCAGTTTTTCCTGACAGACCTTGTCGGAGTATCCGAACAGGACCAGTCGGCTGGACGCCTTGAAGGCGACCGATTTCCACGACGGCACGACGACGATGTCGCGCGGCTTCAGGGTGATGGTCTCGCCCTCGATCACCGCCTCGCCGGTCCCTTCGACGACCACGAAGATGGTCCCGTCGGTCGAGCGGCGCGGCTTGGATTCAAAGCCTTCCGGCAGCAGTCGGACATGAGCCGAGATGGTGGCCATGATCGGCCCGCCATTGACCGGGTTCATGAACTCCAGGGCGTGGCCCAGATGCGGGTCGATCTCGGCGCCGCTCTCGGCCATGGCGTCCAGCGCCGGACGCCACTCGGCGTAGGGGTAGTGGAACAGCGGCTGATGCGCCGGGCGCCGATCCGCCGTGTGGCCTTTCAGCGGACGCATGTTGCGGCCATAGCGGTTCAGGCTGTCGCCGGCCGGGGCCTGCTCCGGGAACTGGTCCTCGGCATAGCCCTCGGCGAAGCTGGCGTCGAAGTGACGGACGGTCGGGATATCCAGCCCGTCCAGCCAGATCATCGGCGTCTCGGTCGGGTTGCCGTGGTCGTGCCACTGGCCGCCCGGCGTCAGCACCAGGTCGAAGGGCTGCATCACCGCCTTCTCGCCATCCACCGAAGTATAGGCGCCGCCGCCCTCCATGACGAAGCGCAGGGCGCACTGGGCGTGGCGGTGGGCCGGGGCGATCTCGCCCGGCAGGATCAGTTGCAGACCGGCATAGAGGCTGGGCGTGATCGACGACAGACCCAGCAGGCCGGGGTTTTCCAGGATCAGCACGCGGCGCTCGGCCTGCTTGGCGCTGATCAGATCGCCGGCGCGCATCAGGTAGTCGCGGGCCTTGTCATAGGACCACTTGTGCACCTTGGCCGGAGAATCCGGCTGGGGCAGGACCAGGGCCGACAGCTTTTCCCACAGGGGATAGAGGCCTTCCGGCTCCATCTGCTCATAGAGGGCGTTCAGCTGTGACTGCTGGTCGTTGGACAGGACTTCGGTCACGCCTCAACCCTCCATGCCGACGTGCAGCAGACCGTCCTGAAGCTTGACCGGGAAGCTGCGCACGGCGACCGAACAAGGCGCATCGACGGGGGCGCCGGTCTTCACATTGAAGGTGCCCTGATGCAGCGGGCATTCGATCAACTCGCCGTCGAGGAAGCCGTCGGACAGGCTGGCCTGGCCGTGGGTGCACAGGTCGGCAGTCGCGAAATACTCGCCATCGACGACATAGAGGGCGACGCTCACGCCGTTGGCGCTGGCCTTGGCCACGCCGTGCTCTTCGAGGGCCGAGGGCGGCAAGGTCGCCACCCACGACAGGGTCGCGGCTTCGGTCATGCGGGGTACACCAGACTGTTGGGGATCATTTCGGAATCGAAGACGACGACGCGCTCGACAAAGCGCAGGCGGTCGCCGTCGCGGACGATGCGGTCGTGGCAGACGGCGGACAGGATGATGTCCGACTGCTTGTCCACCAGGGTCTGCACCACCAGCAGGTTGTGGCGGACGCTGACGCTCGCCTCGTCCTGTGCCGTCACGCGCGGCGCGGTGGGGAAGCGGCGATAGTAGCGCGGCGCATACATCTGGGTCCGCGTCAGGCCTGTCACCCGGTCCTTCAGCATTCCGCGGCTCTCGGCCTGCATGGTGCACAGCGTATAGCCGGCCTCATGGTTCTCGCGCGGGATCACCCGGTACAGGCAGTCCTCGGTGAAGAAATCTGGCCAGGCGTGCAGATCGACGTCGTCGAGCACGCCGTAATAGGCGTCGTACAGGTCGCGGATTTCGTCGCGGGCGATGATCATGGTCTCGCTCACAGGCCCATCACCTTGCGCCAGTAGCGGTACATGCCGCGCACGGCGGTCTCCGTGACCTGATGATCCGTCGGCGCGATCTCGCGACCGCCCATCTGCAGGATGAAGTGCTCGTCCGGCGAACCGGCGGCGCCCTGCTGGGTCATTTCCAGCACCTCGCCGTCGTCGGCCGAGACGAAGCCCGCCGGACCGAACAGATTGGCCTGGCGCGTGCGGCGCAGGCGCATCTCCGGCGTGTCGTCGGCGTAGCACCAGTGGGTCCAGTGGAAATCGAAGCCGCCCGGCCCCTTGGGGACGATCTGACGGGTCGTCAGCGAATTGACCTGCTGTTGCAGGATCACGCTGGGGAAGATGGTGATCATGCCGACGGTTTCCTCGCCGGGAAACTCCTGCACCACGTCCATGACGCGGGGGTCTTCCAGCACCAGATCGCCCTGGAAGTTGCGGATGTCGGCCATGGCCTCGGTCTTTTCCTGCTCGCCCTTGCGCGAGATCAGGATGCCGTGACGGCCCTCGTCATCGATATCGACGGCCGACTTCTGGTCGGCGCGGAACAGGCCGAAGGTGGCGAAGAACACATGCAGCAGACCCGCGTGATAGGGGTCCTTGATGTTCTCCTGCATCTGCTTCCAGTTGGCCGGGATGTGCTGACGGTTGTAGCCCAGCACCTCCAGTTTCCGACCGTCATAGACGCGGGTATAGTGCTTCCAGAACTTCTCGCCGAGATATTCGCGGAAGGGCGGCGTCTCGTCCGAGAAGGTGGCCCAGACCACGCCGTTGACGACCTCGACACGCAGCTTGTTCAGGCTGTGGTCCTTGGGATCGAAGTCCGACGGCATGCCGCCCTGGCGCTTGACGCCGCGACGGAAGGGCACCCCCTGCAGGTCGCCGTTCAGCGCATATGACCACTGGTGATAGGGGCAGATCAGCTCCTTGGAATGGCCGGTGCGGGTCTGGCAGAACTTGACGCCCTTGTGGGCGCAACGGTTCTCGACGACCGAGATCTCGTCCTCGCCCGAACGGACCATGACGCAGGGCTTCTCGCCCAGGGTCGTCGTCTTCCAGTCGCCGACCTCGGCCAGTTCGCACTCCAGACCGACATAGAGCCAGTGCGGCGCGTACCAGATCTTCTGCAGTTCCTCGGCGTAGATCGCGGGGTCCGTATAGACCCAGTAGGGCACGGCGGCGTCGACGTCGGCCGGCCATGCGCGGCGGTTCTCGCCCTCCGGCGGGCGTACGGGGATGTTCACTGAAAAGCTCCCGGAGAAGAATTCGAAGCAGCGATCTCATGTCGCCGTTGACCGCATTGGTGTCGTGGTTTTTGATCTATGTCAAATGCGTTGCATCTAGTGCAACGTCCGATGGAGATCACAAATGGCTGAACGCATCGTCATCCTGGGGGCCGGACACGCTGGCGGCGCGACCGCTATCGCCTTGCGAGAGCTCGGTTTTTCGGGATCAATCTTCGTCATCGGCGACGAGGCCCACCCCCCCTACGAACGTCCAAGCCTGTCCAAGGAATACCTGTCCGGCGAAGAGGCCGATCCGGTCTGGCTGGCTCCTGCGGAACGCTGGGCCGAGTTGGACGTGACCCTGAAACTGGGCGTCGAGGCCGTCGCCATCGACCGCGACAGGAGCGAGATTCGGCTGGCCGACGGCTCGGTCGAGCCCTTCGACAAGCTGGTCCTGGCCATGGGGGGCCGCGTGCGTCGCCTGCCCCTGCCCGCTCATCCCGCCATCCGCTATCTGCGCACCGCCGACGACGCCCGCGCCATTGCAGCGGCGGCGACGCCCGGCGCCCGCGCCCTGGTGATCGGCGGCGGCGTGATCGGGCTGGAGGCCGCCTCGACCCTGCGCGGTCTGGGCCTGACCGTCACGGTGATCGAGGCGAGCGAGCGGCTGCTGGGCCGCAACGTCCCCGCCGAGGCCGCCGAGTGGCTGGCCGCCGCCCACGCGCGCATCGGCGTCGATGTGAAGCTGGGACGGTCGCTGCAAGCGCTGGAAGACTCCGCCGACGATTCCGTTCTGGCGCGGCTGGACGACGGCTCGACCATTGAGGCCGACCTGATCGTTGTCGGCATCGGCATCATTCCCTCGACCGAAATGGCCGAGGCGGCGGGCCTGCCGGTCGCGGGCGGGGTTCTGGTCGGCGAGGATTACCGCTCGCCCGCCGACGACCGCATCTTCGTCGTCGGCGACCTGACCGCCCGGAAGCGGGATGGCGCTGCCGCCCGCATGGAAACCTGGGCCCACGCCCAGACCTCGGCCCGCGGTGCCGCCCTCGCCATCATGGGCCAGCCCGCCGAGATCGAACCGACACCCTGGTTCTGGACCGCCCAGTGCGGGCACAACCTGCAGATCCTCGGCGATCCGGCGGCGGGCGACGCGGTCGTGTCACGCGGCGAAACGGTGCGCCTCTACCTGCGCGACGGCGCTCTGGTCGGCGCCGTCTGCCTGGACCAACCGCGCGACTTCGCCGCGGCCCGTCGCCTGATGGGCAAGATCCTGATCGCGGAAACGGCCAGCGATCCGACGACCGACCTCCGCAAGGCGGTCGCCACCTGAGCCGTCAGATCGACGGACGCACCCCGCCCGTCGCCCGGGTGATCTCGTCGCAGACCTCGATCAGGCGTTCGCGCGCCTGATCGTCGTATTCCGGCTTGAACACGTCGGTGGCCAGCACCGTGGCGGTGAAAATCGCCTCGCCCTGCAGGTCGAAGATCGGCACGGCGGTGGCCCGCAGGCCGGGGATCAGATCCCCGCGCATGGCGGAATAGCCCTCGCGCCGAACCCGCTCGCGCAGGCCTTGGACATCGACCGGCTGGAACTGAGGCTGTGTCTCGCGCTCGACCATCTGCCGCGTCGCCGCCTCGGGCCGGAAGGCCAGAAACACATGCCCCGTCGCCGAGCTGAGCAGCGGCAGGGGCGAGCCCACCATCAGCGAGGTCGAGATGGCGGGCGTGCCCATGATCCAGCGCACCACGATCGGTCCGGTCGGGCCCAGGGCGCCCATCTGCACCGTCCGCCCCGTCTCGACGACATAGTCGGTCAATGCGATCGCCGCCTCGCGGAAACTGTCCATCCGCGACAAGGCCGCCAACCCCAGACGCAGCGCCCCCGAACCCAGCTCATAGCGCCCCGTCGCCGCATCCTGGCGCGCCATGCCCGCCGCGATCAGACTGGCCAGATAGCGATGCGCCTGCGACGCCGACAGGTCCGACGCCTGGGCTATGGCCCCCAGCGCCGCCGCCCCGTTCTGCGACGCCAAAACCTCCAGCACGCGCAGGCCGATGCCCACGGACTGAATCCCCTGCCGCCGCTCACCTGCTTCGCTCATCCGTCTTGCCCACCGCCGCGTTTGTCGGCGCCAACCTACAGTCTTTTGTTCCCGCGCACCCGCATTGATCCGCGCCATCACCTTACTGGCAAGCCTCAAACTCACCGAGTTTGACTGGAGACTGCGGCTAGGTGATGCTGATTTACGGGCAGAGTTTCTGCGCAGCGCGGCCGGTCCCAAAGCACGCTCTGATCGACGGGCTGGGGCGCCTGGTCGCCTTCCTCGTCACGCCAGGCCAGCGCGGCCACGCTCCCTTCGCCGCCGACCTGATACAGGCCGTCCCGGTATCCGCCGCGTGGCGACCCGATACGACAAACTCGCCTGCACCTATGCCGCTGCCGTGGCTTTGACCGCTATCGCCTCATGGTGGTTATGAGTCTTGGCCCTAGTCGGGTGCAGGCTTCCGTTAGGTCGTCCCTGCCGCCGCAATCCCGACTATTGCCTTTACGCCACGCGCCTTCATCTTGATCTGTCCTTCGCTGTTCAGAACGTGATCGAAACCCCTGCCGTCGGCCCGTGCCCCGTCATGTTCCAGACGAAGCGGTCGCCGGTGAAATCGCTCTGCTCGTACTCCTGAAAGAGCACTGCATAGCCCACGCGCAGCAGCGCCGGTCGTGTCAGCACGACCGTACGATAGCCGAGCGAGGCGTGCGCGTTCAGGCTGAACCGATCACCTGGATCAAAGCCGCCGACATCCAGGTGGCCCGTGAGCTTCCAGCGCGCATTGAGGTCGGCGTCCGTGCGGACGCCCACGATGATATCAGTCCACTCGGCCTGTTTACCGACCTCGATCAGTCCGGGCACGGCGAGGTCGGCTCGCGCTCTCGACCATCTGGCGCCGGCAAGGGGGCGAATGCGAAACAGACGCGGCGCGCCATGCACCGTGCGGCCGCCCAGTTCTTCCTCGTGCGCGACATAGTAGACGGCTCCAGTCAGGCTTCGTAGTCGAATGTCGGCCTCAAGCGGCAAACCCATGACGCGTCGCTCATCCCGACTGTCCGTGCCCTGATAGTCGACATAGCCGCCCCAGCGCGCGCCTTCGACGGAGACTTCGCCCATGAAGACGCCCTCCACCTTTTCGAAGGCTTCCGAGAAGGGCACATGGATGGGAGAGGATAGACCCGCCCCCTGCAACTTGCCTTCCGTGGACTTAGCCCAGACATATGGGCTGATGTTCACCCGCCATCGGGGATCAGGATGCTCTTGCCCCACAGCGACGCCGGCGACCGCCAAGGCAGCGGCTAGTGATGTCCACCCACAAACCTGTCGCATGAACAAAGCCCTCCGATGCGGAGAACGGCGATCTCCAAAGAAGGTTGCGCGGCTGAAGTCGCGGGTTTTCCACCTGCGGTCTACGGCAATGAAATCCCGCCTGACTCGCCTAGGTCCCATCGACATCTAGGGATTCCCCAACGACGTGCTGCATAACTCATAGGTTTCCGCAACGGACGTTGAAACACAGTCGGAACTCGGACCTTCAGCTTCAGTAAATCAGCCTTACGCCGGCGCTGAGGATGCGCGGGGGGCCGAGGCCCTCAACGCCTGTCCCGGTCTCCGACACCTCGACCTCGACGTCGAACAGGTCGTCGGCGACGAGCCACAGCGACGACGTGTCATTGACCCTCCAGTCGGCGCGGACATCCGCCGTCACGACCGCCCCGAGGACGCGGCTGTTCAGGTCGTCATCGAACCGCTTGCTCTCGTAGCGCGCGCGGGCCGCCAGGCTCAGGCGGTCGCTGGCGCGCCAGTCGATACCGGCCGAGGCGCTCCAGATCGGCGCCTGGGCCGGGCGCAGGCCGGTCAGTTGCGGAGCGACCGATCCGCCGTCCACACGGGCGTCGGTGATCGACACGGCGCCGATCAGGTCCAGCCCCCCGCGCAGGGTCTGGCGCGCGCTGATCTCGACGCCCGTCGCTTCAATGGTCCCGGCGTTCTGGCGCTGGCGCAGCACGCCGCCGGCGGGCACGAAGCCCGCGCGGGGGAAGGTTCCCGGCCCCTCGCCTATGGTGACGTTGACGATGGCGTCCTCGATCCGGTTCCAGAACAGGGTCGCCGTCAGCGCCGAAATGGGCCCCTCGAACGCCAGGCCGGCCTCGACGCCTTGCAGGGTTTCAGGGACGAGACCGGCATTGGCCTCGGTCAGATCGTTGCCGACGCGAAAAGGCCTATGCAGTTCGTTCAGGGTGGCAGGGCGGAAGCCGGAATAGGCCGCAGCGCGCGCCGCCAAGCCGCCGCCGATCATCCGCCGCGCCGCCAGACGGGCGCTGACCACCTCGCCCGAGCGTTCGGGATCGGCCTCGTCCAGCGTCGGCGCGCCGGTGGCCCGATCACGCTCCAGCCGACGCCCGTTCTCGTTCTTCCAGCCGTCCAGACGCAAGCCCCCGGCAACCAGCCACGGCCCGTTCTCCAGCGAGCCCTCGCCGTAGACGCCCGCCACCGAGGTCTCGCCCCCGGCGATGCGGTCTCGCGTGTAGTCTCCGACCATGTAGCGGAACCGTTCGTGCGTCTCGCCCTCGCTGAAGCGGGCGTCGGCGCCGATCTCCCATTCCGCGCGTCCGCCCAGCAGACCCTCACGGCGGCCGCGCAGGGCGGCGTTCACGCCCCAGCCCGTGGCTGGCGTCTCGTATTGATCATTGGCGGGCGTCGTCGTCACCCGATCCGCCGCCACGGCGACCGAGGTGTTGGCGAAATCGCTCTCTCGCCGCCAGGCCTGCAAACGCCAGCCCGCCTGTTCGGTCGTCGCCTGCCGCGCGACGGCGGCAGACAGCACATGGCCGCTGGCGGTCGAGCGGGCGCCGGCCAGACCGGAGCCGCGATCCTCTTCATAGGCGCCCGCGCGCAGCGACAGGGCGGCCTCGCCCAAGGGCAGATCCGCGCGCAGGGAAGCGCTCTTCGCCTCCAGATCCAGCGGCGTGTCCGCGGCCCCCGCCGCCGCGCCGCGCACAGGCACATAGCCGTCGCTGGTTTCATAAAGGACCGACCCGGTCAGCCGCGCCGACCCGGCGTCGACGCCGCCTGACCCCGCCAGCCGCGCCCCGCCACGCTCGGCGATGGAGGCGTCCAGCACCCCGCCGCGCTCGCGCTCTCTCACTTGGATCACCCCGGTCAGGGCGCCCGCGCCGTAAGGGCCGGCCCCGGCGCCGCGCACGATGTCCAGGCTCTCGATGCTTTCAGTCGGCAGTTGCGACCAGATCACCCAGCCGCCGAAGGGATCGTTCAGCGGCACGCCGTCCAGCGTCACCAGCGTCCGCCCGGCGCCCGATGGCGCGATGGCGCGCAAGGATATCCCCTGCGTCGTCGGGTTGGCCGCCAGACTGGAGGTGCGCCGGAACAGGGACACCGCCGGAACCGTCGCCAAAGCCTCGTCCAGACGCGTGGAGGTCGACAGCGTCTCCTCGCCCAAACGGATCACCGAGAAGGCCGCCTCTCCCGCCGCCGGCGGCAAGCGCGCGGCGGTGACGATGACGTCGTCGACAGAGGTGGTCTGCGGCTGGAACTCTATCACTCGAACTTCCCTGTCGTTCGCCTAGCGTGGCGGCAGCGCCTTCGACAGATAGTCGATGACCGTGTTGATGTCGTCCGCCGAGGCCTGCATCCCGTTCGACTCCATGCGAGCGACGATGGAATCCCACTCCGCCTCTGTGTGGCCGTTGGCTGTGACCAGAACCAGAGAATGGCAGGTGCCGCACAGGCGCTGAGCCACGTTGCGCCCCGCCCCCTGCGGCAGGACGCCGGGCTGAACCACCGCCTTGACCGGCTGAGGCGCCGGGGCCGGCGGGGCGACCACCTGAACCGGCGGCGTGGCCTTGGTCGGGGCTGCTGACACGACGACAGCCTCAGGTTCAGGTGCAGGTTCGACCGGCAACGCAACTTCAGGCGGGAGAGCCGGCGCTTCAACCAAACCGTGCGCAGGGAGCGCCGCCGGAACGGCCTCAGCCGCTACGACCTTGTGAGACCCATCCGCCGGATCGGACGGCTCACAAGCGGACAGACCCACGGCCAGGATGAACGCGACACCCGCGCCCAATCGCGGGATGGAGACAGGACGCATCGCCATCACGCCGCCTCCGCCGCAGTCGGTTCTGCGATGCGTTCCACCCGCCCGACCAGGAAGGTGTAGGAGAAGGCGCCGATCAGAGCGAGGACGCCGATCATGGCCAGGCCGCCGAAGAAGGAGCCAGTGGCCGCGACGATGAAGCCGATCATCATCGGCGTCACAATGCCTGCCAGATTGGTGCAGAAGTTGAACACCCCCGCCGTCAGCCCGATGAGGCTCTTGGGCGCGACATCCGAGATCAGGGTCCAGCCAAGGTTGGACATGCCCTGGCCGAAGAAGGCGACCGACATGACCGCGATCACCAGGGCGTCGGATTTCAGGAAGGCCGCCGAGATGATGGTCGAGGACAACAGCAGACCGGCCACGATCGGCAGCTTGCGGCCAAAGGTGGCCGAGCCGCTGCGCTTGACCAGGGCGTCCGACAACTGACCGCCGAAGACCACGCCGACCGAGGCGGCGATGAAGGGCAGCACCGCCATCCAGCCGACTTTCAGCCAGGGCATGTCGCGCTCGACCACCAGATAGGTCGGGAACCACGTCAGGAAGAAGACCAGGGTGGCGTTAGTGGCGAACTGGCCGATCGAGGCGCCCAGGATCTGGCGCTTGCTCAGCAGCCAGCCGATCTGTTTCCACGAGAAGGGCGTCTTGCCGGTCGCGGAGGACAAACCACCGCCGCCCGCCGCGATGTGATCCAGTTCCGCCTGATTGACCCTGCGGCTGTGCTCCGGGTCGCGATAGACCCACCACCACAGACCTGCGAACAATACGCCGATCACGCCGGCGATGATGAACAGCGCTCGCCAGCCGAAGGTCCCCGTCACCCAGAAGAGGACCGGGCTGAGGAAGGCGATGCCGAAATACATGCCGACCGAATAGACGCTCTGGGCGCGGGCGCGTTCGCCCTGCGGGAACCAGGCGACCAGGATACGGCTGTTGGCCGGGAAGCATGGCGCCTCGGCGGCGCCCAGTCCCAGGCGATAGATGATTAGCGAGGTCAGGCCGGTGGCCGCTCCCTGCAAGCCGGTGAAGATCGACCACACCCCGACCGATAGGGCGTAGGTCAGTCGGACGCCAAAGCGGTCCAGGAACATCCCGCCCGGAATCTGGGCCAGGGCGTAACTCCACGAAAAGGCCGAAAACAGGACGCCCATGGTGGCCGCGCCCAGCGCGAGATCCTCGGCCATGCGCGGCGCCGCGACCGCCAGAAGCGAGCGGTCCAGATAGTTAATCATGGTGCCGACGGCGATCAGGGCCAGCACGACGTATCGCGCATGGGTCCGCTTGGGCGGCGTGACGGGCAGGGCTGCGTCCATTGGGATAATCCACTGACTATAGGACGGTCCGACAGACGTCGGATCGGGAGGCGCCCCGCGAAACCGTCAGGCCTCGCGGGGCGGTCGGCGCTAGGGGAGGACGAAGGCGTTGAGGGTGTCCGACATTCGTCTGGCGGCGACGGCTGTGCCCCCTGCCCCGGTCACGACGACATATTGTTTGCCGTCCTTGCCGAGGTAGGTGACAGGCGTGGAATGGGCGCTGGCGTCCAGCTCGACCGACCACTTCACCTCGCCGGTGCGGGCGTCGAAGGCCCGGAAGGTCTGGTCGTTGGTCGCGCCGATGAAGACCAGGCCGCCGGCGGTCTGGATATTGCCGCCCAGATTGCGCGCGCCCGTGGCGACATCGGTCTTCAGACCCGGGATCGTCCCCAGCGGCGCACGCCACAGGATCTCGCCCTTGCTGATGTCGACCGCGACCAGTTCGCCCCAGGGCGTCGGCGTGCACGGCAGCATGGTGTCGGCATCGATCCGGTAACTGAAGCCCGACTGGGTGATCGGCGCGCTCGGATCAACCGGCCCCCGACGACGCGGCGGACGCGGCCCGCCGAAGATCGGCGTCACCGGACCGGCGGCGCGGAATTGGCCCATGTTCTGAACATTGACGATGAAGACGTCAGACGTCGGGCTGTAGGAGGGACCGCCCCAGTTCGGACCGCCCAGAGTCGAGGGGAAGCTGAGGGTGCCGCGCGTCATCAGCGGGCGTCCGTACAGGCCCGTCACCTGGATGTTGTTCTCGTCCCAGAAGGCGGTGCAATAGGCGTGCTGCTCGGGCGTGATGTTGGGGATTTCGTCGCGCGTCATGGTCACACGCGCCAGCGGGCCGGGTCGCACCGGGAAGGGCTGGGTCGGCCAGGCGACGTCGGCCGGATCGTCGCTGCGCGGCGTCGGCCGTTCCTCGATTTCATGCAGGGGACGCCCGGTCTGGCGGTCATAGACGAACAGCAGGCTCTGCTTGCCGGTCAGGGCCACGGCCGGGATGGTACGGTCGCCCTCACGGAAGTTCACCAGAACCGGCGGGGTCGGCATGTCCCAGTCCCACAGGTCCTTGTGCGTGACCTGATGGTGCCACCTCAGCGCGCCGGTCTGGGCGTCGAGGGCGATGATGCTGTTGGCGTAGAGCTCAGACCCCTGGGCCCGACCGTTCAGGTCGCCGACGGGAGCGAAGACGATGCCGTTTTCCTCGTCGATGGTGATGGTCGACCAGACGTTGGCGCCGCTGCGGTCCTTCCATTCATCGCCGACATAGCCCTCGTGGTTGGCCTCACCCGGCTGGGGCACGGTATGGAAAGACCAGACCAGTTCTCCGGTGCGGACATCCCAGGCGCGCACGTCGCCACGCGGTCCAGGCGGCCCCATTTCTCCGGGGCGAGCGCCGGTGATCATCAGGTTTTTGTAGATGGCGACCGGGTTGGGAATGGTGAAGGTGTCGCGCCGGCTCTCGCCCACGACCTCGGACGCCACGCCGACATAGGCGTCGACCTGGCCGTTCTGGCCGAAGTCCGTCGCCAGTTGACGCGTGCGCACGTCCAGCGCCGCCAGATAGCCCTTGTCGGTGGCGAAGATGATGCGCGGGCCATGGGTTTCGTCGCCCGGCCACCAGGCGATGCCGCGACCGTGGATGTTGCGGTCCGATTCCCATTTCCACAGCACCTCGCCCGTTTCGGGCGACAGGGCGGTGATGGTGGACTTGAGGACGGGCAGGTTCGGATTGGTCGGGGTCGAGACGTACATCACGCCGTCGATCACCAGCGGCGTCACCTCCCAGCGGTGATCCAGACCCCGGTCGCCCTCCTCGTCCGTGCCGCCGCCGTAACGGAAGGTCCAGGCGCGCTTCAGCTGGCCGACGTTGTCGGGCGTGATCTGCGTCAGGGGCGAGAAGTTGGTCGCGCCGGGGTTCTGGCCATAGCTGCGCCAGGTCCTGCCGTCGTCAGTCGGGGCGCCAGCGGTCTGGGCCAGAGCCGGGGTTCCGGCCATGAGGATCAGCGACAGGCAGGCGCCGACGCCTTTCAGGGAGCGTCTGGTCATGGGGCGTTCCTTTGCGATTTTCATTGTTGGGGCGCGTCGGGCGTGACGTCGGCGTCGGTCAGGCCGAGGGCCCATTTGATGCCTTCGAGATGGAAGGTGCGGACGGCGGGGTCGTCCCAGATCTGCTCGACGTGGCCCATCGAACTGACGAAGACCCGGCCCTTGCCGTAGGTCTTGGCCCAGGCGACCGGGAAGTCGTCATCAGGACGACGCGCCAGCTGCTCGGGCGTCAGCCGCGACGGATCAAGGCGCAGGATGGTGTGGAAGCCCCCCTTCACATAGGGCGCGCCCATATAGGGAAACTGGTCGGTGATGGTGGTCGGCAGGCCTGCCGCGCCGGGGAAATGCGGGTCCTGCACGATGACGCCCGTCGGCTCCACCCGATACTCGCCGGCCATGAAGCCGCCGATCATCTCACCGTAGTCAGGCCAGTCATAGAAGGCGATCGTCGCGGCGTGGCCGCCGATGAAGCCCTTGCCGTCCTCTTTGACAAAGGCCAGCAGGTCGGCCTTCTGCTGGTCGGACAGGTTGCCCGAGCCGCTGCTCAACAGGAAGACGGCGTCGAAATAGTTGAGGTTGCGAGCGTTGACAGGCCGCCCCTCATAGCGCGTCCCGGTCCCGAGGATGGGCTCACGGGTGATCAACTGGGAGTCGGTGCGAAGGAAGGCGACATAGGCCCCGCTTTCGCGCCCCATTTGCTCGATCACCGCCATCGCGTGATTGATCGAGTCGTGATGGAAGCCGGTCTGGACGTCGGCGATGACCAGCAGCTTCTTCTGTCCGGCATAGGGGTCTGCCATGGCCTGGCCCGGCGCGGGCGCCTGGGCGGCGGCGAGGCCTGCACCCGCCCAGACGGCTGTCGCCGTCATCAGCGCCGCCAGCCTCATCTTCAGTTTGATCACTTGGTCCCTCCTCAGAAAAACACCTCGACCGGAGGCGGCCCCTCGCCGCCCCCGGTCAAAGCCGGCTCAGAACGCCTTGGTCAGCTCCAGCGACCAGACCCGTCCGAACGGGTTGTGGTTGCCCAGGTCCACCGCCGTCGTGCCGCTGAGCACGATGGGCGGCTGTTCGTCGGACAGGTTCTGGACGTTCACCGCCAGACGAACCCCGTCGAGCACGCCGCCAAAGCGCCCGTCCTCGAAGGAATAGGCCACGCCCGCATCCCAGGTCGTCCAGGTCGGGACTTCCGTCTCGGGCAGCTTGACCCCGTTCACGGTGATGGTCGCATTATTCAGGTAGGAGCCGACGTAGTTGGCGCTCAGGTTGGCGCTCAGCCCGCCCCGACGATAGTTGACGTTGAAACGTCCGCGCTCGGACACCTGGAAGCCATAGGTGTCCAGGGCGTCGAACAGAGGACCGCCTGCGACCACGCTCTTCTCGAGGTTCAGAACCTTGGAGAAGCTGGCGTTGAAGGTGAAGTCGCCGAACGCCGTCTCGTGCAGATAGTTGGCGCCGAAATCGAGCCCGCTCTGTTTCACCTCGCCCAGGTTGAGACGTCCGCCGGCGATGACCCCGACCATGGAGCAGTCGTTGATGGTCGAAGGCGAGAAGACCGCGTTCTTGTCGGTCAGCCAGGGCAGATAGGCCGGATTATAGGTCGAGTAATCGCCGTTGACGCAGGTCGTCGGCTGCGGCGCCTTGATGAAGAAGTCCTTGTACAGCTCCAGGTTTTCCGGGCTGGACAGGATCAGCGTCTGGTTCGGAAGGTTTTCGATCCGATCTTCGTATCTCACGTTGTAGTAGGTGACGCTGAGCTTCAGCGACGGCAGGTAGTTGGGACGATAGTCCCCGCCCAGCGACCAGATGGTCGCCGATTCCGGCCGCAGCCCCTCGGTGTTGCCGGTCCGCGACAGGACCGCGCTCTGACCCGAGGACACATTAGTGATCGGGATGGTCGGATCGTTCAGGCCATTGCTGACATAGACCCGGTTGGTCTGACCGACCGTGGCCGGGTTTGCCTCGATCAGGGTCGGCGCCCGGAACGACGTGCCCCAGCTGCCGCGGATCAGCAGTTCATCGGTCGGCCGCCAGGTCAGGCCGATCTTGGGATTGGTGGTGTCGCCCGCATCCGAATAGCTGTCGTAACGAACGGCGGCGCTCAGATCGAGCGACTGCATGAAGGGCACACCCATGTCGTTCGACACGATCGGCACGAAGACTTCGCCAAAGGCTGACTTCACATCGCGATCGCTCTTGGTGAAGCGCGAAACCTGATAGTCGCCCGCCAGGTTCAGGGTGTTCTGCGCCTTCAGATAGAGCTTATAGCGCGAATATTCCGCGCCGGCCGCCAGACGAACCGCGCCGGCCGGCAGGTCGAACAGAACCCCGTCCACCTTGCCCACCGCGTCGAGCAGCACGGTGTCGTATTGCTGGATGAAGCCGCCGACCAGAGCCTGAGCACCCGCCTGCGGACCTTGCAGGAAGGGATTGAACCCCCACGACGCATTACTGGCGATGACGTTGGCCACAGTCGTGTTCACCTGCGGCTGGCAGACGTTGCACGAGTCGGTCTTGCCGTAGGTCAGCAGGCCCGAGAACCGATAGTCCTTCGGCAGCTCCAGCGTCATGTCGATCGAGTGGTTGATCGTCTCCTCGCGATTCTTCTGATCGCGCGAGGTGTCGGGATTGTTGAGCGAGTAGTTATAGACGACGGTCTGGTTCGCCGTCGGGTTGGGCATGCCCGGAATATAGTAGGGACTGCCGGGCGTCAGGCGGATGGCCACCCGTTCGAACCCGTCGCCGGAGCGCGATTCATTGGTCCGCAGATTATAGATGCCCGTGTAGCCCACCTCGAAACCCGGGGCGAGTTCCTGGCGCAGCTTGAACATGGCCGCATGGCGTTCACGAGCCGTGTAGAAGTCATACAGATACGAGGAATCAAACAGCTCCGGATCGCCGCTCAGGGCGATCACATCCGCCGCCGTCGGCACAGCGCCATTGGTGTTCGGCAGGCCATAGACGGTGTTGCCGATGATCAGAGCGCCGGGCGCGTCGGGATAGACGGTCGTCCCTATCAGGCGGTTGTCATTCCCGCCAAAGGGCCGCAGATCCTGCATCATATAGTCACGCTCGCTGCGTGGAACGCTGTCGTTCTTGTCCCAAGAACCGGCGAACATGGCGCTGCCGCCAGCCCAGGTCTTGCCGATCACCCCATCGATAACATACTGATTATACAGCGAGTTGGTGTAGCGGGTCGTGACCTCGGCGCCGTCGTAGTTGCGACGTGTGATGTAGTTGACCACGCCGGCCACAGCGTCCGAGCCATAGATGGCCGAGGCGCCGTCGGTGACGACCTCGACCCGCTCGATGGCGGAGAAGGGAATAAGGTTGGGGTCGGACACCTGGGCGTTGCCGCCCTGGGGCACGACGCGTCGGCTGTCGAACAGGACCAGGGTGGCGTTGTTGCCCAGTCCGCGAAGGTTGACGCCGGCGGCCCTGCCGCCAGACGAGGCCAGGGTCGTGCCCTGGCTGGAAGCCTGCGGCAGGCTGGCGACCAGGGCGCTGGCGTCGCGCGCCGGGGCCTGGACCAGGTCTTCACGCGACATGCCGACTGTGGCCGACCCAACCGGAGCCACCCCCCGGATGGCCGTGCCGGTGACGACGATGTCCTCGACCTGAACCGCCTGTTCTGGTTCCGGCGCGGCTTCCTGCTCCTGGGCCAGAACCGGGCCGGCCGACAAAATTCCAACCGCTGCGGCGGTTCCCATCAGAATACGACGAATGTTTCTCCCCTCGCTGCCAGGCAGCGAGTTCCGCTCTTCCTTACGCATTGCATACTCCCCATATTGGCGACTTCTTTTTGAGTCGCCATTTTTTGTTTTATTTGTTTGAACTAGATTTAGACTTGCTCTCTATTGAACTCTTTCGGTCAAGCACTCCGACCGCTCTACTCAGGACAGGCTTGTCGATCATCCTGCCGTTGACGGCGAAGGCGCCCTGCCCGGCCATGCGGGCGGCGTCCACGATCGCCAGGGCCTCGGACACCTCGGCCTCGCTGGGCGCGAAGACCTGGTTCAACACGGCGATCTGATCGGGATGGATGCAGGTGGCGCCGACATGGCCCAGCCGCCGCGACCGCTCGGCCAGCCGACGATAAGCGTCCAGGTCGTCAAAGCGCGTGGCCGGTCCCGCCAGACCCAGGGGCAGAACCCCGGCCGCCACGGCGGCGATGATCATCTGCTGACGCGGATAGGTCAGCAGTTCCTCTGACGGCTCGACCCCCAGGTCACGCGCGAAATCCTCATTGCCCAGGTTGACCGCAGCGATCCGCGCGCTGGCCCCCAGGCTGGCCGACATCGACAGGAAGCCGCGGGCGGTCTCGATCAGAACCACCAGGCGCGTCGCGCCGACCTCTCGCCCCGCCGCCCGTTCAGCCGACGCGATGACCGGCTCCAGACGCAGGATGTCGTTAGCGCTCTCAACCTTGGGCACGACCAGGGCGACAGCGCCGGCGGCCACAGCGGCGGCGATATCGGCGTCCGCCAGGTCCGGCTCGGCGTTGATCCGCACCAGCACGTCCGCGCCCCAGCGCCCGACGGCATTCACCGCCGACTTGAGGACCTTGCGCGCAGCGGTCTTGTCTTCGGTCGGCACCGCGTCCTCGAGATCGAGGATGACGCCGTCCGCCTGGGCCAGTCGCGACGAGGTCACATGCTTGTCGCGATGGGCCGGAACATACTGCAGCGAACGCCAGACCGTGGTCATGCCGCGTCCTCCGCCCGAGCGACCGCAGCGCCGGCGACGACGCCCTCGGCGATCAGGCAGGCGACCTGAACCTCATCCAGACCCAGTTCGGCCAGCAGTTCGGCATTGTGCTCGCCCAGAGCCGGCGCCGCTGCCCGGATCGACCCGGGCGTGTCGGACAGACGCGGCACCACGTGATGCATCGGCAGCAGATCAAGTTCGGCATCGGGATAGTCGGCCAGGATCTCGCGTTCGATGACGTGCGGGTCCTGCATGATCTGGGCGATGTCATAGATCGGGCCGACCGTGACCTCGGCAGCCTCCATCAGGGCGACCAGCTCCGCCTGATCGTGACGCCCGATGAAGTCGCCGATGGCGGCGTCCAATTCGACCACATTCGCCAGTCGGTCGGCGTTGGTGGCGAAGCGCGGGTCCGAAATCATGTCCTCGCGCCCGATGGCCTTGAGAATGCGCATGGCCATGGTCTGGGTCGAACCCGACAGGCCGACATACTTGCCGTCCCGGCAGCGATAGACGTTGCGCGGCGCCGAGTTGCTGGACCGGCTGCCTTCGCGTTTGCGCGCCTGGCCCGACAGTCGGTAATTGGCTGCCTGCGGACCCAGCAGGGCGAACAGAGGATCATAGAGCGGCAGGTCGATCACCTGTCCCTTGCCGCCGGGACGTTCGGCCTCGCGCAGGGCCAGCAGCGCCGCCGAGGCGCCGTAGGAGCCGGCCACGCCGTCCGCCAGATACATGGGCGGCAGCACCGGCTCGCGGTCGTCGAAGCCGTTGATGGCCGCAAAGCCCGACATGCCCTCGATCACCGTGCCGAAGCCCGGCCGCTGGCCATAGGGGCCGCCCTGCCCCCAGCCGGAGACCCGCACGATCACCAGCCTGGGATTGATCGCGTGCAGCACCTCGGGGCTGAATCCCATCTTCTCCAGCACGCCCGGCCTAAAGCTCTCGACGAGGATGGCGGCGCTCGGGACCAGCTTCAGGAAGATGTCCGTCGCCTGCGGATTGCGCAGGTCCAGACCCAGGCTCTTCTTGTTGCGCGCGTAGATTTTCCAGTGCGTCGAGACGCCCTTGGTCTTCCAGCCGCGCAGGGTATCGCCCGCAGGCGGCTCGACCTTGATCACCTCGGCGCCGAAGTCACCCAGAATTTGGGTCAGGACATTGCCCGCGAACAGGCGCGACATGTCCAGCACCCGAACCCCGTCCAGCGGGCCGACAGCGTCTGGCTGATAGTCCCGTCGATGGAGACCCTGAAGAAGCGGCGGGCCGTCAGTCATTGCCGGTCGCCAGGAAGTCGGCAATATCCCAGTAGCCGGTGCGGGGCATCGGCACATCGCCGCGCGTGCGCACTTCCAGCAGGAAGGGACCGCGCTCAGCCATGGCGGCGCGAACGCCAGCCTCCAGATCGGACGGCTCCTCGATCAGGGCCGACTGGATGCCGAACGACTTGGCCAGAAGCTGGAAGTCGGGGTTGTAGAGCTCTCCGTCCCGCGAGCGGAATTCCGTGCCCTGCTTGTTATTGAAATAGGTCGTGCCGACGGTGCGGATAGTCGAGTAGCAGAAGTTGTTGAACAGGACCCACAGCACCGGGATATCCAGCTCGACCGCCGTCGTCAGCGCGCCCAGCACCGACATCAGACCACCGTCGCCGACCAGACCCAGCACCTTGCGATCCGGCGCGCCCATGGCCGCGCCGACGGCGGCGGCGGGGGAATAGCCCATGGTCGCCATGCCGCCGCTGGTCAGGAAGCCGTTGCGCCCCTGGATCTCCAACTGCTGGCCGGCGCCGTTCTTGTTCCAGCCCACATCGGTGACGAAGATGGCGTCGGCCGGAGCCGCGTCAGACAGGACCTTCAGCAGGCGCGCCGGGTGGATCGGCTTGGTGTCGATCTCCTGCGTTTCCTTCAGCTCCTCGCGCCAGGCCGCCTTGGCGGCGTCCAGCCGCGCGCGCTGTGCCTCGACCACCGTCAACGGGCGGGGCTTATCGCCCAGGGCCGTCGAAAGCTGAGCCAGGGTCGCGCGGGCGTCGCCGACGATGCCGATATCGACCGGATAGCTCTTGCCGATCTCCTGCGGGTCCAGATCGATCTGGATCAGTTTCGTGCCCGGAATGTTGAAGGTGTGCTCGGGCCGCCAGGAGCTGCAATCCGCCTCGCCGAAGGCCGTGCCGACGGCCAGGATGACATCGGCGGTCCGCGTCATGTCGTTGGCGACGCGCGCCCCCCAGATGCCGGTCGTGCCCAGCGACAGAGAATGTTTCTCGGGGAAGACGCCCTTGCCGACCAGGGTGGTGGCCACCGGCGCGCCCAGTTGTTCCGCCAGCGCCTTCAGCGCGTCGTAGGCGCCGGAAAGGGCCACGCCGTTGCCGGCGAAGATGACCGGATTGGCCGCGGCCTTCAGCATGGCGACGGCCTCGGCCACGCCCTCGGCGTCGCCCATCGGCCGGGCGAAGTTGGGACGGCGCGAGCGGGTCTGGGCCTCGGCCGAAATCTTCTGGGCGAAGACATCCATCGGGATGTCCAGCAGCACCGCCCCGGGCCGTCCGGTCTGGGCGATGTTCAGGGCCCGGTGCATGACGTCGGGCAGATGGCGGGCGTCGTCCACGCGCCAGACCCGCTTGCAGATCGGCTTGAAGATGTCGCCCTGCGACGCGTCGGCGTGCAGGCGCATGCTCTGATGCGCCTCGCGGGGGTGGTGATAGGTCGGGGTGTTGCCGGTGATGACCAGCATCGGCGTTCCGTCCATCGCCGCCGAGGCCACGCCGGTCACGGTATTGGTCAGGCCGGGCGACAGGTGGACGTTGATGACCGCCAGCTTGCGCGACACGCGATAATAGGCGTCAGCGGCGTGAACGGCCTGCTGCTCGTGACGGAACGAGACATATTCGATGCCCAGCCGGTCGCAGGCGTCAATCAGGGCGTAGTTGGTGTGGCCGCACTGGCCAAAGACCTTCTCGACCCCCTCGTCCTTCAGGCATTGGGCCATGAAAATGGCGCCGGTTACGCTGTCTGCTGACATATTCAAATCCATCACAGGGTGATCGTGACGAGACGCTCTTGCGTCATCTCGCGCATGGCGTAGCGGGGGCCTTCCACCCCCACGCCGCTGTCCTTGACGCCGCCGAACGGCATCAGATCGACGCGGCTGCTGGAGGCTTCGTTCAGGTGAACCACCCCGACGTGCAGCCGCTCGGCCGCCTTAAGGGCGCGACTGAGGTCGCGGGTGAACAGGCCCGCAGCCAAGCCAAACGACGTGGCGTTCACGCGCTCGATGGCCTCGTCCAGCGTGTCGAACGGCAGCACCGTCAAGACCGGGGCGAAGATCTCCTCGCACAGCACCTTCGAGGCGGGATCGGCGTCGGTCAGGACCGTGGGCGTCAGGATGGCGCCGCGCCGTTCGCCGCCGGTCAGAACCCGTGCGCCGCGATCCGTCGCCTCGCGCACCCAGGTCTCGGCGCGCACGGCCTCGGCCTCGCTGATCATGGGGCCGACGTCGGTGGCGTGGTCGCGCGGGTCGCCGACCTTCAGCGCCTGAACCTGTTCCAGCAGCATGGGCAGGAAGCGGTCCATGACCGAGCGCTCGACAAACAGCCGCTGGGTCGAGGTGCAGGCCTGCCCCTGACGACGGAAGCCGGACTGGGCGCAACGCACGGCCGCCCGCTCCAGATCACCGTCAGCGCAGACGATGGTGGCGGCGATGCTGCCCAGCTCCAGCGCCGTGGCGCGCATTCCCCGGCTGGCGCTGATCGCCTTGCCGACCGGGGTGCTGCCGGTAAAGGTAAAGAAGTCCACGCCCGAATGGGCCGCCAGGGGCGCGCCGACCTCGGCCCCGCCGCCGTGGATCAGGTTGATCAGGCCGCCGGGAATCCCCGCTTCCAGCATCAGCTCGAACAGGCGCGTCGCCGACAGGGGCGTAGCGACCGGCGGCTTGAACACGACCGCATTGCCCGAGGCCAGAGCCGGCGCCACCTTGTGCGCCACCATGTTCAGCGGCGAGTTGAAAGAGCTTATGCCGCCGACCACGCCGCGCGGCACGCGGAGGGTATAGGCCATGCGGCCCGACTGGCCCGACGCCCCCTGGATCGGCACGATCTCGCCCGCCAGACGGCGACCTTCCTCGGCCGAAACGCGGAAGGTCTCGGCTGTGCGAACCACCTCGTTGCTGGAATCCTTCCACGGCACGCCGGACTCGGCGACGATCATATCGGCCAGGGCCTCGCGGTCGGCCAGGATAAGATCGCCGACCCGATTTAACAGGCGGCTGCGCTCGTAGGGTTCAAGGCGAACCATGTTGAACGCTGCACGGGCGGCGGCCACCGCCGCCTCGACCTGGGCCGGCGACGCCGACCGCAGGCGGCCCAGCTCGGCCCCCGTGAACTTGTCGACGACCGTGACAACGGCGCCTTCGCCCTCTGTCCACTGTCCGTCGATCAGCATTCTGATCTGATGGTCTTGTTTCATTGCCTCTTCCCTGTCCCTCGCCTCTTCGAGCGATGAGACCCTGCCGATCGGCGGGTTGCCCCATCGCTCGGTCGAGACCATTGGTAACGACCGTCAAACTCAAGAAATAGTGACGTTTGCTGGATCGATAGATGACGTTTCGTTATGTATCGATCTCACTAAGCGCTCACGGCGCCGGCCCTGCACGGGAGAGAGCCTTGAAGTTCGAGTTCCTGATGACCCTGAACTCCGTCCTGCGGCACGGCAGTTTCGCCAGCGCCGCGGACGACATGGGTCTGACCCCCAGCGCCGTCAGCCTGCAGATGAAGCGGCTGGAGGAGTATGTCGGCCAGCCCCTGTTCGACCGTTCGGGGCGGACCGTGCGCCCCACGCCCCTGGCCAGCGATCTGGCCGAGAGCATTCGCACCGCGCTGGATGCGGTCGAAGAGGCACGCACGCGCCATTCCGCCGCCCTGTCAGGCCGCGTCGTCATCGGGGCGATTCGCTCGCTCCAACCCACAATGATCCCTCTCGTTCTGCGGGAGATCGGCGACCGCCATCCCGGACTGGCCGTGCGCGTGATCCAGGGCGACTCCGGCGAGCTGCTCGATCACCTGAAAGCCGGGCGCCTCGACGGCGCCGCCCTGATTCGCCCCACCTCGGGCGGTTCCAGCCGCCTGAACTGGCAGGATCTGGAACGGCAGCCCTTTGTCTTCGTGGCGCCGCCCGACAGCACCGAGACCACGGCCGAGGCCCTGATCGCGCGCTACGACTGGATCCAGTTCGACACCTCGCTGACCAGCGGACGCACCGCCGCCAGCCACCTGCACCGTCTTTCGCCCGGCACTAGGCCGCGCTTCGAGCTGGAGTCCATCGAGGCCGTGCTGGCCATGGTGTCAGCCGGTCTGGGCGTGTCGATCATCCCGCGCCTGCCGGTCGCCCCGACCGTGCGGGCGCCTGTGCGCCAGATCCCGCTGGGCGTCAGCACGCCAACGCGTCAGATCGCCTTCGTCTGTCGTAACGGCGACGCCGACAATCGGCGCGTTCGGGCCATCCGCGACGCCTTCGCCAACGGCTATGGAATTACACGCGACGATGTCTGATCAGCCGCCGGCAGCGCCGGTTTTTGCCTTGCCAAGGTTTTCAGCGAGATAGTCCGAGATCTCGTATAGATCGTCCTCGGACGCCGTCATGCCCTTGGCGATCATCCGCGAAATGACCTGGTTCCATTCATCCTGAGTATGACGCTGTGTCGCGAACATGCCCGCGGAATGGCACTGGCCGCAGACGCGCTGGGTCATCTCCCGACCTGCGCCGTCAGGCAGAGCGCTCGGCGCGGCGGCGGCCAGCGGCGGCGAAGACGGCGCCTCCTGCGGTGCCCTCGTCATAGCGCCCAGCCCCCCGGCCAAGACCACGCCACCGACCAAACAAACGATAGTCCCCTTCATCACACCCTCCTTCCCCGCAATCACAAAACGCTGCAGGAGACGGCAGTATGCACGCTGAAATCCAGCTCGCTACGCAGAACTCTGTGGGCGCCCGAAACTCCCCGCATTAAGCGGACCTCCCGAACCGACGTACCCCTCCGGTGAAGGCCGCCTTGTTCGGCTGAGCCCATCGGCGATCCTGGA
>NZ_QLLC01000031.1 GCF_003350205.1 Brevundimonas bullata | reverse complement strand
CCATAGCCCTCGCCGCTACAGTGCTCTTTTGGCTATGAGTCCTGAGCCTAGACATCCCATATCGATACTCGATGTCCTGCCGAGAAATTGCGACTCGCTTAGGTATCTAACGTCTTTTCGTGAAAGCATCCAACTCCGGCGTATCAAGGTATCATGGGCGCACGCTGTTGATCTCTCGCGCAAAGCTACAACGTCGGCTGGTCTACGGTTTTCTGAAGACAGCCTGACCGCCGCCGACTTTGCCAAGCCTCACCGGTCTATTGCGGCAGTTGTTCTCGGACGAAGGTTCGTGTCGGCGCCCTGGCGGCCCGGGGTCCCGGTTCCCGAAAGGTCCGAGAGGATCGGACAGTCGGGGCGCTCGTCCCCGGCGCAACAGTGGGCAAGATGACGAAGCGTGTCTGCCATCGACTTCATCTCCGCGATCCTGGCGTCCAGATCCGCAACGTGCTTTTCGGCCACGGCCTTCACCTCCCGGCTGGGCCGTCCCCGGTCTCTCCAAAGCGCAAGCAACTGGCCGATCTCGCCGACGGAGAAGCCCAGGTTGCGGGCCCGGCGAATGAATTGCAGTTCGTTGATGTCGCGATCGCCGAAGTCGCGGTAGTTGCTGTCCGTCCGGTCCGCCGGCCGGATCAGTCCGACGGACTCGTAGTAGCGGATCATCTTGGTCGAGACGCCGGTCGCCCGCGATGCTTGGCCGATGTTCATGCAAGATCTCCCTCGAAGCGGGTTTTGAAGCCCCGCAGGCGAAGCGCGTTGGTGAGCACGCTGACGCTGGACAGCGCCATGGCGCCGGCGGCCAGCATCGGCGACAGAAGCCAGCCGAACACCGGGAACAGCAGGCCCGCGGCCACCGGGATCAGGACGACGTTATAGCCAAAGGCCCAGACCAGGTTCTGGCGAATGTTGCGCATCGTGGCTCGCGAGAGGGCGATGGCGTTCACAGCGCCGCGCAGATCGCCCCCGGTCAGGACCACGTCCGCGCTCTCAATGGCGACATCCGTCCCGCCGCCGACCGCCAGCCCGACATCGGCTCCCGCGAGCGCGGGAGCGTCGTTGACGCCGTCGCCGACGAAGGCCACACGCCGCCCGCCGGCCTGGAGGGCGCGCACAACCTCGACCTTGCCGTCCGGCAGGACCTCGGCGCGCACCTCGTCGATGCCCAGCCGACGGGCCACGGCTTCGGCCGTTCGGCGGTTGTCGCCGGTGATCATCGCGACCCTGAGGCCAAGCGCGTGGATTGCGGCGATGGCGGCCGGCGTCGTCGGCTTGATCGGATCGGCGACCGCGATAATGGCGGCCAAGCGACCGTCGATCGCCGCGTAGAGCGGGCTCTTCCCCTCTTCCCCCAGCCGCTGGGCCTGATCGGTGAAGGCGGACAGATCGTGGCCGAGACCCTGCATCAGGCGGTCGGCACCGACCTGGACCGATCGGCCGGCGACCTTGCCCTCGGCGCCGTAGCCGGGACGTGATGAGAAGGCCTCGGGTTGGAGAACAGGCAGGCCCCGCGTTTCGGCGGCCTGAACGAGGGCGCGGGCGATCGGGTGTTCGGAACGCGTCTCCAGGGCGGCGACCAGCCCCAGCACCTCGTCCTCGGCGAAGCCTTCGGCGACGGTAAGGTCGGTCAGTTCGGGCCGGCCCTCCGTCAGGGTGCCGGTCTTGTCGAAGGCGACGACCTCGACGCCCTGAAGCGCCTGGAGCGCTTCGCCCTTGCGGAACAGGATGCCGAGCTCGGCCGCCCGCCCCGTCCCGACCATGATCGAGGTCGGGGTCGCCAGTCCCATGGCGCACGGGCAGGCGATGATCAGCACCGCGACGGCGTTGACGAGGGCGAAGCCCAGCGCCGGCTGCGGGCCGAACGCGAGCCAGACGCCGAAGGTCAGGACGGCGATGCCGATGACGGCGGGAACGAACCAGCCCGTTACCCTGTCGACCAGAGCCTGGATCGGCAGTTTGGCGCCCTGGGCGGCCTCGACCATGCGCACGATCTGGGCCAGCACCGTGTCGGCGCCGACCTTTTGGGCGCGAAAGCGGAAGGCGCCGGTCGTATTGATCGTGCCACCGACGACCTTGGCCCCCTCCCCCTTCTCGACGGGAACGGGCTCGCCGGTCAGCATGGACTCGTCGACGAACGAATTGCCGGACAGGACCGACCCGTCGACCGGCACCCGCTCGCCGGGGCGGACGACGATGACGTCGCCGGGCGCGACCTGATCTATCGGAAGTTCGGTCTCCGCTCCGTTCCGCTCCACGCGGGCGGTCTTGGCCTGGAGGGTCATCAGGCGGCGAATGGCCTGGCTGGTCTGGCCCTTGGCGCGGGCCTCGAACCAGCGCCCGACCAGGATCAGGGTGACGATCACCGCCGCCGCCTCGAAATAGACGTTGGCGGTTCCGGCCGGCAGCCCCTCGGGTGCGAAGGTGGCGACGGTGGAGAAGGCCCATGCCGCGGTCGCGCCGAGGACGACCAGGGAGTTCATGTCCGGCTTCAGCCGGAAGAGGTTCGGCACGCCCTTGCGGTAGAAGCGCAGGCCCGGAACGAACAGCACGAACGTCGCCAGCAGAAAGCTGAGGATCCGCCACGGCGCCATGCCGATAGTCCCCATCAGCCAGTCGTGAGAGCCGGGAACGAAGTGGAGCGCCATCTCTATGAGAAACAGGGGGAGCGTCGCGGCGCCGGCGACGGCGACGGCGCGTCCCAGGCTGCGGATCTCCGCCGCGCGGGAGGCTTGCTCGCGATCCTCGCTGGTGGCGTCCGGTGCGGAGGCGGCCTCGGCGGCATAGCCCGCCTTCGCCACGGCTTCCGTCAGCGCGCGCGCGTCGGCGGCGCCTTCCAGCACCCGCACGGTGGCGCGCTCCGTCGCCAGGTTCACGCTGGCGTCAACAACGCCCGGCGCCGCCTTCAGCGCCCGCTCGACGCGGCCGACGCAACTCGCGCAGGTCATGCCGCTGATCTTGAGTTCGACGGTGCGCTCGATCGGCTCATAGCCGGCGGAGCGGATGGCCTGGGTCACCGACGCCGCGGAGCCCACATCGTCGATCTCCACCCGGGCGCGTTCTGCGGCGAGGTTCACCGTGGCGCTCTTCACGCCTGGAGCGGCGCGAATGGCCTTCTCGACCCGCCCGACGCAGCTGGCGCAGGTCATGCCGAGCACGGGAATATCGAGGGTTCGCAGCGTTGCGGGGGTCATCAGGCGGTCTCCAAATGGAAGTCCCGCCGTTGATGAAGGTTCCAATCATGGGAAGGTCAAGGGGGTTTTTGGAACGGCGCGCCGGTCAGATGGTTCGTTTGGCTTCACCTCTGGAGAAACCACGATGTCGATCAAACTCAAGGCGGCTCTCGCGGGCGTCGCCCTCTCCGGCCTGCTGATGGCCTGCACCCCGGCCGAGAATACCGAAACCGCGCCGGCCGCTCCGACCGAAACCGCCGGAGCGACGCCGAACGCCGGCGGCATGGGCGCCGAGGCGATGGCCGGCCCCCAGACCCCCTACACCGCATCCGAGCAGCAGATGCATCAGGCCATGATGCAGGCGCATGGAGCGGATCCGCAGGAGACCTTCGCGCTGAAGATGATCGAACACCATCGCGGCGCGATCGCGATGTCCGAGGTCCTGATGCAGCAGAACCCTGACCCGGAACTCCGTCAGATGGCGGAGAAAACCATGACCATGCAGCGCCAGGAGATCACCGAACTGGAGCAGTGGGTGACTAGGCACCGCGCGGGCTCCGCCGCGCCGGCGCCAGGAGCGGCCCAGCCAGCCGGCTGATCATCGTCCGTTTCGAAGGCGCGCGGGAACGGACCTTCCCGCGCGTATCTCTTTGAGCAGGCGCCGACGGGTCGGCGTCAGTCTCGCTGCTGGAGGGCCCCATGCACGGCAAGAGCTATCGCAACCTGGCGATCGAGCTGATCCTTCACTTCATCGTCATGTACCTGGTGATGTACACGATGATCGCCACGCTCGATCACTTCTACTTCAACCTGAACAACGTCTACATGACGCTGATGATGGTCACGCCGATGGCCCTACTCATGCTGGTGCTGATGCGTTCGATGTATGAGAACAAACGCGCCAACCTGGCCATCGCCATCGGAGCCGTCGTCATCTTCGCCGGCAGCTTCTACGGCATGCGCAGCCAAGCGGCGATCGGCGACAGGGAGCTGATCCGCGGCATGATCCCACACCACTCGGGAGCGATCCTGATGTGCGGCAAGGCGAAGCTAACCGATCCCGAGCTCATTGCCCTCTGCGACGAGATCGTGGACGCCCAGGAGCGCGAGATCAGCCAGATGCAGGCCATCCTCGACCGGCTCTGAGGCGTGGCTGGAGGCCTTCAGTGATGATGGCCGTGGACGACGGCAGGTCCCCTTCCCCGCGCGATCAGCCATCGATTGACGGGGAAGGCGACGGCGCCGGCGATCACGAGCGCCGCCGCCAAGCTTCCCCAGAACAGCGGCGAGGTCAGGTGGGCGTCCATCGCGCCCGGGATGACCAGCATGAGGGCGTTGACGACGATCTCCATGATCGCGATCGAGGCCGTGTCGGCCGCCAGCGGCAGCTTCAGCACCGCTCCGAACGCCAGGCCGGCCCGCAATAGCGGGACCATGGTGAAGGCGTAGCCGAAGACGAAGGCCAGGCCGACAGCCAGGGCGATCGTCGACAGGGCGGTCCACCCGAGCGCTGTCCCGATGACCATGCCCAGCACTTCCCCGACGGCGCAGCCAGACAGGCAGTGCAGTGTCGCGGTGAAGGCCAGCCGGTTCAACGACACGCCGCGGGAGTGCGCCTACTTTGCCGCTGGGGGCTCATGGACGTGCGCTTCGGCGGCGTGGTGGGCATGCGGATCGGGGGATTGGGTCATGATGTTCTCCTCGATGCTCCTGCTGCACCTTCCAATGCTGGTAAGGTCAAGCCGTCATGGATCGCTGTGTTCCGGCGGGTTCAGATCGTTAGCCAGCGCCCCCTTGACCTTCCCACGCTGGGAAACCCCACCTGCCTCATCGTCGATCGACAAAGGAGATGACGATAATCAAGTTGAACGTTGAACGCATGACCTGCGGCGGGTGCGCCGCGACCGTGAAGGCCGCCGTGCTGGAGGTCGCGCCCACCGCGCGGGTGGAGATCGAGATCGCCACGGGGACGTTGCGGGTCGAGGGCGCCGACGAGGCCGAGGTCCGGGCCGCGATCGAGCGAGCCGGCTACGGCGTCGCCTGAGCTGTGTCGGCCGGTCCCGGACCGGCCGCGGTCGTCTTCATGAGGGACGCGCCGGTGCGGCGCGTAGAGAAACAGAAGGCCGGCAACGGCCAAACGACGGGAGCCGAGGATGCGTCATTTTAACACCGCGCCCTTCATCGCAGTCGCGGCGGCCGTGGCCTTCGCCGCCGGTCCGGCGGCGGCTCACGCCCGCCTGGTGAGCGCGACGCCCGCGCCGAACGCCACCGTGGCCGCGCCACGAACTTTCAGCCTGACGTTCAGCGAGCGGACCGTTCCCGCCTTCTCCGGATTTGACGTCGTCAATGCGGCGGGGGAGAAGGTCGCGATCCGCACGGCGGTCGCCGAGGACGGCAAGACCCTGACGGGCGTTCTGGCCCGGCCGCTGGCGGCCGGCGCCTACCGGGTCGACTGGCGCATCGCGTCGAGCGATGGCCACCGCATGACGGGTTCCTACACCTTCACGGTGCGCTGACGCCGTGCTGGAGATCGCCGTCGTCGCGCTGCGCTGGCTTCAGTACAGCGGCGCCGTCGTCCTTCTCGGCGCGCCCTTGTTCGTCCTTCACAGCTTTCGGAAGACGGACGGTCCGGACCTCGGCTGGGCGCGACCCACGCTGATTGTCGCGGCCGCCTTCGTCGCGCTCGGCGCGCTCGCCGCCCTGGTGGCCCAGACCGCGGTCATGGCCGGCTCGCTCAGCGAAGCCCTCCAACCCGCGTCGCTGTCCTTCATGGTGACCGGCACGGCTCTGGGCATAGCCATGGTCGTCCGGGCCGCGACCGCCTTCCTCGGCCTCCTCGCGATCACCCTCATAAAACGAGGTGGGGCGCTCTGGGGCCTGACGGCAGCGGCCGGACTGGTCGTCGCGGCCAGTTTCGCCTGGACGGGCCATGGCGCGGCGACGGAAGGGTCCGGGGGCCCTGTCCATCTCGTCGCGGACATCGTCCACGCCATCGCCGCGGCCTTGTGGCTGGGGGCCCTGGCCGCCCTGACGATCCTGCTGATGCGCCGGGCCGGGCCGGACGACCTCGCCCTTCATCGCGCGCTGCACGGCTTCGCCGGCCTGGGGACGGTCGCCGTCGGGCTGCTTGTCCTCACCGGTCTCGTGAACAGCTGGTTCCTGATCGGACCCGACCGCATCGCGGGCCTGGGCGCCAGCCTCTACGGTCAGCTCCTGATCGCCAAGCTCGCCCTGTTCGCGCTGATGCTCGCCCTGGCGGCGGGAAACCGCTTTCGCCTAACGCCCGGGCTGGGCTCGGTTCTGGCGCGCGGCGAGGATCCTCGACAGGCGCTGCAACGGCTCCGACGCAGCGTCGTCGCGGAGACGCTGGTCGGAGCCGTGCTGCTGGCGCTGGTCGCGATGATGGGCACGCTCGCGCCGCCGTCGGCGATGTGATGCGGCGAACCTCTAGCGGGGCGCGCGCGACGACCAGTGGATGTGATGAATGCGCCAGCCGTCCGCGTGCCGCTTGAGCACCATGGTCTCGGTCGTCAGCCGGTCCACGGCCCGGTGGTTGAACTGGCCCGTGGTGCGGCCTTCGCTGGTGATCCAGGCGACATCGCCGTCGGCCCACCCCGACCTGCGCGCCACCGTCGCTTCGGACGCGGCGGCGAAGGCGGCGTCCGAACCGAGGTGATGGGACGCATATTCCTCGCGCGAGCGTTCCGCGCCGCCCTCCTCGAAGATCATCACGTCCGGCGCCAGCAAGGCGAGCGCGGCGGCGGTGTCGCCGGCCTTCAGCGCCGCGTGGAAGGCGTCGACGGCCGTAGCGGCGGGCGCTACCTCGGCGGCGACCGAACCTGCGGTCGGCGTGTGGCCGTGCGCGTGATCCTGGGCCCAGGCGGGCGTCGCCGAAAGCACGGCGAAAGACAGGGCGAAGGCGAGAGAGGTGCGGGACATGGCAGGTTCCGGATGAGTTTATGACGGCATGTACGAAGCGTGGTCAGTGTGAGGTCGGCCGGTCGGGTCAAAAATACGCGGTCGCCGATTGGAGACCAGCACCGGCAGGTGGGAAACAGCAAACCCCGCCGCAGCCGGATCTGCGCTCGTATCTGCTACCCGGACGCCAAGCTCTTCCCGGTCGTTCTCTGGTATCTACGCGGGAGACGGCCTGTCTCCTCGTGAGGGGATGGGGAGGGCGGCGCGTATGGCAGAGGGGGCGTGATGCAGGTGCGCGATGACTGACGACATGGAAAGGCTCATGCGCACGGCCGCGCCGGCAGACGACGCACGCCTGGGCGGCCTGGAGGCCGCCGTCTGGTCGCGGATCAGCGCGCGCCACGAGCGGGCGCGCGTGGGGCAGGTTCGGTTCGCCGCCGTGGCGCTGGCGCTTGTGATCGGCGTCGCCAACGGAGGCCTGATGCTCATGGCGCCGCGGCCGGAGCCCTCCGAGATGCGGATCTTCACCGTTTCGGCTGGCTTGTCGCCGCTCGCCAGCCTGGATGTGCGGGGATGAGGACGAACTGGAAATCGATCGCCCTCACCGCGGTCCTGGCCGCGCTGGCCAGCGGCGCCGCGACCTGGGCGAGCGCGACCTGGTTCATGAGGGAGCGGCAGCCGCCCAGCCTGCACAGCGTCGTCCATGAACAGCTCGACTTGAGCGCCGAGCAGGATCGGCGGCTCGACGTCATCGAAGCCCGGTTCGCCGCGCGCCGGCCGGCCTTGGAGGCCGAGGTCCGCGCCGCAAACCGCGAGCTGGCCGCCGCCATCGCCGCCAGCGACGGCGACACGCCCCAGGTCCAGGCCGCGGTGGACCATTTCCACGCCGCCATGGGCGATCTCCAGAAGGCGACGATCGCCCATGTCTTCGAGATGCGGTCCGTGTTGACCCCGGCCCAGGCCGAGGTGTTCGACGAGGCGGTCATCGACGGCCTTCGCGACGACGCCGGCTAAGCGCGGCGCGTGGGGGCCGACGACAGCATAGAGGTCCGCGCGGCGGGCGAAGATCGGGTCGCCTTCACCGCCCTGATGACCGCCACCAAGGCCGACCTCTACCGGTTCGTGCGCCGTTACGTCGGCGACGAGGCCGAGGCGCACGACGTGCTGCAGGAAGCCTATTCGTCAGCCTGGCTGGCGATCCGGCGCTACGATCCGGCGCGGCCGTTCGATATCTGGCTGCGCTCCATAGCCCTGAACAAATGTCGCGACTGGAGCCGGCGACGGGCGGTGCGCCGCGTCGTGCGCGGGGTCATGGGGCTCGACGCGCCCGAAGCGACGGCGATCGGCGACGACGCGCCCCCGCCGGAGGTCCGGCTGGACGACCGGCGCAGGGCCGAGGCGCTGCAACGCGCCCTGTCCGATCTGCCGGACGCCCTGAAGGCGCCGCTCCTGCTGGCCGCGCTGGAAGGACGATCCCATGCCGAGATCGCCGCCATCCTGAGCCTGACGCCCAAGGCTGTGGAAACCCGCATCGCCCGCGCCCGCAGGAAGCTGGCGGAAATCCTGGCCTGAACGACGGGCGCCCTTGACCTTGCCATGATGGGAAGGTGCACAAGGCTGCGATTCCGACCGCTGCGGCGCCCTGACGCAAGGGGTTCGCCCTCGGGATGCGTATCTGAACGAACGGCTCAATAGCCGGCCAGGGAACTTCTCGCTGATGTCCACGCCCCGCCTCGATCGCCGAACGCTTCTCCGTGGCGCCGCCGTCGGCGGCGGCTTGCTGGGGCTGCAAAGCCTGCTCCCCGCCTGGGCGCAGACGGGGTCGCAGGGTCTGCGGGCCGACCTGCCGACGCTAACGGGCCCGAATATCGATCTGACGGTGGGTCACTCGCCCTTCACGGTCGGGGGGCGCACGGGCCACGCCGTGACGATCAACGGCGTTCTGCCAGCGCCGTTGCTGCGCCTGCGCGAAGGCCAGAACGTCCGACTTTCGGTCGCCAATACTCTGGACGAGGACACCTCGATCCACTGGCATGGCCTGCTGGTCCCGTTCCAGATGGATGGCGTGCCGGGCATCAGCTTCCCCGGCATCAAGGCGCGCGAGACCTTCGTCTATGAGTTCCCGATCAGGCAGTCGGGCACCTTCTGGTATCACAGCCACTCCAACCTGCAGGAGGCGATGGGGCACTACGGCCCGATTGTCATCGATCCCGCGGGCGCCGATCCGGTCGCCTACGACCGCGAGCATGTGCTGGTCCTTTCGGACTGGAGCTTCATGCATCCGCACGAAATTCTGGCCAAGCTGAAGAAGAGCCCCGGCTACTTCAACCAGCAACGCACCACCCTCGCGGGCCTCATGGACGGCAGCGACCGCATGAGCCTGGAGGAGCGGCGCATGTGGGGCCAGATGCGGATGGACCCGCGCGACATCCTCGACGTCAACGGTTCGACCTACACCTATCTGATCAATGGCCACGGACCGCAGGAGAACTGGACCGGCCTGTTCCGGCCCGGCGAGCGGGTGCGCCTTCGGATCATCAACGCCTCCGCCATGTCGATCTTCAACATCCGCATCCCCGGCCTGCCCATGACGGTGGTCCAGGCCGACGGCGAGAACGTGCGCCCGGTCGAGACCGATGAGTTCCAGATCTCGGTCGCCGAGACCTATGACGTGATCGTCACGCCGACCGAGGACCGCGCCTACACTATCGTTTCGGAGGCGATCGACCGCTCGGGCATGGGGCGGGCGACCTTGGCCCCGCGTCTCGGGATGACGGCGGAGGTTCCGCCGCTGCGCGAGGTTCCGAACCTCACCATGCGCGACATGGGCATGGGCGGCATGGATCACGGCGCCATGGCCGGGATGGACCACGGAGCGTCCGCCCAGGCCGCGGCTCCGGCCGACGACATGGCCGGCATGTCCATGGCCGGCATGAACATGCGCGATCCTGAGAACGCTCCGCCGGACATGGCGGTCGGCGTGGGCGTAGACGCGATCGCCATGGCCCCCGCCAACCGGCTCGGCGAGCGTCCGATCGGGCTCACAAACGTCGGCCACCGCGTCCTCGTCTACACCGACCTGGTGTCGCTGGCCCCCAACAAGGACCAACGCCCGCCGTCACGAACGATGGAAATCCACCTGACCGGCAATATGGAGCGGTTCATGTGGGGCTTCGACGGGCGCAAGTTCTCGGAGTTGGTCGAGCCGATCCGGTTCGAGCGTAACGAGCGGGTGCGCGTGACGCTGGTCAACGACACCATGATGGCGCACCCCATCCACCTGCACGGCCATTTCTTCGAACTGGTGACCGGCGGCCCCGCCGGGCATCAGCCGCTGAAGCACACGGTCAACGTCGCGCCGGGCGGCAAGGTGACCTTCGACCTGACCGCAGACGCGCCCGGGGACTGGGCCTTCCATTGCCATATGCTGATGCACATGCATGCCGGCATGTTCAACGTTGTGACGGTGCGGCCCATGGACGGAGCCGCCCGATGAACCGCCTCGCCATCGCCCTCGCGCCCCTGATCCTCGCCGCCGGCGCGCTCAGCGCCCAGGCCCAGGATCCCCACGCGGGCCATACGATGCCGGCGCCCCCGGCGCCGCCGCGCGCCGCCCCGGCTCCAGCAGCCGCGCCTCAGACGCCCGCACGGCCCGCCGAGCAGGATCCGCACGCCGGCCACGTCATGCCGCCAGCGCAGACGGCGCCCGCGGCCGATCCCCACGCGGGCCACCAGATGCCGGCTCCGCCCGCCGCCGCCGATCCCCATACGGGCCACGATATGACGGCCCCGGCGCCCGCCCAGCCCGATCCGCATGCGGGCCATGACATGTCCGCCATGCCCTCTGCCCCGGCCGATGCCCACGCCGCACATGACATGTCGACGATGAGCATGGGACCGCCCGATACGCCGACCAGCGCAGACAATCCCGGCCGTCCTCCGGAAGACCCGCTGCCGGCCGCCGCCCTGGGCGCTCCGTCCCACGCCGCCGATCTCGTCTTTGGCGCCGAGGCGATGGCCGCCGCGCGCCAGACCCTGGTCCGCGAGAACGGCGACGTTCGCACCACGGCAGTCATCATCGACCGTCTCGAGGTTGGCCTTGGCGATGATGAGGAGTCCTGGCTCTGGGACGTCCAGGGCTGGAGCGGGGGCGACATCAACCGGTTCTGGTGGAAGTCTGAGGGCGAAGGCGATTTCGGCGGCGACCTGGAGGAAGCCGAGGTTCAGGCCCTCTACAGCCGCGCCGTCTCCCCGTTCTGGGACGTGCAGGCTGGCGTGCGGCAGGACTTCCGTCCCGAGGGCGAGGACACGACCCATCTGGTGCTCGGCCTTCAGGGACTGGCGCCCTACTGGTGGGAAGTCGACGCCGCCGCCTTCCTGTCGACCGAAGGCGACCTCACCGCCCGCCTCGAGGCCGAATACGACCAGCGCATCACCCAGCGCCTGATCCTTCAGCCGCGCCTCGAAATCGACGCTTCGGCCAGCGACATTCCGGAACTGGAGATCGGCTCGGGCGTGTCCTCGGTCGAGGCGGGCCTGCGACTGCGCTACGAGTTCCGCAAGGAGTTCGCCCCCTATGTCGGCGTCGAGTGGAGCCGCGCGCTCGGAGACACAGCCGGCTACATCGAAGCCCGCGGCGGCGAGGCCGAGGACACCCGGTTCATCGTCGGCCTCAAGGCCTGGTTCTAACCGAAGGAGACCACCCCATGATCCGCATTCTCACCCTCACGGCGGCCCTGGCTTTCGCCGGCGCCGCCTCCGCCCAGGATCCGCACGCCGGCCACAGCATGCCGGCGCAGGCCGCCGCGACCCAGTCGGGAGTCACGACGGCTCCCGCGGACGGGGCGATGACCCAGGGCTCGCCGGAACGCTTCAGCGTCACCTTCCCGCATGCGATGGTCCTCAAGACGGTCACGCTCACCGCCGAAGGTCAGGCCCCGGTCGAAGTGGGTGTCCCCGCAGCGCCCGCCGCCGCGACCGTCGGCGTGGCTCTTCCGCGTCTGGCCCCAGGAACCTACACTGCCGCCTGGACCGCCGAGGGCCCGGACGGCCACAAGATGTCCGGCTCGGTCAGCTTTATGGTTCACTAGGAGAACGACGATGAAAGTTTCCAACCTGCTGGCCGCCGCCGGCGCGATCCTAACCCTGAGCGCCGGCGCGGCCCTCGCCGCCGAAGGTTGCGAGTGCTGCAAGGACATGGCCGCGGACGCCGCCATGAGCTGCTGCGACGAGATGAAGACCGAGCCCGCCCCGCCCGAGCCGACGGCGCCCGCCCCGGCGCCGTCGGATACGCCCGCGCCTCAGGGCCACGCCGACCACAACTGATCGTCGCATCGATGGTTTCCGGCGGTTTCCCGTGGGGGAGCCGCCGGACGCCTCAGTTCTGAATCAGGCGGATCAAGTTTCCGTCCGGGTCGATGAGCGCGCCGATCCGCAGTCCCGACTCCTCAAGCTTCGGCGCGTGCAGGCGGGGGTGGCCCCAGCAGGTTTCCGGCAATCCTGAAACGACGCACCCTGCGTAAAACCCGTCCAGGTCGTCCAGCCGCAGGCAGCAGCCGAAGTTGCTGGTCAGCGGATCCACCTCCGGATGCGGGAAGAACTCCGGCGTCAAACCGCCTCTTTTCAGGATCATCCAGCCTTTGTCGCGCCAGTCTTGGTCGAAGCCCAGTCGAGTGTAGAACTGGGACGTAACTTCGAAATCCCGCGACGGTAGGTTGGGCGTGGCGTGGTCGGTCACGGCGAACTCCGGGAATGCAGCAATGCCGCCGTAGCCTAGCCGCAACACCCCTTGCCATCTACCTGGATCGGCGGACACGGCACGTCGGCATAGGAGCAGAACACGCAGCAGTCGCCGGGTAGGGGCTTCAGCTTCATGCCGCAGCCGAGACAATCGTAAAACCAGATGCAGGCGTCGGTGGGCATGGTCTCCGTCGCAACATGACCGCAATCCGGGCAGGTCAGCGTCGAATCCAGAACGATGGCCGGGGTCATCGCATGGCCGCCAGTCGCGGCATGACCCACGGCTCGATGTACGGCTGCCAGGCCATGGAAAGGACGATCAGCAGACTGGCGATCACCAGCAGCCAGAAGGCGAGCCGCGAAGGGTGGCGGCAGGCCCCGTCTTTCCGACACATCCGCAGGCGACGCCAATGCAGCAGCCAGCCCGCGGCCAGGATGACGGCGGCCAGAAGCGTCAGCCAGTTCCGCGCACCCGCGATGACCGCGGCGCCGGCGAAGGATACGCCAGCCACGGACAGAGCCAGAGGCAACACACAGCACGCGGCCCAGGCGAACACCGAGGCGACACCGCCGAGGGCGGCCGAGGCGCTGACGGCGACCTCGGGCATGCGGGGCCGGTCGTAATCGATGGCCATGGGACCTCCCGTTCGATTTCTGCTACAGGCTACAACCCGTAGCCGCTACAGGATCAAGAGCCATGTCCGCACGAAGTTTGACGATCGGGCGCCTCGCTGACAGCGCCGGGGTGAACCTGGAAACGGTGCGCTACTACGAACGTATCGGGTTGATGCCCGCGCCGGCCCGGACCGAGGGCGGCCACCGCAGCTACGAGCCGGAACACGCCCAGCGCCTGCGCTTCATCCGCCGGTCGCGCGAACTGGGCTTCGGCATCGACGCCATTCGGCGCCTGATCGCGCTGAGCGAGCCGGGCGTTCAGGCGTGCTGCGAAGTCCGCGACATGGCCCAAGACCACATCGCCAGCGTGGACGCCAAGATCGAGGATCTGCAGAGGCTACGGAAAGTGCTGAGGCAGGCTGTGGCCGACTGCAGTGAAGGCGGGCGGGTTAGGTGCCCGGTGATTGATGAGCTGGGCTCGAGCTAGCGTCGAAGCTACGACCCTGTGCCGATGACAGCGGTCAGCCTCAGTGCCGTGAAGGCCTGATCGACGCGGCCGCCTCGCGGCAAGCATCTTCGCAACGCCGGCATTCTTCGGCGCAGATACGGCAATGCTCGTGCATCTCGGCGTGCTTCTCGCACTCGATGGCGCAGTCGGCGCAAGCCTCGGCGCAGGTCTCGAGCATGCGCTTTATCAAGGCCTCGTTGCTGCCGGCGCGCCGTACGGCGAGCCCGGCCGTAGCCAGACAGACATCGGCGCAGTCGAGATCGAGCCGGATGCACTGGGTCAGGTCCCTGACCATCTCCTCGACCAGGCAGGCGTCAGCGCAGATGCGGCATACGGCGGCGCAGCCGTAGCCCGCTTCGATCGCGCGAATGAGGCTGTCGTTCACGCTGCCGCGTACGTCGGGGTGGGTGCTGATCATTGGTTGGATTTGCATCGGAGGCTCCCTCGGGTGATCTGGATCCAACCCCGGCGCCGGGAAGATGTTCCGAACGGCGACGCCTCCCGACCTCGTCAAACCCGTACTTCGCCGAGCCGAGATCATGTGGAAATGCGGTGGACCAGACATCAGGGGCCGGCCGGCGACCTCAAGCTCACATGCATTCGACCACGGATCACTGAACCGCTTGCGATTTGGATCTCCGCACTTGCCCGCGAGAGTTCATCTACAATCGGCGGCGCAACCGAGATTGTGGGGTCGGCGGGCTCCGGAACAGAGAGGCGCTGGTCTTGAGCCAAGGGACGTAATGCGTCGGCCCGGGCGCGCCGGGCCGGCCTCGTCCTCGCTGCCCTCGAGGGCCGAAGGCTCGTCTTCGCGAGCGGGCCCGCGCGAAAAGTCAGCCTGTTGGTCGCGCGCGCCGTGTTGCGCCTTATACGGCCGGGCGGAGGCCGTTGCCGCTCACATGCAGTTTTTGGCGCCTTCGGGGCCCCGCAAGCGTCTGCGGGCTAGCTCTCGACGCCACGTTCGCCGCAGCGGACGCTTCGCCTCCGGCTTCCGCCGGCTCCTCAATCCCGTCGCCCATGACCATTCCGCGGGGATCAGCGCTTGCGTGACCGGCCTCGTACGGTCGCGATACGTCAGCGAAGGCATGGTTGCGAGACCCCGGGCGCCTCAGGCGAACGGATTCGCTTGGCCGCGCCGGCCGAGCAGGGGGCTGTGTCCTGCCCGGGCGGGTGCGGGCCTTCTACCAGAGGTTCCGCTGCGATATGGGCGGGCTTAGCCGGCGCTCCACGCCTGGGCGACGTCAGGTCAGGGCGCGACAACTGCGCCCGTCGCCAAACCGGCCCGCGCCCGCCATGGTGGGATTTGGACTCCCAAGGAGCGCTCACTTTGGTTCAAACTCGCCCGCGCTTGTCCCGCCGGACCCTCGTGTTCGGCCTGCCCCTGGTCGCCGTGCCCGGCCCGGCCCTCGCCGCGCCCCCGAAACGGATGATCGCCTACAAGACGCCATGGTGCGGCTGCTGCGGCGGCTGGATCGCCCACATGCGCCAGGCGGGCTGGGTCGTCGAGGTCGTCGAGCGCGAGGATCTCGCCCCGATCCGGGCCCGGCATGGCATTCCGGACCGCCTCGCCTCGTGCCACACAGCGGTGGTCGGCGCCTACGCCATCGAGGGCCATGTTCCGTCGAGCGATGTCGAGCGGCTGCTCGGCGAACGCCCCGCCGCCCGCGCACTAAGCGCGCCCGGCATGCCGGCGGGCTCGCCGGGCATGGAGGCCGCCGGGCGCGAACCCTATGCGACCGTCCTGATCCTCAACGACGGTTCGACCCGCGTGTTCGGTCGCCACAACGGGGCCTGAGAAGGCGCACCGCCGGCAGTCACGACGGTTGACGACGCGGCGTCCAGCGCAGCAGGCGCATGGCATTGGCGGTGACCAGGACCGTGGCTCCGGTGTCAGCGAGGATGGCGGGCCACAGGCCCGTCACCCCGATCACGGTGGTGACCAGGAACACCGCCTTCAAGCCCAAGGCGATGGTGATGTTTTCCCCGATATTGCCCATCACTCCGCGGGACAAGGCGATCATGTCGGGAATGTCCCTGACCCGGCCGTGCAGGACGGCGGCGTCCGCCGTCTCCAGGGCCACGTCGGTGCCGCCGCCCATGGCGATGCCGACATCCGCCTGGGCCAGGGCCGGGGCGTCGTTGATGCCGTCCCCGACCTTGGCGACCACCAGCCCCTCGGCCTGCAGCGCCTTGACGATGACTAGCTTGTCCTGCGGCAGCAGTTCGGCCCGGGGCTCGATGCCCAGGCCGGCGGCGACCGCCTCCGCCGTGCGGCGGTTGTCGCCCGTCAGCATGATGGTCCGGATGCCCCGCGCCTTCAGGTCGGCCAGACCCTGGACTGCGTCGGGCCGCGCCTCGTCGCGCATGGCGAGGAACCCGGCGACGCCATCCCCGACGACAAGGACGGAAACCGTCTTGCCCTCGGCGTTCAGGGCGGCGATGGCCGCGTCCTGGGCCGGCGTGATCGGGGCGCGTCGGGCCGCGGCCTGCGGCGAGCCGAGGAATATGCGTTCGCCGCCGACCTCGCCTTCCACGCCCTCCCCCGGAATGGCCTGGGTGGCCGAGGCCGGCGGCGCCGTGATCTTGTCCGCCTCAGCTCGGGCGAGGATGGCGAGGGCGAGCGGATGGCTCGATCCCGTTTCCAGCGCGGCCGCTAGGGTCAGCAGGGCGGAGGCATCCCGCGTTCCGGCGACGACGTCGGTGACGACGGGCTTGCCGGCGGTCAGGGTCCCCGTCTTGTCGAAGGCGATCGCCGTGATCTTGCCCAGCGTCTCCAGCACGGCCCCGCCCTTCATGAGCAGGCCGCGCCGGGCCCCCGCCGACAGGCCGGCGGCGATGGCGGCCGGCGTGGAGATGACGAGGGCGCAGGGGCAGCCGATCAGCAGCACGGCGAGGCCCTTGTAGACCCATTCGCTCCACGTCCCGCCGAACAGCAGCGGCGGCGTGACCGCGACGAGGGCGGCGAACACGAGCACGCCCGGCGTGTAGATTTTCGAGAAGCGGTCGATGAACCGTTCGGTCGGCGATTTCGATTCCTGCGCCTCCTCGACGAGACGCACCACCCGGGCGATGGTGTTGTCCGAGGCTGAGGCCGTCACGCGCACTCGCAGGACGCTGCCGCCGTTGATCGTGCCGGCGAACACAGGATCGCCCTCGACCTTGCGCTTGGGCACGCTCTCGCCCGTCACCGGGGCCTCGTCGAGGTCTCCCGCGCCCTCGATGATCTCGCCGTCCGCCGGAACGCGGTCTCCGGGCCGGACGAGGATGATCGCGCCCACCGCCACGGTCTCGGCGGCGACCTCCGTGGTCACGCCGTCCACCTCGACGAAGGCGGTCTTGGGCACGAGGGCGGCGAGCCCCTGGATGCTCTTGCGCGCGCGACCAGCCGCCACCCCTTCGAGCATCTCGCCGACGAGGAACAGCAAAACGACGGCGGCGGCCTCTTCCGCGGCCCCGATGAAGACGGCGCCGACGGCGGCGATGGTCATCAGCATTTCGATGGAGAAGGGCGTGCCGTGGCGCGCCGCCGAAAAAGCGCGCGACGCGATCGGAATGAGCCCCACGGCCAGGGCGGCGAGGAAGGCGTATCGTTCCAGGGAGGGGAACAGCGTGCCCAGTCCATAGGCGGACAACAGCGCCAGGCCGCAGAGCGCGGTGAGGCGGGCCTTGCCGGTCCACCACCACGGGGCGCCCCCGGCCCGGGCGGCCGCCGGAGGTGGGCCCGCCGCCGCAGCGACGGCTCCGGACGTCGGCGCGGCCGCTTCTCCGCTGTAGCCGAGGTTGCGCAGTTGCTGCAGGACCGCCTCGTCGGCGAGGTCTCCGCCATGCCGGATCTTGAGCACGCCGGTCTGCACCGCCACCGAGACGTCCTCGACGCCCGGCAGCCTGCGGATCGCCGTGTCGATCTTGCGGCCGCAGCTGGCGCAATCCATCCCGGTGACCCGGTATCGGCTTTCGAGAGTTTGCGCCGTCATGTCTGTTCCTTGTGATCTCTATAGGGCAAGGCTACCTCCTCCAGCGACTGTAGATGGAAGCTAAAAAATGAGCGCGCCGTTCGGTTGGAGTGGAGGGCGCCGTCCGACGAACCCCGGAGGCGAGCCCAGCCCCTTGATGACCTCGCCTTGTCCGCATGACCGGGAGACCGCGCCGCCGACGGCCGCACAGGTGGAACGCGCCCTGGACGCAGCCGCCGCCAGCGTCGCCGCCGCCGGGGACAAGCTGACGCGCCCCCGGCGCAGGGTGCTGGAGCTCCTGCTCGTCGCGGGCGCTCCGGCCAAGGCCTATGATCTCGTGGCGACGTATCACCGGGAGGCCCGCGTCGCGACGCCGGCGACCGTCTATCGGGCGCTGCAGTTCCTCGAGACCCGCGGTCTGGTTCATCGTCTTTCCAGCCTTAAGGCCTATGTGGCCTGCGATCCCGAACGCCTCGGTTCGCCTGCGGTTTTTCTTCTGTGCGACTGTTGCGGCTTCTGTCGCCAGATTCCTTCGTCCGGCATGGCGTCGCTGGGCGCGGCCGCGACAGCGGCGGGCTACGAGATCGAACGGATCACGCTCGAAGGCCAGGGTCTGTGTCCGGCCTGCCGCCCGCAGCGCCCCGGCGCGGCCCGGGATCCGGCCCCCCAGACAGAGCCGGGGGCGGCCGCGGGGGTCCGGGCCCACAAGCACTGAGCCGCGCCCCTGATCAAGCCCGGGGCGGGTCGATGGCGGCCTGGCCCGGGCGCCCGGCCGCGGCGACGCCGGGGCCCGCGGCCCATTCCATGGCCTGTTTGGTGGCGGCGGCCGACATTCGGGTCGCCCCCCCCGTCGGGACGGACTAAGCCAGGTCTGGACCGGTCGGTCGAAGCCGTAGCGAAACACGGCGGCGGCCACGAACGCCCCGACCAAGCCGATCGCCCACAGGACCCAGCGAACGCCGGACGACCACGCCTCCTGTCCAAGGGCGTCGAGCAGGCCGAACCAGACGATGCGGCTCACCTCATTCGTGAGGAACATCGAGAACGACATTAGGGCCAGATGCTCGATCAGCCGTGAAGGACTGCGCACCGGCACGGCGCCGGCGGCCCAGATGATCACGGTCATCAGGCCGAGCGACACCAGGCTGAAGGCGCCGAAGGCCTGCAGCCCCACGAGCGCGAAGGCGGCGGCGAGGCCGATCGCCCTGGCCCGGTGCGGCGCGACACAGACCCGCGAACCGTAGAAGGCCGCCGCGACTCCGAGCAGGAAGAGCGGCAGGGCGCGCAGGATGCCGTAGCGCATCGGCAGGCGGTAGATCGGATCGCCGAGCCACAGCGAGGCGGCGATATCGGCGGCGACGACGAGGAGCGTCGCGCCGATCACCACTGCGACCGGCGGCCAGCGCCACAGGGCGCGGCAGATCCAGGGCAGCAGGAGATAGCAGCCGATCAGGGCCGAGAGGGTCCAGGTCGGGGCGTTCCACCCCTGCCCGCCCGGCACGCCATAGGCCTGGACCAGTAGCACCTGCGCGGGCAGTTGCGACCAGTCGAACCAGCGCGGATTGCTGGGCGCGATCCCGGCCAGGGCGGCGCCGCCGACGAGCAGCACCAGGACGAGGCTGACCGCCAGGTGGGCCGGAATGACCCGCAGCAGGCGCTGGCGCGCATAGGCGCGCAGCGAGGCCTGTCCGGACGCGAGGCGATCACCGTAGATGCGGGCCAGGACATAGCCGGAGTCGATGATGAAGAAGTCGGTGAGCAGATAGCCGCGCTCGAAGACTGGATGCAGTTGTCCGAGAGGCACAGGCGCGGCCTCGCGGAAATGGTAGAGGATGATCAGCGCCCCTACGATAAAACGCAGCGCGTCCAGCCAGCCGCCGCGCGCGATCCGGACGGGGCGAGGCGATGGCTCGGTCAGCGCGGCTTCGGGCATTCAGTCAGCCTTCCGTGGCGCAGACTTGGCGGCGGCGCTGCGGTGCTCATGTGGACGCAGGACGATCTGGTCTCGCGAAGCGTAGAGGACGGCCGTTCCCAAAACCCAAACGACGACCAAGCCTCCGACGACCATCAGTCCGGGCCTATCGCGGGGTCCAAACACAAACGAGCAGCCGATCACGCCGCCCAGAATGGCCCCGTAACCAAAATGCAGCGGCACCTTGTGTGCGCCCAGCAGCAGAAGGGCCATGCAGAAGACCAGGCCTCCTGCGAACAGGCTGACCCCGATGGCGACGAGCGTATCGAGCACGGGCCGTGGCTTCAGCGGGCGCGCCTGGAGCCGCCGCCTACCTCGTTGGCGATAGCGGCCTTCCCGCCAACGAATGCTCCGGCCGCGCACGGTGAAGCGTTTGCCGGCCATGCGTCAGGGCCTTGCGTTGGGCGCGGGCGTGTCCTCATGGCGCGCAAGAAGGATTCTCATCCGGACAATTTCGGATTCCTGGGCCGCAATGATCTCATCGGCCAGATTACGCACGTCGCGGGCTTCGCCATGCTCGACGGCGACCTTGGCCATTGCGAGCGCACCCTCGTGGTGGGCGATCATTCCGCGCAGGAAGTCGATGTCGGCGTCGCCCGTGTAGTTGATGCTCATGGCCTGGTGCATCTTCGCGCTGGCCTCGCGATAGGCGCGAGTCGATGGGCTGTCCGTGGTCTCGCCAGCGTGGCTTGCCTCGGTGTCGCTCGGGCGAGAGTCAGCCGCCGACGGCGCCGCAGGGACCTCGCGGGTTTGCCGCGAGATCATCCCGAAGGCGAAGGCCGACAGGGCGAGAAAGACGGCGATGACGGAAATCCATCCGAAACGCTTCATGACGATGTCCTCGAGAGAGCCGGCGGGGCCACGGGGGCGGCCGGGATTGCACTGGGAAGGATGGGCGCCGTTCGGTCGCGGTAGCCGAGCAGGCGCAGAGCGTTGAACACCACCAGCAGGGTCGACCCCTCGTGGAGCGCCACGGCAGGGCCGATGCCAAGGCCGAGGATCGTCGCCGGCACAAGGAAGGCGACGATTCCGAGACTGACGTAGAGATTCTGGAGAATGATGCGCCGCGTCTGTCGGCTGAGACCGACGGTGAAGGGCAGCTGCGACAGGTCGTCGGACATCAAGGCGACGTCGGCGGTCTCAAGCGCAACATCGGAGCCAGCCGCGCCCATCGCGATACCGACGGTCGCCGTGGCCATGGCCGGGGCGTCGTTCACCCCGTCGCCGACCATGGCAATCTTGCCGTCAGCGCGAAGGCGTTTGATGGCGTCGACCTTGTCCTCGGGCATGAGGTCGCCCCAAGCCTCTGTCAGGCCGACCTGTCCGGCGATCGCCTGTGCGGCCTTCTGGTGATCGCCCGAGATCATGATCATTCGCCCGATGCCGAGGGCGCGAAGAGCGGTCAGCGTCGGCCGCGCTGCTGGGCGAGGCGTATCAAGAAGCCCAATGACACCGAGATCGCGCGTGCCGCGTCGCACCACCATCAGGGTTCGCCCCTGCAGTCGCAACTGAGCGACGACAGAGGTTGTTTCGTCGCCGAGCGGCGCTACGCCGTCGACGCCGAACATCTCCGGCTTCCCTATCCAGATCGTCTCGCCGTGCAGCTGGGCGGTCACGCCCTTGCCCGTCAGGCTCTTGAGGTCGATCGCGGCCGGGATGATCGTATCGCGCAAGCGTGCGCCACCGTCGCGCGCGATGGCCTCCGCCAACGGGTGGTCGCTGAGCCGTTCGACCGCCACAGCGACCGCCAGAAGATCGCCCTCCTTCGTCCCGCGCACCGTCATGACGTCGGTGATCCGCGGCCGTCCCTCGGTCAGGGTGCCGGTCTTGTCGAAGGCGATGGCGTTGAGCGAGCCGAGGTTCTCCAACGGCGCGCCGCCCTTGATCAGGACACCGGCGCGCGCCGCACGGGCGACGCCCGAGAGGACGGCGCTCGGGGTGGCGATGGCGAGCGCGCAAGGACTCGCGGCGACCAGCACGGCCATGGCGCGATAGAAGCTGTCGCGGAACGGCTCATCGACGACGACCCAGGCGAACAGCAGGACAAAGGCGAGCGCCAGCACCACAGGCACGAAGATGCGTTCGAACCTGTCCGTGAAGCGCTGGGTCGGCGACTTCTGCGTCTCGGCCTCACTCACCATCCGAACCACCTTGGCCAGGGTGGTGTCGCTCGATGTGCGGGTCGTCTCAATCTCGATGGCGCCTGAGCCATTGATGGTGCCCGCGAAGACGAGAGACGGCGATCCGACCTGGGCCGGTCTCGCCCGCGCCGCCTCGGGGTCCGCGACGGGCTGCTTGTCGACAGGCATGCTTTCGCCGGTCACGGGGGCTTGGTTGATGCTTGTGGTGCCGACCACGACAAAGCCATCAGCGGGCAGTCGTTCGTTTGGACGCACCACCACGGTGTCGCCGACGACCAAATCTTCGACAGGCAATTCGACGACCTGCCCGTCGCGTCGCACATGGGCTGTCCGGGGGGCAAGCTCGGCCAGGGCCTCGATCGCGCGTTTGGCGCGGCCCATGGCGTAGTGTTCGAGCGCGTGGCCGATGCTGAACAGAAACAGCAGGAGAGCGCCTTCGGCCCAGGCCCCGAGCGCCGCCGCACCTGCGGCTGCGACGAGCATCAAGGTATCGATCTCGAAGCGCTTCTGGCGGAGGTTCTCGAACGCTTCTCGCACCGTAAAAAAGCCGCCGAAGATGTAGGCGATCAGGAAGAGGGCGAGGGGAATCCAAGCGGGAAGGCCCGTTGCGAGTTTCTCGAGGGCGAATCCAAGGCCCAGAGCAAGGCCACTTGTCAGGGCGAAGATCAGCTCCGTATTGGAGCCTAGAACGCCACCGTGATCGTGCTCCTCGGACTTGGTGTGGAGATGGTCCGGCAGTGTTGTGCTGGTCATAAATAGGGTCCCGTTGCGGGTTGGGAATCGCGGCTGCTTGCGGCGACCGCCGCGATCGAGGGGGCGGGATAGCGACACGGGCGAAGGCGCGCCGGGCCAGCGGGTTCCAGCGCGATCCGCTCGCAGGTGGTCATCCCGGTTCTCCCGACCTCAGGGCACGGGCACGACGGCATTAAAGCCCCCGAGCCGCTGGAGCTGCTCAATCGCTTCGAAAAGCGGAAGCGCTAGGAGAAAGACGAAGCCGTCGCGCACCGTGCGGACGAAGAATACCGGCCGGATCATGATTTCCGCCTCGTCGCGCCATAGGGAGAGCTTGGGCAGGAACCGAGGGGTGCGCTCACGGTAAGCTTGGTAGTCGTGTCCAAAGGCGTCGGAGAGGAAGCGTTCTTCGCGGCCGACCACGATGCGAAACACCACCCAGCAGGCTAATCCGAAGACCAAACCGACGCTAAGGCTGCCGGACTGGGCGCCGATGCCAAACGCGCCGATGAAGCTGAAGACGTACAGCGGATTGCGGCTGACCGAATACGGTCCTGCGGATATGATCTCCTGTTTCTTCCGGCCACCGATGTAAAGGGAACACCAGGCCCGACCGATGATGCAAACCATGATGGCGATCAGGCCCAGATGCTCGACAGGATGTTCGAGCAAGGGCCAGGATGTGACGAGCGCCGCGCAGACGACAAGAAGCAGGCCCCCGACGAGAATGCCCGCCTTGCGCCATCGTTGAACGGATTGGATATCGACCGCTGATCGACAGGCGTCATCAGGGGGCGAGGAGCCGGACAAAGCGGGGCTTGCGGGCTTGGAGACGCTGTCGGAGGGCTCGAGCGGCATCATTGCCCCTCCCCCTCAGCCGGACGATCCTTAGCCGCATCGCGCAGGATATCCACGCCGCCCTTCAACGCGATGGCGGCCACGAGGACGCCGACGACGAGGTCCGGCCACGCCTGGCCGAGCCAGAGCACCAGGGCCCCGGCGACGAGGATTCCCCCGTTGGAGGCGAAGTCGTTAAAGCTGAACGTCTCGGCAGCCTTCATGTTGACGTCGCCGCTGTGCTGACGGCGGATCAACTGCAGGCAGATCAGGTTGATGATCGCTGCGACGACCGAGAGTCCCATCATGGTCGGGCCGATCGGTTCGGTCCCGATGAGGAATCGACGACCCGCGTCCAGAAGGACGCCAGCGCCGAAGATAAGGAGCATGACGCCCGAGAGGCGCGCCGCCCCCCGCTTCCACGAACCAGGCCGACCGATCGCGAGAAAGCTGATCAGATAGACAGCAGCGTCCGAGGCGTTGTCCACTGCATTGGCCAGCAGAGCGCTGGAATCGGCGGACAAGCCGCCGATCCCGAGCGCTAATGCCAGGCCCGCGTTGAGCGCGAGAACCGTCAGCAACGTGCGTCGCTGCTGACGGTCATCCTGAGTGCGAGCAATCAATCCTCAACCCCCTCGTCCTTGCGATGACGCACCGCCTTGGCCGCGAAGGTCGGCAGGACCAGCAGGGTCAGGGCCGTCGCGGTCAGAAGGCCGCCGATGACGACCGTCGCCAGAGGCTTCTGAACCTCGGCCCCCGCGCCGTGGGCGAGCGCCATCGGGATGAAGCCGACAATGGCGACCAAGGCTGTCGTCAACACCGCACGCAATCGGCTGGACGCCCCTTCGATCGCCGCGTCCCGGGGCGCGAGCCCCGCCTGCAATCGCTCGCGAATGGCCTGCATCAAAACAAGTCCGTTCAGGGTCGCCACACCCGAGACGGCGATGAAGCCAACGGCCGCAGACACCGAGAACGGCATCCCTCGCATGAGAAGCGCCAAGGCGCCGCCGATCAAGGCCAAGGGCACGCAGGCGAAGACCAGCCCAGCCTCGGAGAACGACCCCAGAGCCATAAACAGCAGCACACCGATCAGGACGAAGACGATCGGAATAACCAGGCCCAGCCGTTGTTCGGCCCGTTTGAGGTTCTCGAACTGACCGCCCCAGGTCAGGCGGACGCCCGGCGGGAGCTGGATTTGGTCCACCTTGGTTTGTGCGTCGGTGACGAAGCCGCCCAGATCCCGGCCGCGAACGTTGGCCTGGACCACCATCCGTCGGCTACCGTCGTTGCGGCTGATCTGGTTCGGCCCCTCGGCGCTTTGGATACGGGCTACCGAAGACAGCGGCACGGTTACGCCTGTCGAAGAGACGATCGGCAGGGCCGCGAGCGCCGCCGGATCGTTGCGCGCATCGTCCGGAAGACGGACGACGACGTCGAAGCGACGGTCGCCCTCGAAAATCCGGCCGGCCTCCGCGCCGCCGATGGCGGCCGAGACCGCTTCAGAAACGTCGGCTGCGGACAGGCCGTAGCTGGCCGCCGCGAACCGATCGACGCTGACCGTGAGCGTCGGCAAGCCCGACGCTTGTTCGACGCGAACGTCGGCGGAGCCGGTGGTCTGCCGCAGTACGCCGGCCACCTCATCAGCGACCCGCTGCATGGTGTCGAAGTCATCGCCGTAGACCATGACCGCGAGGTCGGTCCGGACCCCGGAAATGAGTTCGTTGAAGCGGAGCTCGATGGGTTGGCTGAACTCGAAATTATTCCCGATCTGTTGGTTGGCGAGCTCTTCGAACCGCTCGAGCAAGGCTTCCTTCTCGAGACCTGAATCCGGCCAGTCCATGCGGTCCTTCAGAACGATGACGCTGTCCGAAATGTTGGGCGGCATCGGGTCGACGGCCGCCTCGGCGGTGCCGGTCCTGGAGAACATGGTCTCGACTTCCGGCTGGGCGGTGATGACCCGTTCCAACGCCATCTGCATGGCGAGCGACTGTTCCAGCGACGCCGAGGGAACACGCAGCGCCTGCATGGCGATGTCGCCTTCGTCCAGGGTAGGGATGAACTCCCGCCCGAGGGACGAAAAGGCCAGACCACCGACGACGACCGCGCCGAGCGCCGAGATCAGGACGATCTTCGGACGATCGACGGCGGCGCGGATGGCCGGCTGGATCCAACGCCGCGCGTGGCGGAGCAGGAAGGTTTCGTGTTCGTGGGCGTGGCCGTGTTCGTCGGTCTCGACCTTCTTGGGATCCCGCACCAGCAGGGCCGTCATGGCCGGAACGAAGGTGAAGGAGAAGATGAAGGCCCCGACCAAGGCCAGCATCACCGTCGCCCCCATGGGGACGAAGGTCTTGCCCTCCACCCCCTCAAGCATCAGCAGGGGCGTGAAGACCAGCAGGATAATCAGCTGACCGAAGGCGGCCGGCTTGACCATCTTGCGAGCTGCGGCCACGGCGACATCGAGGCGTTCCCGACGGGTCAGGGCCCGTCCCAGATCGATCCGCCGCTGCGATAGCATCAGCAGGGTGCTTTCGACGACGATGACCGCCCCATCGACCAGAAGGCCGAAGTCCAGCGCGCCCAAGCTCATCAGGTTTCCACTGATGCCAAACCTATTCATGCCGATGACGGCGAACAGGAAGCTGATCGGGATCATCAGGGCCGTGATGCTGGCCGCACGAATGTTTCCGAGCAGCAGGAACAGCACGACGATGACCAGAAGGGCGCCCTCGGTGAGGTTGCGGGCCACGGTCGAGATGGTCGAGTTGACTAGGGCGCTACGGTCAAGGACCGTCACCGCCTCGATCCCTGCGGGCAGAGTCTTGCGAACCTCATCGAGTCGCTCCCCGGCCGCCTGGGCCACGGTGCGGCTGTTGCCGCCCGCGATCATCAGCGCCGTTCCGAGCACGGCCTCGTGGCCGTCACGGCTGGCGCCGCCCAGGCGCGGAGCCTGGCCGATCTCGACCGTGGCGACATCGGCGACCCGCACGATCAGGCCGTTCCGGTTGACGACCGGCGCCTGAGCCAGATCTTCCACGGTGGAGGCCAAGGCGTCGGTGCGGACCGTCAGAGCTTCGCCAGCGCGCTGGATATAGCCTGCGCCGGCCTGAGTGTTGGCGCGATCGAGGGCCTGGATAAGGTCGCCCATGCCCAGGCCGTAGGCGGAAAGGCGCGCCGCGTCCGGACGGACCGCATACTCCTTCACATAGCCGCCGACGGTGTCGACGCCGGCGAGACCGGGGGCGGTCCGCATTTGCGGCGCGACGATCCAGTCCTGCACGGTGCGCAGATAGGTGGCGCGCTGCTGCGGGGTCGAAAGCAGATCGCCTTCGGGCGTCAGATAGGCTCCGCCCGCCTGCCAGCCCGGCTCGCCAGGCTTGGCGAGGTTCTGACTGTTGAATGGCTTGTAGTCGATCGTCCACATCAGCACTTCACCGAGGCCCGTGGTGATCGGGGCCATGGTCGGCTCCACCCCGTCAGGCATGGCCTCCCGGGCGCCCGCGAGCCGTTCGGCGACCTGCTGGCGCGCGAAATAGATGTCGGTCTGGTCGGTAAAGATGACCGTGACCTGGCTGAAGCCGTTTCGGCTGAGGGATCGGGTCGTGGTCAGGCCGGGAATGCCGGCCATGGCGGTTTCAATCGGGTAGGTGACCTGTCGTTCGATCTGTTCAGGCGCGAGCGCCGGAGCGACCGTGGTCACCTGGACCTGGCGATTGGTGATATCCGGCACGGCGTCGATGGGAAGCCGTGTCAGCTCGAGGAGTCCGTAGGCCGCGACAAGCGCCGTGGCGAGAACCACGAACCATCGGAATTTGACCGAGAGTTCGATGATGAATTTGAACATGCGGTGCGCCCCTAGTGACCGTGCTCGGCCTCGCCCTTGGCGAGCTCGGCTTTGAGGAGGAAGGCGTTCGTGCCGGCGACCCGTTCAGCCCCGGTGAGGCCACGCAGGATTTCAGTCCGCCCCCCGGCCTGACGACCGGCGAGCACCGGACGGGCCTGGAAGCCGTTCGGGACCTGAACGAAGACGACGGTGTTGCCGTCGACGGTCTGGACGGACTCGGTCGGCACGGTGAGACCGCCGGTCGTCTCGCCCGTCACGATCGCCCCCGTGACGGCGGAACCGGCCGGCGGGAGGACAGAGCCCGTCGGCCGGGCCCGAATGACCGTGGCGCCGCTTTCGCCGCCCGCGCCTGCGGCAACGCCGGTGACGATGGCGTCGAAGTCGCCGCTGGGGCTGCTGACCCGCAGAGGCGCCCCGGCCCTTACATTGGCGGCCAAAGCAGGCGGCGCGTTGAAGACGAGCTCAACCCTGGCCGGGTTGGTGACCTCGGCGACAACGCCGCCAGGGGCGACGAAGCCGCCCGGTCCGACCTGGACGCTGGTCACGACTCCGGTGATGGGGCTGGTGACGCTGAGGCGGCCCGAAGCGTTGGGCGAGCCCGCCGCGCTGGACCGCGCGCGAGCCGCGCGGGCGCCGGCTTCGGCGCTGAGCAGTTGCGCGCGGGACGCCTCGACCTCCTGTCGGGCGACAACGCCCTGGTCCGCCAGATTGCGGTTGCGTTGATAAGCCTGGCGCGCCACTTCAGTTTCGGCGGCCGCCGCGTCTGCGTCCGCGCGGAACGTCGCCGCTTCACCGCTGACGACGCTCGCCAGGGGCTGACCGATCCGGACCGACTGGCCCGGAGCTACGAGAACCCGCTCGACCCGCCCGCCGACGGACGCCGCCACAGCGGCGCGCGCGTCGACCATGGGCTCGACCCGCCCGGAGAGCCGGGTTTCGGCGCCCCCTCCCCGACCGACGCCGACCACGATCAGGTTGGCGGCCTGGGCCTGGGCCGCGCTCAGAGCGACGAAGCCTTCCGGCGCTTCGGCCTCGCCTTCGTGGCCGGCTTCGCCCTCGGCGTGGGCGCCCTCTTCTTCAGCGTGACCCGCCTCACCCTCGGCGGCGGCTGGAGCGGCGTCCGGCCCGCGCGTGAGCAGGAACAGCCCGCCTCCGCCAAGCAGAACGACGGCGGCGGCGCCGCCGATCAGCAACGTCTTGTTGGATGTGCGCTTGCGCATCATTGGGCTCCTTGGAAGGGGGCGCGGCCGTCCTGGCGCGCAAGTTCAATCTCGGCCTGGACGCGTGCAAGGCGCGCATCGACGGCCGAAGTTCGGGCAGAGATCAGGGCTGCACGGGTGACCCGCAGCTCGAGTTGGGAGATGCGCCCCGCTTCGGATCCGATCCGCGACAGACGGTAGGCCTCCTCGGCAGACGCCACCCCCGCATCGGCGGCGGAGACCCGGCTCACGGAGGCGGCGAGGCGCGCCCGCGCCGCGGCGCGATCGGCCTGGGCCTCCTGGCGGGCGCCCAGGAGCCGCGCATCCGCAGCCCGGAAGTCGGCCTGCGCCGCGTCGATGTTCCCGCGGTTGCGGTCGAACAGGGGCAGCGGCATGCTGACGCCGAACGTCAGCGCCGTCGCGTCCTCCATCTCGTAGCGACGGACACCAACGCTGGCGTTGATGTCCGGGCGCGAGCGGATCCGCTCCACATCGATCCTGCGTTCGGCGGCCGCGCGCTGAGCCTCGGCGACGCGAACGGCCGGCGCCTCCGCCGGGGGAGCGAAGGTCGCGGCAGGTGCGAGGTCCAGCAGGCTGGTGTCGATCGTCGTGACCGGAGCCGCCAGCATGGCGACTGCGGTCAGCCGCGCGAAGGCCGCGTCGCGCTCCGCGACGGCTTCATCGCGAGAGGCACGCGCCGCAGCCGCTTCGCTTTCCCCCTGGATGCCGCGCAGCAGCGGCTCACGGCCTTCCTCGACAAGAACAAGGGCGGCCCTCGCATCGGCGATGGTCAGGGTGAGGCTTTCCTCCGCGAGAGCAGCCCGCCTTTGGGCGGCTTCCGCATCGGCATAGACCTGAGCGAGCCTTCCGGCGGCGTCGATGATGGCGAGATCCCGCTGCAGCGCCGCGGTTCCGGCTTCCGCGCGGGCGACATTGACCCGCGCGGTCCGACGTCCCCACAGCTCGAGGTCCTGGCTGATCGACAAGGTGGTTTCGGCATTGGCGTAGCCCGAGAAGGGCCCCGTGCCGAAAGCGTTCTCGGCGTCGAGAGCGATCGTCGGATTAGGCCTCGCACGGGCCTGGCGGACACGTGCTTCGGCGGCGTCCGACAGGGCGCCGGCTTCAAGGGTGGCCGGGGTTTGACCCAGCTGGGCGAGCAGCTCGGCGAAGGACGGCGCGGGGTCAGCCCAAGCGGGACTGGCCAGCACGGCCGCGAATGCGGCCAACGCGCAGCCGACCGCGAAACGCGGCGGCCTGCGATATGAGGGAGGCATGATTCATCTTCCAGAAATTTGACACGAGTTCGCGCGCACGGCGGCGCAGACGTCCGGTCAGACTCTGGGAGGGCGCTTCAGGCCGTCGGGAGAGATCGACGACGGAAAATCACTCGAGGGGAAGGCGTGAACAGGCCGCGCGTGGATCTGCATCGCGATGTGGTCGGCGACATCCGCACGGGCAGTTCCGTTGTGGTGGCAGTGGCCGTGGGTGCAGACTCCGTGCCCAGCGCCAGGGTCGACCTGGTCGCCATCGCCCGCATCTTCAACGACCATGGCGTGAGCCGATGCCGTCTCCGGGACGCAGGTCGCGGCGTCAGCGATCGGGGCGACGAAAAACACGGCGGAGACCAGGGTCACCGCCAGTATCAGTCTTGCCCATGTCGCAATTGGCCACGCCATCGCGTGGTGGATACTTTCATTCGGGCGATCAAGCAATCTGTTACAGTGTTCGGGGGCTGCGACTGTTTCGAGTGACCACCAATCCGCGGTGAGGGAGAGGGAAAGTCGACATGCAAGGCCGAGAGTGGCGCGTCGTCGGCCATCTCGACCTATTCAGCAACGTCGAGCGATCTTTAAGCGAGCGCACGCTGATCGCGTCCGATTCTTTCGCTGCGTCTGCAGGTGGATCGAGATTGCAGAATGCGCAATCTTCACCCGAGTAGCGCTCCCGCTATCAGGTCGGGCCATCGTGAACCGGTCAGCCAGACCGCTCCGCCGGTCGCCGCGACGCCAGGCTCTGGGTAAGGTCGTTGCGCGCGCATAGCCAGAGCGAGCGGACGTTGGCGTCGCCTGCGCAGTGGCTTACCAGCAGTAAGCCGGCCAGGGCGTTGGCGAAGAAGCCCAGAGGGCCCAGTCCGGTGATGCCACGGGACGGCGCCCCGGAGGTGGCTCGCGAGATCGCGTAGCTGAGGAATAACAGCACCAACGCAACGAGGCTGGCGCCTTGGCCATTGGCCGCCCCGGACTGCACGGCGACCGAACGTCCGATCACGGCCAGGCTGATGCCGTAGGTGGCGCGTCGGCCAGGAAGTTGAGCACATTGGCGCCCAGGGGGCGCCGAGCCTTGCAGGGACACGCCGCTGGCTATGGCCATAAAGGCGGCGCAGTTGACGGCGATCACCGCGATCATGATGCGCCGGTAGGCGGGGTGGCGCTGTCGAACCTGGAGGCCACGCCGCAACTGCAGCCGGGCGAGGAAGTGCACAGGACGAGAGGGGGTTCAGTCATCGGATTACCCTTTCGCGAGAAGCATGCATCTCCCAATGGCTAGACGATCATGCCGAGAATGCATGGCTTCCATGAAAGAAACGCCTGTCAGATAAAACCAGCTTGATCCTCTAGTAACTAGAGGGCCCAAAATCAGTTGAAATCCATTGGAGGCTTCATGATCACCATGCACCCGACGCGACGCGTTCCCGGCCGCCTGCAGACGATCGCCTTCGCGCTCGCGGCGCTGATCGCCGTCGTGGATCAGGCCGCCAAGGCCGCGGCGCGCGCTCAGCTGGACGCTCCGATCAACCTCACGCCGTTTCTCGCGCTGCGTCTCGGGTTCAACCCCGGCGTCACCTTCGGCCTGTTCGCCGGCTCAGGCGCCGTCGGCCGCTGGGCGCTGAGCGCCGTGGCCTCCCTGATCATCGGCGCCCTGCTGGCGTGGATCTGGCGCACGCGCAGCGCCGTGACGGCGGCCGCCGCAGGCCTCATCGCCGGTGGAGCGATCGGGAACCTCGTCGACCGGCTACGCTTTGGCGCGGTCACCGATTTTATCGATCTTCATTGGGGGGCGGCGCACTGGCCGACCTTCAACCTCGCCGATGCGGCCATTGTCTGCGGCGTCGCGCTGCTCCTCCTCACCGTCCGGGGCTCGGACAGCCGCGCGGCGTCCTCGACCCTGGGACGGGCGGCGCGATGAGGCTTCCCGCCGAACAGAGGGCGATCGCCGTCCGCTCGGCGCCGGCGATTCTCATCACCGCCTCAGCGGCGGCCTCCGCCTGGCTGCGGCTTTCCCCGCCCCTTCTCGGCGCGGCGCGCGACATGGCGACGGCCGATAGGCTGGCCTATGCCCTGCAGGCGAATCTCCCGGTCTTCCTGTGGCTCGCGGGGTGTTTGAGGGTGGTGGCCAGCATCCGGTTCCGGTCCGACGCCGACCGGCCGGGTCCGCCGATGCGGCGCCCGGCGCCAGGCTCGCCCTACCCGCCGCCGTGCTACAGAACTCGCTTGAACAGACCGTTCTGGCGGTGAGCGCCCACCTGGTGCTCGCCACCGTGCTGCGCGGCGAGGAGATGATCCTGCTGCCGGTGTTGGTCCCTCTTTATCTGGTTGGTCGGGGTTTCTTCGCCCTGGGTTACGCGCAGGGCGCGGCGGCCCCGGCCTTCGGCATGGCGCTCACCGGCGCCTCCACGATTGCCGCCTTCGGCATCGCCGTCGTCCTGATGGGGCTGGGCCGATGATCCCTCCCCGCCCCAGATGCCTTTCACCCGCCGTTACGAGCTGACGCGATGCCCCTCCCCTCTCCCGCCTCGTCCGGGTTGCGCCCCATCGGCAAACTGGCCGCCGCCACGGGCGTCAAGGTTCCGACCATCCGCTTCTATGAAGAAATCGGCTTGCTTCCGCCGCCGCCGCGCACCGCCAGCGACCGGCGCATGTATGACGACGCGGCGGAGCGCCGCCTGTCATTCATCCGGCATGCCCGCCAGCTGGGCTTCGATCTGGATTCGATCCGCTCCTTGCTTGATCTGTCGGATCACCCCGATCGACCCTGCGCCGAGGCCAGCACCCTGGCCGAACGTCATCTCGCCGATGTGAAACAGAAGATCGCCCGGCTCCGCGCCCTCCAGCGCGAACTGTCGCGGATGACGACGGAATGCGCCGGGGGCCGGGTCTCCGCCTGCAAGGTGATCGAGGCGTTGCACGATCCATCCGCGCCGCTTTGACCCTGTGGAAGATCCGGAAGGCGCAAAGACCCCGGAGCCATTAGCCCACCGCGACGTTTGGAGGCGATTGGCGGCTCCCGTCGCGGACCGCCCGTCCTTCTGGAGGATTTCGATGACGCATCGGCCGACCTCGCGACACGGCGACCAGACCCTGGCCCTGCTGACAGACCCTTATCGGCGCCTTTCCCACCTGTTCGAGCAGGCCGGCGCCGACGTCGTCGAGACCCGCCTGGCGCTGAAGGAGACGACCTGTCTGAGAGGCCGCGAGGCGGCGCGGATCTTCTATGACGAGACCCGCATCGTGCGGGCGGGCGCCATGCCGGCGCCGGTCCGCCGCACGCTGCTCGGCGAGGGCGGCGTCCAGGGGCTGGACGGCGAGGCCCACCGCGCCCGCAAGGGCGTGTTCATGTCCCTGATGTCGCCAGCCCGTGTCGCGCGACTGGGCGAACTGTTCGAAGCGGAGTGGCGGCGCGCGGCCGTCGAATGGGCCGGCGAGGACGACATCGTGCTGTATGACGCCTTGCAGCCGGTGCTAACGCGGGCCGTCTGCGCCTGGGCCGGCGTGCCGCTCGAGCCGCACGAAGAGGCGAAACGGGTCCGTCACCTGAGGGCGCTGTTCGACGCGGCGGGATCGCGGGGCCCCCGGCATCTGTGGTCGAGGCACGCGCGTCGCCGCGTCGACGCCTGGCTGGGCTCGATCATTGAAGACATTCGCGCCGGCCGTCTGTCGCCGGATCCGGACACGGCCGCCCACGCCTGGGCCTGGACCCGCGCCGCGGACGGCGAACCGTTGCCGATCCACACGGCGGCGGTCGAACTGGCCAATGTATTGCGGCCGACTGTCGCGACCTCGGTCTACATCGTGTTTGTGGCGCACGCGATGCAGGCTCACCCGGATGCGGCCCGTCTGGCCGACGCCGACGCCGGACGTCGCCGCGCCTTCGTCCAGGAAGTCCGACGCTTCTATCCGTTCTTCCCGGCAGTGATCGGGCGTGTGCGCGCGCCGTTTCGATGGCGCGACCTGGTCTTCCCGGAGGGCCGTCAGGTGGTCCTCGACCTCTATGGCTCCAATCACGATCCCGCACACTGGACTGATCCCGAGGCGTTCCGGCCGGAGCGGTTCAGCGACGGCTCCGGAGATCCGTTCGGTCTCATCCCCCAGGGCGGTGGGGATGCGGCGACCGGTCACCGTTGCCCTGGCGAAGGGATCGTCGTGGAGCTGATGGAGCGCGCCGTCGGCCTGCTCGCCGACCTGAACTACCGGCTGCCGGATCAGGATCTGGAGATCGACTTCCGCCGCCTGCCGGCCCTCCCCGGAAGCGGGTTCCGAATGGAGACGCGCGACGCGGCCCTCAATGAGGGGGGCGCCTGATGCCGCTTCCTCGGGCTGGCCGGGGCCCTTCTCTCCCATCCACTCGCAGCAAAGGCTGACGCCATGAGCCGTTCGACGACCTCCTACGACCTGGTGATCATCGGCGGCGGGCCGGGCGGATACCCGTGTGCGATCCGGGCGAGCCAGCTCGGCCTGTCGGTGGCGGTCATCGACGACCGCGAACTGCTCGGGGGGACCTGCCTGAACATCGGGTGCATTCCGTCCAAGGCGCTGCTCCAGGCCACCGAGCGGCTGGAGATGGCGCGCAATCTCGAAGCGTTCGGCGTCATGGTAGACAATGTGCGGGCCGATCTTGACGGTGTCATGCGGCACAAGGGCAAGGTGGTGACCGAGCTTGGCGAAGGGGTCGCCTACCTCCTGCGCAAGCACAAGGTCGCCCGCTTCCAGGGCCGCGGGCGGCTGCTGGCGCGCGACCGGGTGGAGGTGCGCGCCGCGGACGGCGCTTTCGAGGTGCAGGCCAGCAAGGCGGTGGTCATCGCCAGCGGATCGGAAGCGGCGACCTTGCCCGACCTGCCCATCGACGAGCGGCGGATCGTCACCTCCGCCGGCGCCCTGAGCCTGACGGCGGCGCCGCGCCATCTGGCGGTGATCGGCGGCGGCTACGTCGGACTGGAGCTGGGGTCGGTCTGGCGTCGGCTCGGCAGCGAGGTCACGGTCATCGAGGTGCTCGACCGGATCGCCTCCGGCGTCGACTCGGAGATGTCGGCGGCGCTGCACAAGGTGCTCGAGGCCCAGGGCTTCCAGTTCTGCCTTGGGCATAAGGTGGTCGGATCGCGGATGGAGGGCGACGACGTCGTCCTCGACGTCGAGCCCATGGGCGATGGCGCGCGAGGAACCATCAAGGCCGATGTCGTGCTGGTCTCCATCGGCCGACGGCCCGCAACCGCCAGGCTCGATCTGGAAACGGTCGGCATTGCGCCCGACCGCAGGGGCTTTATTCCGGTGGACGAAGGGTTCCGGACCAGCGCCGACGGGGTCTACGCCATCGGCGACGTCATCGGCGGCGCCATGCTGGCCCACAAGGCGGAGGAGGAAGGGATCGCCCTGGCCGAACGCCTGGCGGGGGGCGCGGGCCATGTGGACTACGGAACGATTCCGGCGGTCGTCTATACCTGGCCGGAACTGGCTTCGGTCGGCCGCACCGAGGACGACCTCAAGGCGGCCGGCGTGGCCTACCGCGTGGGGCGCTTCCCCTTCTCCGCCAACGCCATGGCCAAGGCGCGTCTGGAGAAGAACGGTCTGGTCAAGGTTCTGGCCGACGCCGCGACGGACAAGATCCTCGGCGTGCACATCCTGGGCCCTGAGGCCGGCGGGTTGATCCATGAAGCGGTCGCCGCCATGCAGTTCGGCGCGGCGGCCGAGGATCTGGCGCGCACAAGCCACGCCCATCCGACCCTGCCGGAAGCCCTGCGCGAAGCCTGCCTGGCGGTAGCCGAGCGCACGATCCACCTCTGACGGCCGCGCGTTACGAAGTCTGACCCGACGGCAGCCGCGATCGCGGCCGCCTCTGCGGGCCCGGGCGCGTCCGCGGTTTAGACGCGACAGCGGCGTCGCTTGAATGCTATTGCGAGCCGCTCACAACTAGGTCTCCCATGCGTCCTCTGCTCCGTCTGCTCACCCTGCTGTTCGCCCTAGGTGGTGTGGACAAAGTGCCTGACCCACAAGCGGATTGAAGCGACGAGGAC
>NZ_QLLC01000030.1 GCF_003350205.1 Brevundimonas bullata | reverse complement strand
ACCTCGTCGCCACCTTCCGCCCCGCCGTGGGTCCGCACGTTTTTACACAGCCTCGATCGAAATCAGACTCTGACCTCCTCGCCCTATCCCCTCGGCACGAGCCGCCACATTCTTAAGGGATGGCGCACGGCGCCCGCTTCCTGACCCGCCGCATCGCCACGGCCGATGTAGAGGTCGGCGCGGACGGGGCCGCGGATGGCCGAGCCGGTGTCGAGCGCCATGACCAGGCCGCGATAGCTGGCCCTGGCCCCGATGAGATTGCCGCCGTCGGCCTCGATCCAGACCGCATCGCCATAGGTCCAGCGCGACGGGTCCACGGCCACGGACCGCCGGGCGGGCAGGGGGACGCCGGCGGCGCCGGTGGCCTCATTGCCGTCGTCGGGACTGACGGTGAAGAAGATGTAGCGCGGGTTCAGGGCCATGACCGCGCGCGCCTCGGCCCCGCGATGGGCCGAGAGCCAACCGCGAATGGCGTCGCCCGAGGTTCCATTGGTTGGCAGCAGCCCGCGCTCGGCCATGGGGCGGGCGATGCCGACGAACTTGGCGCCGTTGTCAGCGGCGTAGGCCGCGCGCAGACGGGCGCCGTCCGGGAAGGTCAGCGTCCCCGAGCCCTGGATCTGCAGGAAGAAGAGGTCCTCGGCCCGCATCCAGGCCAGGGCGGTCGACTGGGCCGATCCGGCCTCGATGGCGCTGCGGTCGCCCACCTCCGACAGATTGGCCGGACGGCTGAGCACCGGGGCGTCGAACTCGTCGTCGGGGGTGCGGCGGGCCGAATACTCCGGGGCGAAATAGGCGGTCAACAGGCCGGCGCGGCCGTCGTCGGTGCGCGCCTCCGTGGCGACGAAGCTGGCTTCGAGAAAGGCGCGGGCCTCGCTGGGCGACAGGCGCGAAGACGACAGGGCGCGGGCGCGCAGACAGACAGCGTCGGCCCCGCCGCGTCGAGCCGGAGCGCAGCCGGCGACATAGGCGCGAAACGCCGCCAGATGGTCCTCCTCGGCCCAGCCGGGCAGGGCGCTGAGGCTCAGGCCCTCGACCGGCGTCGGCGGGGAGACCGGCCCAGGTCCGGGTCCTGTCGGACCCGGCGGCGTCACGCGCGGCGTCGAGACGCAGGCCGCCGCAAAGAGCAGCAGCGACAGGACGCCGAGTTTCGTCAGGCCCGACCGGGTCACGCCTGGCCGTACGAACGGCGAGACAGACGCCACGGCGGGGACGCGCATCAGGCGCTGGCCGGCTCGACCCGGGCCAGGGCCCAGTTGGGATCGGCGGCGCCGAGGGTGCGCTCGAAGGTCCACAGTTCGGCGGTGCGGCGCTCCTCGATCATGGCCTCGCCCTCGGCGGGGGTCACGGTGCTGCGCATCTCGGCCAGGAAGCGGACCTTGGCGACGGCGCGGTCGTCCTTGACCGTGGCCAGCTCCAGATCGGCGCGGGGCGTGTGCAGGAACTCGGCCTGTTCACGCTCGCCGCGCGCTTCGCGTGCGGCGATGCCGGCCTCGAACGAGGTCATGACCGACGGCGTCAGCAGGGGACGCAGGGCTTCACGGTCGCCCGAGGCGTAGCCGCGCACGATGGTCTCATAGGCCTGACGCGCGCCTTCCAGGAAGCGGGCGGGATCGAAGGCGGGATCGCGGGCCTTCAGACCCGCAACCGCGGCGGCCGTGGCGGCGTCCACGCCGGGCGTCAGGGCAGCCGGGGCCGGACCGCCCTGGGGCGCGGCCTGGGGCAGGCGGGCGTCTTCCTGAGGCTGACGCCCCACCTTCTTGCCCAGCACGTTGTAGAGCATGAACAGCAGCACCGCGGCGACGATGGCGAACATGACGATCTGGAATTGCACGGGCACGGGCTTCACCTGATTGGCGCGCGCCCAAGGGGGATTTTGCGGGCGCACATCTGTTATGGTGAGGATTAGGGGGCGATCCCGCCGGGCGCAAGGCAAGGGGGGCTCAGAACGCCGGTCTCGCCGTTGCGGCCAATAGCCTCGCCGTGGTAGTCGCGGACCCCTCATGCCGGGCCCGGAGCGGTCCGACGTCCCTCGATTCAGACTGACGGCTTATATTTTCATGACCGACGCCAACGCCCCTGCCGACACCGCCGCCAACGGCCAGACCGAGCCGATGCAAGGCCAGCCCGCCGGTCCCGGTTTCCGCATCATGGCGCAGTACGTCCGCGACCTGTCTTTCGAAAACCCGCGCGCGCCGGAAAGCCTGCGCATCGAAGGCAAGCCCGCCATCGACATGGGCGTGGAAATGAACGCCTCGGGTCGCCCCGACGGCCTGTTCGAAGTCGACCTGAAGCTGTCGGTCAAGGCGACCGGCGACGACAAGACCGCAGTGTTTCACGTGGAACTCGTCTATGGCGGCCTGTTTGCGCTGAGCGGCGTCTCGCCTCAGGACATCGAGCCCCTGCTGCTGATCGAGTGCCCGCGCTACCTCTTCCCGTTTGCGCGCCAGATCATCGCCCAGGCCACCTCGGACGGCGGCTTCTACCCGCCCTTCATGGTCGACCCGATCGACTTCGCCGCCATCTACGTCGCTCGCCAGCAGCAGATCGCCAGCGGCCCGGCCGAAACCGGCCAGGCATAATTCATAAGTGAGGCCGCTAACGCGAGGCGCGCGGCGCCTCGCTGCTTGAGCGGAAGGTTTGGGGGCGTCCTTTGGGACGTCCCCTTTTCTATGCGGGGAGGTTGTCGTGCTGAAGGTCATCGCCGAGGACTTCATCAAGCCCGAACACGTCGAGACGGTCATGCCGCTTTATCGCGAACTGGTGCGCCTGACGCGCGAGGAGCCGCTATGCGTCGCCTATGATCTGTTCACGGATCAGCGCCAGCCCGGCCACTTCATCTTCATCGAGGCATGGCCCGATCAGGCGGCGCTGGACGCTCACTGCGCCAGCGAGCATTTCCGCCGCCTGGTCCCCCAGATCGACGCCTTTCAGGAGAAGCCCGGGACCTACATCCTGATGGACGCCGCGCTTTAGGCCGCCGCCTCGTCCTTGACCTCGACCTCGACGGTCACGCCGTAGCCGGCCCACAGGCTGTAGTCCTTCAGCGCCGATTTCAGGAAGGCCAGATGCGCCGCCTGTTCGGCCTCGGTCGAGCGCAACGGCAGGGGATGGGGTCGCGCCCCGTGACTGACCGACGCCGCCGCCGCCACGGCTTGCGGGCTGCGGACCGATGTCAGGTCCAGCGCCCGTTCCTTACCGCCGCGCAGCTCCAGATAGACCTCGGCCAGCAGGCGGGAGTCGATCAGGGCGCCGTGCAGGGTGCGGTCGACCAGCGAGATCTTGAAGCGCTTGCACAGGGCGTCCAGCGAGTTCGGCATGCCCGGAAAGCGCTTTTGCGCCAGCTGAAGCGTGTCGATCCACCGCTCCTGCGGCGGCGGCTTCTGGCCGATGCGGCTGTACTCGAAGTCGATGAAGTTGCGGTCGAAGTTGGCGTTGTGCGCGATCAGGGGCGCGTCGCCGACGAACTCCAGCAGGTCGGCGGCGATCTCGTGGAACTTCGGCGCGTTCTTGACGTGGTCGTCGGTGATGCCGTGGACCCGGATCGCGTCCGGGGGGATCAGCCGCTCGGGATTGACCAGGCGGTGGAAGGTCCGCCCCGTCGGCAGCAGATCATAGATCTCGATGCAGCCGACCTCGATCAGACGGTCGCCCGTCTTGGGATCGAAGCCAGTGGTTTCAGTATCGAGGACGATTTCGCGGGCCATGTCCCTTAATGGGGTAAGCCGCGCCCGGACGAAAGAGCCGGCTCAGCCCCGACGCGGCGGCGTCCACGACGGATCAAGGACTGTCCCCACGATTTCGCGCACCTGATCGCGCGCAGCGTCCAGTCCGCGCCCTGTATCGACCAGAAAGTCGGCGCGGCGGCGTTTCTCGGCGTCGGGCGTCTGGCGGGCCAGGATGGCCTCGAAACGGTCGCGGGTCATGCCGGGGCGGGCCAGAACGCGGGCGGCCTGAACCTCGGGATCGGCGGTGACCACGACCACGGCGTCCACGAAGGCGTCGCCGCCGGTCTCGAACAACAGGGGGATGTCGAGAACCGCCAACCGCACGCCCCTGGCGCTCGCCGCCGCCAGATCATCAGCCCGGTCCTGGGCTGCCAGAGGATGGACGATGGCCTCCAAGCGCTTGAACGCATCTTCGTCACGGCCCAGGCGCTCAGCCAAGCGGGTGCGGTCCACGGCGCCGTCCACAACTACGCCGGGGAAGGCCTGGCCCAGAGGTTCGACCGCCGCCCCGCCGCGCGCATAGAGGCGATGCACGGCGGCGTCAGCGTCCCAGACCAGAGCGCCTTCGTCGGCGAACATCCGCGATGTCGTCGACTTGCCCATGCCGATCGAGCCGGTCAGGCCGAGGAGGATCACGCCTCCTCTCCCAGATGGGCCAACAGGAGGGCGCGCAGATCCAGCGGCGGGGGCGGACGACGGAACAGGGCGGTGAACGAAGGCGCCGCCTGACCGATCAGCATGGCCAGACCGTCCACGGTCGTCAGGCCGCGCGCCCGGGCCGCCGCCAGGAAGGGCGTGACGACGGGCTTGTAGGTCATGTCCATGACCACGGCGCCCGGTTTCAGAACCGACAGGTCGATGGCGGGCTGAACGCTCAGGGCGTTGATGACCAGATCGGCCTCGGCCAGATCAGCCGCCACGGCGACGCGGACCGAGGGACCGAGATCGGCGGCGAGGGCCTCGGCCCGGTCATGCGAACGGTTGAGGATGCCGATGCTCGCCCCCGCCTCGATCAGGGCGCCCGCGCACGCCCGCGCCGCACCGCCGGCGCCCAACATGACCACGACGGCGCCCTTCAGCGCCAGGTCCGGCGCCTGTTCTGACAGGGCGTAGAGAACCCCTGGGCCGTCGGAACTGTCGGCGCGCACGCGGCCCTCGTCGAAGACCAGGATATTGGCCGAACCCGTCGCCTGGGCGGCCTTGCTGGCTTCATCCGCCAGGGCGAAGGCCTGTTCTTTGAAGGGGGCGGTGACGTTCAGACCCTGAACCAGTCCGGCGCGGCCCGCAGCGACCAGAATATCGAACCCGGCGGCGTCCTTCGGCGCGAAGGGCATATAGGCCCCGTCGATATTCCCGGCCTCCAGCCAGGCGTTGTGAATGACCGGGCTGAGCGAATGGGCCACCGGCTGACCGGCGATCCCGGCCAGCAGGGCGCCGCCCGTGATGCGGTTGGTGCGAAAAGGGGAGGGGCTCACGAGACGATCACCCCGGCCCGGCGCAGTTCGGCCAGCACCGGCCACAGCGGCAGGCCAAGGACGGTGAAATAGTCGCCCTCGACCGCCTCGAACAGTTGCGACCCCAGGCCTTCCAGTCTGTAGGAGCCGACGCAGGCCAGCAGGGCCTCGCCCTCCGCCGCCAGATAGGCGTCGAGGAAGGCGTCGGAGAAGTCGCGCATCCTCATCTCGACCGTATCGACGCCGGACCAGACCACCTGGCCGTTGCGGGCCAGGGCCGCGCCGGAATGCAGCTGATGGGTCCGACCGCGCATGGCGATCAGGCGCTCGCGCGCCGCCGCCAGCGTCGGGGCCTTGGAGACCAGGCCGCCGTCGAAGGCCAGGGTCTGATCGGCGCCCAGGACCCAGGCCTCGGCGTCGTGGCGCGACACGGCCAGGGCCTTGGCCCGCGCCAGCTCGGCCGCCAGTTCAACCGGATCCACGCCCGGCGTCTTCAATGCGTCCTCGTCCACGTCGGCGACATGAACGGTAAAGGGCACGCCCGCCTCGGTCAGGACGGCGCGCCGCGCCGCGCTCTTGGAGGCCAGGATCAGGCGTTCGCCGTCGGTCGTCGTCACGAGGGGGCTCCGGGGATGTCCTGACGGCGGCTGCGTCGCTCGCTCAACAGGTTGATGATGGCGGCGGCCGTCTCCTCGACCGAGCGCCGGGTTACGTCGATGGTCGGCCAGCCGCGCCGTTCGAAAGCCCGGCGCGCCTTGACCGTCTCGTCGCGCACCGCGTCATGATCGACATAGTCCGAGGCCCGCGCGGCGTTCAGCCCCTCCAGCCGGTTGCGACGGATCTGCACCAGACGATCCGGCGCCACCGTCAGGCCCACGACCAGGGGATGCTTCAACTGGGTCAGCCGCTCTCCGTCTTCCTGACCCGGCACCAGGGGGACATTGGCGGCGCGAATGCCGCGATTGGCCAGATAGATGCAGGTCGGGGTCTTGGACGTTCGGCTGACGCCGCACAGGACCACGTCGGCGTGCTCCAACTGATCCAGCGTGCCCTGACCGTCGTCATGGGCGATGGCGAAGTCCAGGGCGCCGATACGGTTGAAATAGCCGTGGTCCAGGGCGTGCTGAGCCCCGACGCGGGTCGAGATATTGGCGCCCAGATAACCCGACAGCGCCCCCACCAGCGGGTCCAGCGCCCCGATCTGCGGCGTCTTCAGCCGGCGGCAGCCTTCCTCCAGCTGTTCACGCAGCTCACGGTCCACCAGGGTGTGCAGCACCACGCCGGGCGCCCCGGCGACTTCTTCCAGCACGCGCTCCATCTGTTTGGGCGAGCGGACCAGGGCATAGATGTGTTCGATGGGGATGACGCCGTCGAAACGGGCAATCACGGCCTTGGCCATGGCGTTCAGGGTCTCGCCGGTCGAGTCCGAGACCAGGTGGACGTGGAAATAGGTGGCGAGACGCGACGCGGGTCGGGCGGGGCTCATGGCTCTGATCGTCTCCTCATCCTCAAACCGCCTGGATAGCGGCGGACTCTTTCCCCGCAGCCTGTGCAAAAGCCGGGGCGCCGTTCGACATCGCCTGGGCGCCGAATCCTCTAGCAAGCTCACGGCCCGGTCGCGAGCGGGGATCACGGGCGCCGATTGCCGAACGGCGCCTGAAGTCGTTCATACAGGCGCCGAATTATTATCCTCACCAGGGGATAAGGCGCCTTGTCCAGAATTGGCGCCCGGCGCCTTTCCCACAACGGCGCCCAGATCGGACTCCCGTCACAGCGGACTCAGAGCCGGTTATCCCCGTAATCAACACACCATGACCGGGGCCGCCGAATTCGTTCTTCGGAAATCGGGGAGAAACCTGTCGACGGACGGGACGATCGGATTCTATCCCCGTGATCCAGCGCCCTGCTTCCATCCTCCAACTCTTTCAAATTCTTATTCTTGAATAGGGATTGAGGCTTGGGGGTGTGCATCCTAAAGCCCAAGACATGAGCACTCCTCTTCTGATCCAGGCTCTCCAGGGCCAGACCACGACCCGTCCGCCCGTATGGTTCATGCGTCAGGCCGGGCGCTACCTGCCCGAGTACCGCGAACTGCGGGCCAAGGCGCCGGACTTCATCGCCTTCTGCATGAACCCGGAGATGGCGGCCGAGGCGACGCTTCAGCCCATGCGCCGGTTCGGCTTCGACGCGGCCATCGTCTTCGCCGACATCCTGCTGATCCCAGGAGCCCTGGGACAGAAGGTCTGGTTCGAAGCCGGCGAAGGCCCGCGCCTCGGCGCCCTGCCGTCTGTGGAGTCCATGCGGGAGCTGGCATCCGGGGCGGGGGAAGCCCTGAAGTCGGTGGGCCATACCCTGAGCCTGGTGCGCGCTGAACTCGATCCGGCAAAGGCCCTGATCGGGTTCGCCGGAGCGCCCTGGACCGTGGCCACCTATATGCTGGACGGCGAGGCCCGCAGCATCGGCAAGGGCGAGCGCGCCACGGCCCGGACCTATGCCTATGCGGAACCGGAAAAGGTCGCCGCCCTGCTCGAGGTTCTGGTCGAGTCCACCGCCCATTATCTGAAGATGCAGCAGGACGCCGGCGCCCAGGTGCTGAAGATCTTCGAGAGCTGGGCCGAGGGTCTGCCGGACGATCTGTTCGAAAGTCTCATTCTGAAGCCTCACCAGGCGCTTGTAGCGCGCGCCCGGGCCCTGGGTGTCACCGTGCCGCTCATCGGCTTCCCAAGAGGCTCTGCGGCGCTTGCGGAGCGTTACGCGAGCCATTGCGACGTTCAGGCCGTGGCGCTGGACACCGCCTGTCCTCTGGAGGTCGGCAAACGGGTTCAGGCCATCAAGCCGATCCAGGGGGCGCTCGATCCCTTGTTGCTGCGGGCCGGCGGCGATGCGCTGGATCGTCGGGTCGATCAGTTGATGGAGGCCTGGGGGCAGGGGCCGTGGATCTTCAACCTGGGCCACGGCATTCTTCCGGACGTGCCCATCGCCCATGTCGAACAGGTCCTGCGTCGGATCGGCGCTCAATGACCCAGACCGCCGAAAACAATCGTGCGGGTCGCCGCGTTGCGGTGGTGCTGACCAATCTCGGCGGGCCAGACGGGCCTGACGCGGTCAAGCCCTTCCTGTTCAACCTGTTCAACGACCCGGCTATCATCGGCTTGCCGGGCATCGTGCGCACGCCGCTGGCGCGGCTGATTTCCTCGCGTCGAGAGAAGTCGGCCCAGGCCAACTACGCCCGTATGGGCGGGGGCTCGCCCCTGTTGCCCGAGACCCTGAAACAGGCGGCGGCTCTGTCGCAGCGCCTGGCCGACGCGGCGCCGGGCGATGAGACCGAGGTCTTCATCGCCATGCGCTATTGGCACCCCTTCACCGAGGACACGGCCCGCGCTGTCGCGGAGTTCCAGCCCGACCATGTGGTCCTGCTACCCCTCTATCCTCAGTTTTCGACCACCACGACGGCGTCTTCGCTGAAGGTCTGGCGCGAGGCCTACAAGGGGCCGGGCGAGGTTCACGCTGTCTGCTGCTATCCCGACGCCGAGGGCTTGATCGAGGCCCAGGCCCGACTGATCCGCGAGACCATGGATCGTGCCGAGGGCCAGCCGGTGCGCGTGCTGTTTTCGGCTCACGGCATCCCGGAAAAGCTGGTTGTCGCCGGCGATCCCTATCAGGCCCAGGTCGAGGCCACGGTGGCCGCCGTCGTCGCCCGCATGGGTCTGACCGACTGGTCCATCTGCTATCAGAGCCGTGTCGGGCCGCTGAAATGGCTGGGTCCGGCCACGCCGCAGGCCATCGAACAGGCGGGTCGGGACGGCGTCGGCGCCGTGGTGGTGCCCATCGCCTTCGTTTCCGAGCACATCGAGACCCTGGTCGAACTGGACCACGAGTATGGCGAACTGGCCGAGCAGGTCGGTTGCGCCCCCTATCTGCGCGCGCCCGCCGTGGGCGTAGAGCCCGCCTTCATCGCCGCCCTGGCCCAGGCCGTCGAGGCCGCGCTGGAAACGCCGGGCGTGGCGCCGCAGGGCGCGTCCAAGGGTGGACCATGCGCCCACTTGAAAGCCTGTCCCGCCGGATGTTCAAAGGCGGCCTGACCGGTCAAGGGGAGCCTCATGGATTATTACAACCTGGCCCGCGGCCTTCACATCCTGGCGGTGATCGCCTGGATGGCCGGCATGCTCTTCCTGCCGCGCCTGTTCGCCTATGACGCCGAGCAAGACGCCAAGGCCGAGCCCCTGCGCGGCGAAATGCAGGCCCTGTTGCGCCTGTGGCAGACCCGCCTGCTGCGGATCATCATCAATCCGGCCATGATCCTGGCCTTCGTCTTCGGCGGCTGGCTGCTGTGGCTGCGCAGCGGCGACGGCGCCGACTGGAGCTTCGCGCATCAGCCGTGGATGGTCACCAAGTTGGTCGGGGTCTTGCTGCTGGCGGGCTGGCACGGCTTCCTGGCCGGGCAACGGAAGAAGATCGCCGCCGGGACGTCGAAATATTCAGGCCGTTTCTGGCGCATGACCAATGAGATCCCCTTCCTGCTGGCCATTGTCATGGTGCTGTCCGTCACGCTGGAGTGGGCATTTTAGGGCGCTACCGCTCGCCACGCGGTCGCTCGCTGCTTAGGCGCGCGAAGCGCCAGGCCGCGTCGGGTTGAAACCCGTAGGGCCGCGCGAAGCCGTCAAGGCGGAGCCTTTTGACCGCGGCCAAAAAGAACGGCCTTGCTTGACGGCGCCGGGTCATTCGTGGTTCCGCTCGTGGTGAACCGTTCGGCGTGATCCCATCGCGATCCGCAGGGCGGTCCCTCTCTTCTTGCGACGCCTGCCGGATTGATCCTGCGGGAGCCCGTCGTCCTCCCTCTGGCCGCAAGGCCGCGACATCGACAGACGAACCGCCTCGACGCAGCCATGCGTCCGAGCGCGCGAGCGAGCACGCCATGACCGATACGCCTGAAAACAACGACCAGTCCGCTGAAGCCGTTGAAATCGTTGCCGAACGTCCGCGCAAGACGCTGACCCTGGGCGGCGCCAAGGCGCCGGTCGAGGCGCCTGCGGAGCCCGAAGTCGAGGCCGAGGAAACTCAGATCGTCAACGACGACACCGGCGTCGACACTACAGCCGATGACGAGGACGACGACGGCGAACCGATGGTGCCCAACGGCCGCATCACGCTGCAGGAACTGAACGAGAAGACGCCGGAAGATCTGGTCGCCTTCGCCGAGGGCCTGGACATCGAGAACGCCGGCAACCTGCGCAAGCAGGACCTGCTGTTCGCCATCCTGAAGACCCTGGCCGACGAAGAGGTCGAGATCATCGCCTCGGGCGTGCTGGAGATCCTGCCGGACGGCTTCGGCTTCCTGCGCAGCCCCGACGCCAACTACCTGCCGGGCCCGGACGACGTCTATGTCTCGCCGTCGCAGATCCGCCGCTTCGGCCTGCGCTCGGGCGACACGGTGCACGGCGCCGTGCGCGGCCCGCGTGAGGGCGAGCGCTACTTCGCCCTCCTCAAGGTCGACACGATCAACTTCGAAGATCCGGAGATGGTCAAGACCAAGGTCCTGTTCGACAACCTGACGCCGCTCTATCCCGAAGAGCGCCTGCACATGGAAATCCAGGACCCGACGCTGAAGGACCGCTCGGGCCGGATCATCGACATCGTCGCCCCGCTCGGCAAGGGCCAGCGCTGTCTGATCGTCGCCCCGCCGCGGGTGGGTAAGACGGTCATGCTGCAGAACATCGCCAAATCGATCGAACGCAACCACCCTGAAGTCTTCCTGATCGTGCTGCTGATCGACGAACGCCCGGAAGAAGTCACCGACATGCAGCGCACGGTGAAGGGCGAGGTCGTCGCCTCGACCTTCGACGAACCGGCCACCCGCCACGTCGCCGTCGCCGAAATGGTGATCGAAAAGGCCAAGCGTCTGGTCGAGCACAAGAAGGACGTGGTGATCCTGCTGGACTCCATCACCCGCCTGGGCCGCGCCTACAACGCCACCGTCCCCTCGTCGGGCAAGGTTCTGACCGGCGGCGTCGACGCCAACGCCCTGCAACGGCCCAAGCGCTTCTTCGGCGCCGCGCGCAACGTGGAGCAGGGCGGCTCGCTGACTATCATCGCCACGGCCCTGATCGACACCGGCAGCCGCATGGACGAGGTCATCTTCGAAGAGTTCAAGGGCACGGGCAACTCGGAGATCGTGCTGGACCGCAAGGTCGCCGACAAGCGCATCTTCCCGGCCATCGACGTGCTCAAGTCCGGCACCCGCAAGGAAGACCTCATCACGCCGAAGGATCAACTGGCCAAGACCTATGTCCTGCGCCGCATCCTCAACCCCATGGGTCCGCAGGACGCCATCGAGTTCCTGCTCGACAAGATGCGCCAGTCCAAGAACAACGGCGACTTCTTCCAGTCCATGAATACCTGATTTGTGCCCCTAACGCCGCGCGCGCGGCGCGGGGCTGCTTGAGGGGCGCCGTCATGTTTCACGTGAAACGCGCGAGGACATCATGAAGCTGAACATCGAGATCGACTGCACCCCGGCAGAGGCCCGCGCCTTCCTCGGCCTGCCTGATGTCACTGGGCTGAACGACCATCTGGTGGCCGAGATGCAGAAGCGGATGGACGCCAATATGGCCTCCATGCAGCCCGATGAGCTGATGAAGACCTGGACCAGCTTCGGCGTTCAGGCTCAGGATCAGTTCCGCCGTCTGATGGAAGCCGCCGTGTCGGGCGCGCCCAAGGCCTGACGACTTGAGTTCCAACGCCGACACCATCTTCGCTCTGGCCACCCCGCCGGGGCGGGGCGCCATCGCCATCGTGCGCCTGTCCGGGCCAGGCGTGAACGCGGCGCTGAGCGCGCTGGGGGCAGGGGGACTGACGCCGCGTCTGGCCGCTTTGCGCACCCTGCGCCATGACAGTGAGACGGTGGACCAGGCCCTGGTCCTGCGCTTTCCGGGGCCGAATTCCTATACCGGCGAAGACAGCGCCGAACTGCATCTGCACGGCGGTCGGGCCGTGGTCGAGGCCGCCAGCCGCGCCTTGATCGCCTTGAATGTTCGTCCCGCCGAACCGGGTGAGTTCACTCGCCGCGCCTTCCAGAACGGGCGCATGGACCTGGCCCAGGCCGAGGCCGTCGCCGACCTGATCGACGCCGAGACGACCGCACAGAAGTCTCAGGCCCTGGGTCAGCTGGACGGCGCTCTCAGCGCTGCTTACGCCGGTTTCCGTCGCGACCTGCTGAAGGCCCTGTCTCTGGTCGAGGCCGAGATCGACTTCCCCGACGAGGAAGTCCCCGACAATCTGGCCCGCACCGCCGGCCCGGTTCTGGACCAGTTGGCCGCTGACCTGCGCGCGGCCCTCGCCGATTCCGACCGCGGGCGCCGGGTGCGAGAGGGCTATCGCATCGTCCTGATCGGCGAGACCAACGCTGGCAAGTCATCGCTGTTCAACGCCCTGACGGCGCGTGAAGCGGCCATCGTCACCCCCATCGCCGGCACCACCCGCGACGTGCTCGACGCCGAACTGATGATTGGCGGCTATGCCGTCACCCTGTCCGACACCGCCGGGCTGCGTGACGGCCAGGATGTTGTCGAGGCCGAGGGCATCCGCCGGGCGCGGTTGCGAGCGCAAGACGCTGACCTGCGCCTCTGGGTCAGGGCGCCAGATCAAGGGCAGGGAAATGACCCCGCCGCCGCCTTCGCCCAGGTTGAGGATCTACAGATCCTCAACAAGGCCGACCTCGGCGCCGCGAAGCCGGTTGACGGGCTTGAGGCTCTGTCCGTCAGCACGACGAGCGGGGAGGGCTTGTCCGATCTCCATGACTGGATCGCCGCCCGTCTGGCCCGCGATCTGTCGGGCGCCGACTTCCCGGCGGTGACGCGCGAGCGCCATCGTCGTCGCCTGGTCGAGGCCCTGGAGGCCGTCGAGGCGGGACGTCGCGCGCTGGACTTGGCGCCAGAGATGGCGGGTGACGACCTGCGTCGGGCCGCCGACGCCCTGGCCCGAGTCACCGGCGCCATCGGCGTCGAGGACATCCTCGGCGAGGTCTTCTCCACCTTCTGCATCGGCAAATAGCCGCCGAACCACGGTGTTTCACGTGAAACATCGGCGTCGTTCTAGTGGCGATTTGGGCCGGGATGGACTATGTCCTCGCCCATGAGTTCCTCCCCCTCTACGACCTTCGACGTCATCGTCATCGGCGGCGGTCATGCCGGCTGCGAAGCTGCGGCCGCGTCTGCGCGCGCGGGCGCCCGCACCCTGCTGCTGACCCAGAAGCTCGAAACGATTGGCGAGATGAGCTGCAACCCGGCCATCGGCGGCCTGGGCAAGGGCCATCTGGTGCGCGAGATTGACGCCCTGGACGGCGTGATGGGCCGCCTGGCCGATGTCTCGGGCATCCAGTTCCGCCTGCTGAACCGCTCCAAGGGCGCCGCCGTGCGCGGACCGCGCAGCCAGATCGACCGTCGTCTCTATCGCGAGGCCATGCAGGCCGAGCTGGCCCAGACGCCGAACCTGACCCTGATGGCCGGCACGGCCGAGGCCCTGATCCTGAACGGCGACCGCGTCGTCGGCGTAACGACGGGCAAGGGGACTGAATTGCGCGCCGGGGCCGTGGTTCTGACGACCGGCACCTTCCTTAACGGCGTCATCCATCGCGGCGAGGAGCGCATCGCCGCCGGTCGCTTCGGCGAGGCGCCCTCTGTCGGTCTGGCCGCTGACCTTTATGGCGCGGGCCTGATGATGGGGCGGTTGAAGACCGGCACGCCCGCCCGCCTGGACGGCCGCACCATCGCCTGGGATAAGTTGGAGATGCAGGCGGCCGATGACCAGCCCGTGCCGTTCAGCTTCCTGACCGACAAGATTGAAGTGCCGCAGATCGCTTGCGGCATCACTCATACGACCGAAGAAACCCACCGCATCATCGCCGAGAACCTGGGCGAGAGCGCCGTCTATGGCGGCAAGCTGTCGGGTCGCGGTCCGCGTTACTGCCCCTCAATCGAGGACAAGGTGGTCCGCTTCGCCGACAAGACCAGCCACCAGGTCTTCCTCGAACCCGAAGGTCTGGACGATCCGACCGTCTATCCCAACGGCATTTCGACCTCGGTGTCGGACGCTACACAGATGGCCTTCCTACGCACCATGCCAGGCCTGGAAGCCGTCGAGGTCTTCCGCTTCGGCTACGCCATCGAATACGACTATGTCGATCCGCGCGAACTGACCCCGGCGCTGGAGGTCAAGAAGCGTCCCGGTCTCTATCTGGCCGGTCAGATCAACGGCACGACCGGATATGAAGAGGCGGGGGCCCAGGGGCTGATCGCGGGGCTGAACGCCGCCCGCGCCGCCGCCGGTTCCGACCCGGTCATTCTGGGCCGCGACCAGGCCTATATCGGGGTCATGATCGACGACCTGGTGACGCGCGGCGTCACCGAACCCTATCGCATGTTCACCAGCCGGGCCGAGTATCGTCTGACCCTGCGCGCCGACAATGCCGACGTGCGCCTGACCTCCCTCGGCATCGCCGCGGGGATCGTCGGTTCTGACCGCGAGAAAGTATGGCTGGAGAAGGCGGACCAGTTGGACCGGGCGAACCGTGTTTCACGTGAAACGCAGTTCACGCCCAAGGAGGCCGGGGCGCTGGGTATTACCGTCAACGCCGACGGCCAGCGTCGGTCGATCCGTGATCTGCTGTCCTTCCCCAATGCGACCCTGGACCAGTTCATCGCCGTCCGACCCGAGATCGCCGACTGGTCGCCCGCCGTGCGCGAGCAGGTCGAGATCGACGCCGTCTACGCCGGCTATCTGGACCGTCAGGCCTCGGAGGCCGAGGCGCTGCGGCGGGAGGAGGGGCTGTCCCTGCCCGAGGGCCTCGATTACGCCGCCATCGGCGGTCTGTCGAACGAGGTCCGCGAGAAGCTGATCCTGGTCCAGCCCCGCACCCTGGGGCAGGCGGGCCGCATCGAGGGCATGACCCCTGGCGCTCTGACGGCCCTGCTGGCCCATGTGAAAAAGGCGACGTCGCTCGCCGCAGAAGTCGAGACTATTGTCGCGTGAGCTTGGACCCCATCGCCGCCTTCCGAGCCCATGCCGGCGCCAGTGAAGCCCAGATCGCCGATCTGACCGCCTTCCTCGCCATGTTGACCGAGGCCAATGAGGTGATGAACCTCGTGGGTCCCGACAGCATTCCTGACTTCTGGAACCGCCACGCCTGGGACAGCGCCCAACTTCTGGCGCTCGCGCCCGAGGCTCTGACCTGGGCCGATCTGGGCGCCGGGGCCGGCTTCCCCGGCGTGGTGCTCGCCATCCTGCTGAAGGATCGGCCCGACGCCCATGTCTGGCTGATCGACAGCTTGGGCAAACGTTGCCGCTTTCTGGAGCAGGTAGTCGAGGCGCTGGATCTGCCGGCGACCGTGGTCAACGGACGGGCCGAGGAGCAAGACGTCGAGGTCGACATCGTCACCGCCCGCGCCGTGGCGCCGATGGAGAAACTGCTGGCTTATGCACAGCCTTACTTCCAGCACGGTGCACAAGGCCTGTTCCTCAAGGGAGAGAAGGCCGAAGCTGAGTTGAAAGAGGCGGCCAAGGTCTGGCAGTTTAAGAGCGACCTCTCCGTCTCGCGCAGCGACCCGCGCGGCCGTATCGTCCACATCCGGAGTCTTCGCCGTGTCCGCTGATCGCGAGAAACAGACCCGCGTCCTGGCTGTCTCCAACCAGAAGGGCGGGGTGGGCAAGACCACGACCGCCATCAACCTCGGCACGGCCCTGGCCGCCATCGGTGAAAAGGTGCTGATCGTCGACATGGACCCTCAGGGCAATGCCTCGACGGGTCTGGGTGTTCCACGTGAAACACGCCGAGCGACGATCTATGACGTCATCGTCGACGGTCGCCCGATCGACCAGTCGGCGGTGGAGACCGCCGTACCCGGCCTGTTCATCGTCCCCGCCGACGCGGACATGTCGGGGGTCGAGATCGAACTGAGCCAGGCGGATCGTCGCTCCTATCGTCTGCGCGACGCCCTGGCGGCGCAGGGCGGCAACGGCCATACCCGGTACGACTATGTCCTGATCGACTGCCCGCCCTCGCTGAACCTGCTGACGCTGAACGCCATGGCCGCCGCCGACGCGGTTCTGGTGCCGTTGCAGTGCGAGTTCTTCGCGCTGGAGGGCCTGACCCAGCTGATGCGGACCATCGACATGGTCAAGCAGAGCCTCAACCCGGCGCTGGAGATCCAGGGTCTGGTCCTGACCATGTACGACCGCCGCAACGCCCTGTCGGGGCAGGTGGCGGCCGATGTGCGGGCCCACTTCGGCGACAAGGTCTATGACAGCGTCATTCCCCGCAATGTGCGGGTGTCGGAGGCGCCGTCCTTCGGCAAGCCGGTGCTGATCTATGATCTGAAATGCACCGGCAGCCAGGCCTATCTGAAGCTGGCGCGCGAGCTTGTGGCGCGTGAACGCCAGCGTCGCCAGGCGCTCGCCGCCTGATCGGCGGCTTTACCGATTAAGTAGAACGGAATCAGCATCTTGTCCGAACGTCAACGTGGTCTGGGCCGGGGCCTGTCGGCCCTTCTGGGAGAAAACGTCGCCGAGAGCGCGCCGGTCGACGGCGGCGCTCAGCCGACGGGCGTGCGCGCCGTGCCGATTGAGAGCCTCAAGCCCAATCCTGACCAGCCGCGCAAGCAGTTCGGGGCCGAGCATCTGGAGGAACTGACCGCCTCGATTCGCGACAAGGGAGTCTTGCAGCCGATCCTGGTGCGGGCCCAGCCCGGCCAGGACGGCATGTGGCAGATCATCGCCGGCGAGCGCCGCTGGCGCGCCGCCCAGGCCGCCCGGCTGAAATTCGTGCCCATCATCGAACGCGCGATGGACGACGTGGAGGTGATGGAGGTCGCCATCATCGAGAACGTCCAGCGCGCCGATCTGAACCCGGTCGAAGAGGCCATGGCCTATGGCTCGCTGATCTCGCGTTTCGGCCGGACCCAGGACGCTCTGGCCGGCGTGGTGGGCAAGAGCCGCAGCCATGTGGCCAACACCCTGCGTCTGCTGCAACTGCCCGACAGCGTGCTGAACCACGTCATGGAGAACCGGCTGTCGGCCGGTCACGCCCGCGCCCTGATCACGGCCCCCAACCCCGAGGCCCTGGCCGAACAGGTTCTGTCCAAAGGCCTGAACGTGCGCCAGACCGAGGCCCTGGCCCGCCGCGCCGCAGACGGTCCAAAGCCGACGAAGGCCAAGCCGGTCCTGAGCGGGGAGGGCGCCGCCGACGTCGCCGCCCTGGAGCAGGATCTCGCCGACGCCCTGGGTCTGAAGGTCCTGCTGTCCGACAAGGGCGGCAAGGGTGAGCTGACCATCAAATACGGCACGCTGGAACAGTTGGACGATCTGTGCCGACGCTTGATGCGCGGCTGACGGGCCTTTCTCATCAGACCGTGCTAGGGTGCGGCCATGACTGAACAGACCGATAAGATCAGCGCCACCGAATCCCTGAAACGCGCCCTCGCGGCCAAGAAGGCCGGAGGCCCAGGCGGCCAGCCGGGCGTGAAGACGGTCGGCAAGGCGCCCGAAAAGGCCATGCAGCGTCAGGCGGCGGCGGCGAACAAGCCGGCCTTCCGCAAGGCTTCGAAGCGGGGCTGATTTGAGCCTTCCTCCCCATGAGAATGGGGAGGTGGTGCGGCGCGTGACGCAGGGTCGCTTGAGTGGCTGACGTTTGCGTCGCCCCCTCCACCGCTACGCGGTCCCCCTCCCCACAAAGTGGGGAGGAAAGAGGAGGCGGGCCTCAAGTAGGCCGAAGGCCGGTAGGCCCCTAAATTAAAGCCCCATGCGCTTGGCGCGGGCGGAGATTTCCAGCAGCAGGCGTTCGGCGATCAGGGCTTCGGGCAGGCCCGTGGTCTTGGTGGCGATGTCGGCGGTGTTGACGCTGTCCTGAACCTCGTCGAGCGACTCCAGTCGCCAAGCCCTGGCCTGGCGCAGGATTTCCGCTTCCTGCTTCCAGAAGACGCCGGCGGACTTGGCGGCCTCCTTGGCGCCGGCGCCCGCGGCTTGCAGGACGTTGATGCGGCGCAGTTTTCCCAGGTGGATGGCGGCCATGCGCACCGCCATAACGGCGCTTTCGCCCTCGGCCAGGGCGCGTCTCAGGCCGGACTGGGCCGGACCCGGGCGTCCGCCAAAGGCTTGCAGGGCGGCGTCGGACAGGGAGGCGTCGGGCTCGACGCCCAGATGCTCTTCCAGTTCCGGCACGTCGATGGTGCGGCCCGAACCTGGCCCGATGTAGAGCACCAGACGTTCGATTTCTTGCCGCATCAGGCCGCGTTCGCGGGGCAGGCGGGCGACGAAGCGGTCGAGGGCGTCGCCGGTCAGGCCGACCTTGTCGGCGCTCAGGGCCTCGCGCGTCATGCGGGCGACGTCGCCGACCTCGTCCTCGTAGCAGGCGATGCCGACCGCGCCGGGCGACTTCTCGGCGGCCTTGCGCAGGGCGGATTCGCGGCCCAGCGCCCCGGCCTCGATGATCAGCATGGCGTCGGGGTTGTAGCCGCCGTCCGCGTGCATGGTCAGGGCGGCGGCGATGGCCTTGTCGACGCTGGGCTTGCCTTCCGACAGGCGGATACGCACCAGTCGCCGCCCGCCGATCATGCTCAGGGCCGTCAGCGCCTCCTCCAGCTTGACCGCGTCGCCGTCGATGTCGGCCTCGGTCAGGAAGGTGACGTTGAACGGGTCGTTCAGGTCGGGCGTGATGGCCTTGTAGAGGGTCAGGGCGCGCTCGGTGACGCCCGAGCGGTCCTTGCCGTGGATCACGGCGGCGCGGATATGGGCGTCCGGCGACCTGAGGAAGCGGTCGACCTCGGGCCGTTTGGCCAGGATCACGCGGCCACTCCCTCGGCTAGGCCCTTCAGAACAGGCTTCACTGGCCGGCCAGGGCGCGCATCATGTCCAGCCGGATCAGGCGCGCCAGATCGGCGGCGGCCCGGTCCTCGCCGTCTTGCTGGGCGGCGATGGCGGCATAGGGCTGGTCGGCGGCGGCATAGGTGGTGGTCGTGGTCTGGGAACCCTTGATCGGTTCCCCGCCGCTGACCGGGGTCAGGGTCCAGTCCGCCTTGACCGTCAGCTCATAGCGGCTGGCCGTGTCGTCGATGCGCCGGCCCAGGGGACGGCGTTCCTGGCTCACCTCGGTTGTCAGGCGATAGAGGGGCTGGACCGAGCCGTCCCGGCCGAAGGCGTCCTCCAGCTGCTCGCGCAGGCGATAGCCGAGGCGGTTGTCCGGCGTGGTCACGGCGATGCGCGACAGACCCGCACCCACGCCCGTCTCGCCATAGAGAGGCGTGAAGCCGCAGCCGGACAGCAGGGCGGCGCCCGCGACGGCGATCAGGGCGAGGGCGAGACGCATTAGCCGGCCACCAGATTGACGATACGGTCGGGCACCACGATCACCTTGCGGACGCTGAGGTTGTTGGCGGCAAGGTAGGCCTGAACCGTCGGATTGGCGAGAGCGGCGGCCTCGACCGTGGCGTTGTCCGACCCGCGGGGCAGGACGACCTCGCCGCGGCGCTTGCCGCCGATCTGGATGGGCAGGGTGACGGCGTCGTCGGCGGCCAGAGCCGCGTCATAGACGGGCCAGGGCGCGTCCAGAACCATGCCGTCCTCGCCCAACCGCGCCCAGGCTTCTTCGGCCAGGTGGGGGGTGAAGGGGGCGATCAGGCGGGCCATGGTCGAGAGCGCCGTCTTCTTCGCCTCGCCGCCGGCCTTGTCGTGTTGACGCAGCGTGGCGAGGAAGGCGTAGAGCTTGGCGATGGCCGAGTTGAAGCGGAAGCCCTCAACGCCCTCGCTGACCGCCTTGATGGTCTTGTGCGTCTCGCGGATCAGGCTGGCGTCCACATCGGCGTTGGCGGCCGCTTCAGGATCGAAGCCGTCGAACTCGGTCCAGACGCGCTGGACGAAGCGGCTGGCGCCCTCGACGCCCCCGGCCGACCATTGGACGTCGCGTTCCGGCGGGCTGTCGGACAGGACGAACAGGCGGCCGGCGTCGACGCCGTAGGCCTCGATAATGTCCTGGGGCGCGACCACGTTCTTCTTGGACTTGGACATCTTTTCGATGTCGCCGATCGTCAGGGGAGCGCCCGTGGACAGGCGGGTGGCCACGCGCTGACCGTCCACCGTCTCGATGCGCACGTCCGAGGGCTCGACCCAGCGCGGCTTGCCGCTGGGCTCCAGGCCTTCGTAGTAGGTCTCGTGGACCACCATGCCTTGGGTGAACAGGCCGGCGAAGGGCTCCTTCACGTCCATCAGACCGGCGTCCGACAGGGCGCGGGTGATGAAGCGGGCGTAGAGCAGGTGCAGGACCGCGTGTTCGACGCCGCCGATATATTGATCGACCGGCAGCCATTTCGACGCGGCGGCCTTGTTGATCGGCGCATCCGCCTTGGGATCGGCGAAGCGGGCGAAGTACCAGCTGGAATCGACGAAGGTGTCGAGCGTATCGGTCTCACGACGGGCTTCACCGCCGCAGGTCGGGCAGCTGACGTGTTTCCACGTCGGGTGACGATCCAGCGGGTTGCCGGGCACGTCGAAGGTCAAGTCCTTGGGCAGCTCGACCGGCAGTTGCTCGCTCGGCACGGCCACGGGACCGCAGGCCTCGCAGTGGATGATGGGGATGGGGCAACCCCAGTAGCGCTGGCGGCTGACGCCCCAGTCGCGCAGGCGATAGATGGTCTTGGCCTCGCCCTGGCCGGCGGCCTCGATACGGGCGATGGCCTCCGCCTTGGCGGTGTCGATGTCCAGGCCGTTCAGGAAGTCGGAATGGAACAGCGATCCGGGGCCGGTATAGGCCTCGTTGGCCACGGCGAAGTCGTCGCCGGCGCCCTCGGGACGCACGACCGGGATCACCGGCAGGTCGTATTTGCGGGCGAAGTCGAGGTCGCGCTGGTCGTGGGCCGGGCAGGCGAAGACGGCGCCCGTGCCGTATTCCGACAGGATGAAGTTGGCGATCCAGACCGGAACCTCGGCCCCGGTAAAGGGATGGACGACCTTCAGGCCCGTGTCCCAGCCGATCTTCTCGGCCTGTTCGATCTCAGCCTGAGAGGCGCCGCCCTTGCGGCATTCGGCGACGAAGGCGGCGACGCGCGGGTCGGCCTCGGCCAGCTGTTTCGAGATGGGGTGATCGGGGGCCAGGCCGACGAAGCTGGCGCCGAACAGGGTGTCGGGGCGGGTGGTATAGACCTCGACCGCGTCGTGACCGGCGGGGGCGGCGTCAGCGGCGAAGGCCCACTTCATCTGCAGGCCCTTGGATCGGCCGATCCAGTTTTCCTGCATCAGGCGGACCTTGTCGGGCCAGCGGCCTTCCAGTTCCGACAGGCCGTCGATCAGATCATCCGCATACTGAGTAATGCGCAGAAACCACTGGTTCAGCTTGCGCTTCTCGACCAGGGCGCCCGAGCGCCAGCCGCGTCCGTCGATGACCTGTTCGTTGGCCAGGACGGTGTTGTCGACCGGGTCCCAGTTGACCACGCCGTCCTTGCGATAGACCAGACCGCGTTTGTACAGCTCCAGGAACCAGGCCTGCTGCTTGCCGTAATAGGTCGGGTCGCAGGTGGCGAACTCGCGGCTCCAGTCCAGCGACAGACCCAATAGCTTAAGTTGGTCGCGCATCGTCGCGATGTTGGACCAGGTCCAGTCGCCGGGGTGGACGCCGCGCTCCATGGCCGCATTTTCGGCCGGCATGCCGAAGGCGTCCCAGCCCATGGGATGCAGGACGTCGAAGCCCTGCGCCCGCTTGTGACGCGCCACCACGTCGCCCATCACATAGTTGCGAGCGTGGCCCATGTGGATGTTGCCCGACGGATAGGGGAACATCTCCAGCACATAGTATTTGGGCCGCCCGGTGTCCTCGTTCGACACGGAGAAGGCGTCAGCAGCCGCCCAGCGGGCTTGCTGGCGGGGTTCGGCGGTCTTGGACTCGTAACGAGTGGCCACGGCGTATCCTGAGGTATCGCCTCAGGCGCGAAGCTTGAGGCGGCCCTGAGGTCTGCGTTGGGGTGGCGGAAGCGGGAAGCGGCTCTTAGCGAGCCGCGTTGGCGAGATTAAGCTGACGCGCGCGGGTCAGGATGGCGTTCTCCAGATCGGTTTCCGTCTGGGCCGCGACCGGGGCGGCGGTCCAGGCGCCGGCGGCGTCCTTGACTTCCTTGGTGACGGACACGTTCAGGGCGTCGGCGCGCAGGCGGCGATCCAGGATGAAGACCGTGGCCTTGAAGCGCTCGTTCGGCGCCTGCGGATTGACGTACCAGTCATAGTTGACGACGCCGCCCCACGGGTCGGCGCTGGCCAGGGGCATGAAGGCCAGGGTGTCCAGCGTCGCGCGCCACAGATAGGCGTTCACGCCGATGCCCAGTTGGGCGTCAGCCTTGGGGGCCTTATCCTTGCTGCCGACGAAGGGCAGGCTGGAACAGCCGCCCAGCAGCAGTCCCGACGCGATAAGGGCGACCGCAGCGCCGCGAACAAATGCCATTCCGAGGTCTCCGTAAAGGTTCGAGGCCGAGGCGTGGAGCGGACCCTTGAGCGCACGCGCCCATTGATCCGCGCACGTCTGCGCCGCAGTCACGCTCTATAACACGGCGAAAAGGGGCCGTGACAAGGCGAACCGCTGTTCGCAACGCCGAAGCTGAACAATTGGCGTGGTGTCAGCGCCACAGGACTCGCCAGAGTCGCGTGAAAATGCAGCGAAAGGGCCTGTGGATGACTAGCTTGCGTTGACCGGGCGTGACGGCGGTGTCTAATCGCCGAGATAGAAACAAGCGTCGGCGTCTGAACGTCGGGCTCAAGGGTTGGAAGATGCGTATCGTTGCGATCATCGCTGCGACTGTGGGCGCCCTGGCTATCGCCGGGACGGCTCATGACGCCTCGGCTCAGGGCCAATCCCAGGTTCGGGGCCGCGCCCCCGCCGTCTCTCTGACCGAAGCCGCCCAGGCGTCGAATTCGACGCCCGCGCCGCAACGTCGCGGCCTGCGCTGGAACGACAGCGGCCGCTGGGGCCTGAACTTCAACCTCAACCAGCCCGTGGGTCGTGAGACCGACTGGGGCGATGTCGAGGCCGGCGCCTACTACCGCCTCAGCCCGCGTCTGCGGGTCGGCGCCGCCGCCAACCTGGCCACGCCCGAAGTCGATCCGGCCCGTGCGCCGGAAAGCGCCGCCGACCGCCGCGCCGCGCCGCGCGTGCGTCTGGAAACCATCTTCAAATTCTGATCGCGTCTGGCCTTAGGGCCTGAAGGCGGCTTGAACGGCGTCCACGCTCGCGATCCCGCATGCGCCTGATCCCAACAGATCAGCGACATTGCCCGCCCCGATTCCGCCCAGGGCATAGATGGGGCAGGGGGCGTGGGTCCTCAGCGCCTTGAAGCCGTCGATGCCCAGAACCGGCTTGCTCCCCGAGGCGCCGCCCGCCGGAAACACCGGCGACAGCACAAGGGCGTCCAGATCGCGCGCCGCCTTCACAGTCGCTGCCGAATGCGCCGCCCCCGTCAGCAGCCAATCGGGCCGCCGCCCCGACAGGGCATAGGCCGCCGACAGCGCCCGTTCGGGCAGATGCACACCGTCCGCCTCGATCCGCTCCGCCAGATCGGAGTCCAGCCCGACCAGCAGGCGGACGCCCGCCGCCTGGGTCGCCGCCCGCAGCCGCAATCCGGTCTCCAGCGCATCCGCCGCCCCGAAATGCCGGAACACCACGCCCGCGCCGGCGGGCAGGCAGGCCGCCGTTTCCCACGGCCGGGGCGTGCGAACCGGGTCGGTGAAGAAGAGCAGCGGCGGCAGGGGTCTTTTCGGCGGGCTGACAGCCGCCGCCGCACGGGCTAGAGCCGTCGCTGTCTGCCACAGCGTGCACGCGTCTTCGGACAGGGTCATGACCGCCTCTAATCCCGCTTCCATCGGTCCGTCCATCCATGATCGCTTCGCAGCCGTGCGAGGGCGGATCGCTCAGGCCTGCATCAAAGCGGGCCGCGACCCGGTCTCCGTCATCCTGACCGCCGTGTCCAAGACCCAACCGCCCGACTCGCTTGAGGCGGCCCTGGCGACCGGCCAGCGCGTCTTCGGCGAGAACCGGGTGCAGGAAGCGCAAGGCCACTGGGCAGAGCGCCGCGCCGCCTTGCCCGACCTCGAACTGCGCCTGATCGGCCCGTTGCAGACCAACAAGACGGTCGAGGCGGTCGAGCTGTTCGACGTCATCGAGACCCTGGACCGCGAGAAGCTGGCGGTCGCCCTGTCCGCCGCGATGAAGAAGACAGGCCGCCGCCCCCGTGTCCTCGTCCAGGTCAACACCGGCGCCGAACCGCAGAAGGCGGGCGTCCTGCCCGCCGAGGCTGACGCCCTGATCGCCGCCGCGCGGGATATTCACGGCCTCAGCGTCGAGGGCCTGATGTGCATTCCCCCAGCGGACGAGGCGCCGGAACCGCACTTCGATCTTCTGGCCGAAATCGCCGCCCGAAACGGGCTGTCGGTGCTGTCTATGGGCATGAGCGGCGACTATGAAACCGCCATTCGCTGCGGCGCGACCCATGTCCGGGTCGGTTCGGCCCTGTTCGGGGAACGAAATACGCCCCTAAAACCCTCTTAAAGCGATGAAATAGCGGAGCACCCTTGGCGAACCCCTCAAGCCTCGCCATTCTCTAGTCATGGCGACCCCCAAGACGATCCTCATCATCGACGACGACGACGACCTGCGCGAGGCGCTGGCCGAGCAGCTGGCCCTGCACGAGGAGTTTCGTCCCGTCCAGGCTTCCACCGCCACCGACGGGGTGCGTCAGGCGCGCGAGGTTCGCGCCGACCTGATCCTGCTGGACGTCGACCTGCCCGACATGGACGGCCGCGAGGCCTGTCGCCTGATCCGCAAGGCGGGGGTCTCGACCCCAGTCATCATGCTGACGGCGCAGTCATCGGATTCCGACGCCATCCTCGGCCTCGACTCGGGGGCCAACGACTACGTCACCAAGCCCTTCCGCTTTGCGGTCCTGCTGGCCCGCATCCGCGCCCATCTGCGCAGCCACGAGCAGTCCGAGGACGCCGTCTTCCAGATCGGCCCCTACGAATTCCGCCCGGCGTCGAAGATGATGCTGGACGACAAGGGCAAGAAGGTCCGGCTGACCGAGAAGGAAACGAACATCCTCAAGTACCTCTATCGCGCCGGGGCCAAGCCCGTGTCGCGCGAGGAGCTGCTGACCGAGGTCTGGGGCTACAACGCCGGCGTCACCACCCACACCCTGGAAACCCACATCTATCGCCTGCGTCAGAAGATCGAGCCCGAGCCCGGTCAGGCGCGGCTGCTGCTGACCGACGCGGGCGGCTACCGCCTCCAGCCCTGACCTTGGCCTGACGAACTGATGAGCGAGCGTCGTCCGACCCCGCCTCTGGTGGCGCTTCGGGCCTTCGACGCCGCCGCCCGCCTCGGGAGCTTCCGCGAGGCCGCCGAGGAGCTGGGCGTCACGCCCGGCGCCGTCAGCCGCCATATCAAGGCGCTGGAGATGCGGCTGGGCCTGCGTCTGTTCGACCGCTTCAACCGCTCGGTGGTTCTGACCGCCGATGGCCGCCGCCTGGCCCAGGGCGTGGCCGACGCCTTCGAACGGCTGGAAAGCGCCCTGGAGGCCGTGCGACCGGGCCGCAGCCGTCAGCTGCGGATATCCGCCCTGCCGTCGCTGGCGGGCAAGTGGCTGTCGCCGCGCCTGCATCGTTTCAGCGAGGACAATCCGGACCTCGACCTGATCGTCTTCGCCGAGGACCGCATCGCCGACCTGTCGAACGGCGAGGCCGACGTGGCTCTGCGCTACGGCGAAGGCCCTTATCCCGGTCAGGTCGCGCGTCGGTTGATGAGCGAACGCCTGATCCCCGTCTGCGCCCCGTCGCTGGCGGCGGCGCGGTCGATGCACACCCCGGCGGACCTGCTGGGCGCCGTGCTGATCCATGAAAGCTGGCACGACCTGCCCTTCGCCGACCGTATGGGCTGGAAGGCCTGGTTCGAGAGCGCGGGCGTTGTCGATCCGCGCGTCCACAACCTGCGTGGGCCGGTCTTCAGCCACAGCCATCTGGCGCTGGAGGCCGCCCTGTCGGGACGCGGCGTGGCCCTGACCTCGGCGCCCCTGGCCGCTGACGACCTGAGGGAGGGGCGGCTGATCCAGCCCGTCGACCACGCCCTGACCAACAACCTGGCCTACTGGGCCGTGGTCCTGCCGGAACGCGCCGACGAGCCCAAGCTGAGGCGCTTCCTGAACTGGATCGAGGCCGAGGCCCACGCCGGCCCCATCGAGTGATCTGAACTCACTCGACCCAGCCTAACCGTGGTTTGTCCACAGCGGGTCGATGGATCATGTTCGGTGCATTCGGATCTCCCCGCCGAAAGGACCAAGACATGAAACTCGTGCACCCCCGCGCCGACGCATTCTCGTTTGAAGCCGTCGTCGTCTTCACCGGCAGCGTCACCCTGATCCTGCTGGGCGTTCTGGCCGGCGCTAAGCTGCTCGGCGCCGCCTAAGACCAGAGCGAAATCGGTTCAGATGCGATCGCATCTGAACTCAGATCTTCGCGCCAGGCTCTAAGGACAGGCGGTCGCTCCCCCGATCGCCTGTCGTCTGCTCATCTGAAATTTTCTAGACGTCCAGGTCCATCACCACGGGGGCGTGGTCGCTTGGCCGTTCCCATTCGCGCACCGTGTCGAGAATGCGGGCGCTGCCCTTGACCACGGCCGGCGTCAGGCCCGGCGAGGTCCACAGATGGTCCAGCCGCAGGCCCCGGTTCGACACCCGGAAGTCCTTGGCGCGATAACTCCACCAGCTGGCCAGTTTGACCGGGTCCGGGATCTGATCGCGCACGACATCGGCAAATCCGCCGGCGTCTTGCAGACGACGCAGGGTCTCGATCTCGCCCGGCGTATGGCTGACCACCTTCAGCATGAATTTGTGATTGAAGACGTCGTTGTCGCCCGGCGCGATGTTGAAGTCGCCCGCCAGGACCAGGGGCCGCTGCTGGTCGCGGGTCTTCATCTCGGCGGTCAGGCGCTCGTAGAAGTCCATCTTGTGATCGAACTTCGGGTTCAGCTTGCGGTCGGGAATGTCGCCGCCGGCCGGGATGTAGAAGTTCTGCACCTCAACCCCGCCGATCAGGCCCGAGACGCAGCGACCATGACCTTCGCGGCAGACGTCGAGCGCAGGGCCTTCGCCGTCGAGAATGGGCAGCTTGCTGGCGATGGCCACGCCGTGCCAGCCCTTCTGGCCGCGGATCTTCAGATAGGGCAGACCCATTTGCTCAAAGGCTTCCCGAGGGAACTGGTCCTCGGTGCATTTGATCTCCTGCAGGCACAGGACGTCGGGCGCGTATTCGGCGACGAAGCGGGCGACCTGATCGACGCGCAGGCGGACCGAGTTGATGTTCCAGGTGACGATGCGAAGGCTCATGGCCCGGCCTTAGCATGGTCGCGACCAGAAAAAAGCGCCCGGAACGGGTCCGGGCGCTGAACAGGTTCGTCTCTCTCGCCGCCGGGAGGGGATGATTCCATGGCGGACAGAACGACCGCCGTCGTTCCTGTGCTTAAAGTGTCACAGCTGAGAAAAAAGTCAAATCAACAAAATACGTCAGGGCTGTGCAGGCCCCGTGACGCTCGCCTTAGTTGCGGCTGGGGCGGCGCGTCGGATCGCGCAGCTGGAACAGGCTGGCGGCCAGACCCGAGGCCGGCTGCAACGAGGTCAGCTGGATGCGGGTGCGCGACCCTTGCGCGTCGGTGATGGTCCATTCCTGCAGGCGCAGCGGCGATCCGGCGAAGGCCAGGATGACCGAACCTTCGGCGGGCTTTGACGCGTCGCGGGCCGTGATGGCGAAGGCGCCCGACGCCATGCGGGTGACGCGGTCGACGCGCACGCCCTGGTCCAGACGGACCTCGCGGGCCAGGAAGGTCGACAGCGGCGTGGCCGCCAGCGGCACCTGACGGAAGACGTTCAGGCGGGGGTCGTAGCGTTTGACGTTGTTGCCGTCGGCCACGACCAGCAGGCCCGCCGGCTCGGTGTATTCGAACCGCATCTTGCCGGGGCGTTGCAGCCAGAACTTGCCGGTGCGTTGCTGGCCGCCCGGTCCGGTCTCGATGAAGTTACCCTGCGCCGCCGTCAGGCCGGTCAGATAGGCCTGGGCCTGACGCAGGGTGGCCTGGTCCTCGGCGGACAGGCTGGACTGGGCCGAAGCGGGCGCGGCGGCGATGATCGCCAATGCGGCGGCGCTGAAACCGAAGGCGCGGCGTGAAATCGTCATGTCTTGTCTTCTCCCGTTCGGGATGAGGGTTCGGATGGTCATCAAGCCGCAGGCAGACGGCGACCCCATGACCCCAGCCTGACCATATTTCGGCGCTCCGATGAAGCGGTGTTCATTGTCTTAAGGGTCCTATCGCTCGCGACGCGGTCGCTCGCTGCTTGAGGACGAGGGCGTTTAACGGGCTTAGGTCGCGTGTAGTTCCGTTCAACCGAGCTGGCTTCGGCGTGGAGCAGCGAGCGACCGCGTCGCGAGCGATAGCGCCCGGCAGCGAAGCTGCCGCTTCGGCGCAGCCGACTAGGTCAAGGCGGCGGGCCGGCCAGGATGTCGCGCTTGCCGGCGTGGTTGGCGGGGCTGACGACGCCTTCCTGCTCCATGCGCTCGATCAGGGTGGCGGCGCGGTTGTAGCCGATTTGCAGGCGGCGCTGGATGTAGGAGGTCGAGGCCTTGCGGTCGCGCGTGACCACGGCCACGGCGCGGTCGTAGAGGTCGTCGCCCGACCCGCCGCCGTCCTCGTCAAAGGCGCCGTCGCCGTCGCCGTCCGGCTCGTCGGTGATCAGGTCGAGATAGTCGGGCTCGGCCTGGCTGCGCAGGTGCTTGCACACCTCCTCGACTTCCTGGTCGGTGACGAAGGGGCCGTGCAGGCGGGTGATGCGGCCGCCGCCGGCCATGTAGAGCATGTCGCCCTGACCCAGCAGCTGCTCGCCGCCCTGTTCGCCCAGGATGGTGCGGCTGTCGATCTTGGACGTGACCTGGAAGCTGATCCGGGTCGGGAAGTTGGCCTTGATAGTGCCGGTGATGACGTCCACCGACGGGCGCTGCGTGGCCATGATCAGGTGGATGCCGGCGGCGCGGGCCATCTGGGCCAGGCGCTGCACGGCGCCTTCCACGTCCTTGCCGGCGACCAGCATCAGGTCGGCCATCTCGTCCATGACCACGACCAGATAGGGCATGGGCTCGGGGCGGATCTTCTCGGACTCGTAGATGGGACGGCCCTGCTCGTCGAAGCCGGTCTGGACGGTGCGCTCGAAATGCTCGCCCTTTTCCTGGGCCTCGCGGGCGCGCTCATTGTAGCTGGCGACGTTGCGGACGCCGAGCTTGGACATCCGGCGATAGCGGTCCTCCATCTCGCGCACGGTCCACTTCAGGGCGACGACCGCCTTCTTGGGATCGGTCACGACCGGCGCCAGCAGGTGCGGGATGCCGTCATAGACCGACAGCTCCAGCATCTTGGGGTCGATCATGATGAAGCGGCATTCGGCGGGCGTGTGGCGATAGAGGATCGACAGGATCATGGCGTTGACCCCCACCGACTTGCCCGAGCCGGTGGTGCCCGCGATCAGCAGGTGGGGCATGCGCGCCAGGTCGGCCACGTAAGGCTCGCCGCCGATGGTTTCGCCGAGCGCCAGGGGCAGAAGATGGGTCTTCTTGTCGTACTCGCCGCTCGCCAGCAGGTCGCGCAGATAGACGGTCTCGCGCTTGGCGTTGGGAAGCTCGATGCCGATGGCGTTGCGGCCCTGAACCACGGCGATGCGGCAGGCGCGGGCCGACATGGAGCGGGCGATGTCGTCAGCCAGGGCCACGACGCGGCCATGCTTCACGCCCGGCGCGGGGACCAGTTCATAGAGGGTGACGACCGGGCCGGGGCGGATCTGGTCGATGGCGCCGCGCACGCCGAATTCCTGCAGCACGCCTTCCAGCATCTTGGCGTTCTGCTTGAGGGATTCCTCATCGACGGCGCCGACGCGCTGCTGCGGCTTGGACAGGATGCCGAGCGAGGGCAGGTCGAAGCCGTCGCTGGGCTCGAACTCAAAGGTCTGCTGGTCGGCGTCGCGTGCGGGGCGGGGCGCCTTGACGGCGGCGACCCTGGGCTCAGCGGCGCGAGTGGCGCCGCGCGCGGACGGCGGCGCGATCGGGGCGACAGGGGCGGCGTCTTCCCACGGCGGGACCGAGGCGCCGGGCGCCTCGTCGTCGGCATAGGGATCGGCGGCGTAGGGATTGTCCTCGGGCGAATGGTCGGCGGGCGCGGCTTCCGGCTCGGGCGCGCGGCGAGGCTTGCGCGCAGACGGAGCGGCGGCGGCCTCGGCGACGATGCGGGCGTCGCCCTTGAGCCCGGCTTTTGAAGGCGTCTTGACCTTGGCGGGGCGGTCCGCGCGGTGGGCGGCGTGCTTATCGGCGGCCCAGCCGGCGGTGTCGGTGAAGTCGCGCAGGCGCAGGCCCACGGCGTAGCCTAGGGCCCACAGGCCGAGGATCAGGAACAGGCCGCCGGCGATCCAGCGTCCGCCCGGAATATGCAGAGCGGCGAGGCCTTGGGCCGACAGGCCCGTGACGCCGTCGCCCCACAGGCCGCCCAGCCCGGCGGCCAGCGGCCACTTGGCGGGGGCGGCCAGGGCCGACAGCGCCGCCGACAGCAGCAGGACGCCGGAGATCGCGCAGAAGACCTTGAAGGCCGTGGGCTGCAGACGGTGTTGCAGGGCGTCGCCGATGGCTGTGGCCAGCCCGAAGGCGATCAGCAACAGGACGGCGGGCCAGGCGGCCAGGCCTAGCGACTGCATCATCAAGTCGGCGAGGGTCGCGCCCGTTCCGCCCAGCCAGTTGGTCGGCCCCTGCGTCGAGGCGGCGTTCCAGCTGGGGTCCGCCGGGTTCCACGAGATCATGGCGACCAGCAACAGGGTCGACAGCAGGGCTTGCAACACGCCGCGAAAACGCACGGCGAAGGGCGCGCCCCAGACGATGCGGGCGGTGGACCAGGCGCGTTGGCCGAGCGCGAGGGCGGCGGACATGAAGGCGAACCTCAGAAGACTAGGCCTCCCTTGTCGCGCGACAGGGTTAAGGGGCTGTTTACCAGCAGCCTAGTGGCGAGTGGTTAGTGACGAGTGGCGAGGGATGTCGACAGTCGCTGTGGGACCTTTTCGTCACCCGCCACCCCTCACTCGCCACTTTGTCCCACTGGACGCGAGCCCTGATCGGCGCGACAGAAGACCCATGGCTGACACCGACTACGACATCATCATCGCGGGCGCGGGACTGGCGGGGGCGACCTTCGCCCTGGCGGCGGCGCAGGGCGGGCTGAAGCCGGTGCTGGTCGATCCCCAGCCCTTCGACGCCCAGCTGGCGCCGACCTTCGACGGGCGCTCGACCGCCATCGCCTATTCGACCTTCCGCATGCTGGACGCGCTCGGTCTGGGCGAAAGTCTGCGGCCCCACGCCTGCCGCATGGATCGCATTCTGGTGACGGACGGCAAGCGACCGGGCGCCGCCAGCCGCCCGCCGTCGCCGGCCTATATCCGCTTCGACGCCGACGAGATCGGCGACCGCAACGGCGGCGAGCCCCTGGGCTATATGCTGGAGAACCGCCGCATCCGTACGGCCTTGGCCGAGGCCGTCACCGCCGCCGGGATCGAGGTCCGGGCGCCGGCTTCGGTGGATGGCGTCGAGGTCGGGCCGGGCCTGGCGACGGTGACGCTGAAGGACGGCGCGACCATCAGTGCGCCTCTGGTCGTCGGCGCCGAGGGGCGCGGCTCGACCGTGCGCCGTGCGGCCGGCATCGACACCTTCGGCTGGGGCTACGGCCAGAGCGGCGTGGTGGCGACGGTCAAGCTGGGCCGCGACCACGGCAATGTCGCCCATGAATATTTTCTGCCCGACGGCCCCTTCGCCATCCTGCCTCTGACGGAGCAGCGGGCCAGCCTGGTCTGGACCGAGAGCACGCGCCGGGCCGAGGCGCTGAAGGTGGCTTCGGACGAGGCCTTCCACGCCCACCTGATGCGGCGCTTCGGCGAGTTCCTCGATGGCGTCGAGGTCGTGGGGCCACGCTTTGTCTATCCGCTGTCCTTGCAACTGGCCGAGAAGCTGACCGCGCCGCGCATCGCCATCCTGGGCGACGCCGCCCATGGCGTGCACCCGGTGGCGGGGCAGGGGCTGAACATGGGGCTGAAGGACGCCGCCGCCCTGGCCGAGGTCCTGACCGACGCCGTCCGGATCGGCGAGGACATCGGCTCGGAGCTGGTGCTGGAGCGCTACGCTCGCTGGCGCCGCTTCGACAATGCGGCCCTGGCGGCAGGCTTCGACGGCTTCGTGCGGCTGTTCTCCAACGACCTGGCGCCGGTGCGGCTGGCGCGCGATCTGGGCATGGCGGCGGTCAACCGCATCGCCCCCCTGCGCCGCGCCTTCATGCATGAGGCGGGCGGGGCGACCGGGGATCTGCCGAAGCTGCTGAGAGGCGAGGCGCTCTAGGCGTTTAGGCTTTCCTCCCCACCTGTGGGGAGGGGGACCACGAAGTGGTGGAGGGGGCGGCACAGAGGACTGACGTGGAGTCGCCCCCTCCGTCACCTATGGCGCCGCGCCACCTCCCCATTCGCTTCGCGAACAGGGAGGAAAGACGCGCCTTTAGGTCAGTCGTGGGTGTGCAGCAGGACGTCGCCGCCGTCGCGGCGGTCGGCTTCCTCGACGGCGCAGCGCAGGGCCGAGGCGCGGGTCTGGAACAGGCCGAAGAAGAGGCCGTCCGAGGAGGCCAGGCGCCAGACCCGGCCCGCTCTCTGGATTTCGAACAGGACGGGCCGGGGCGGGGCGGCCAGGGGCTGGGCGGTCATGACCTGGGCTCGGCGTGGTTCAGGCGGTCCGCCTGACGCTGAAGCTGGCGGGCGATGCGCAGCGCCGCTTCGCGGTCAGGAAAGGGCCGCGTGGCGCAGCTGTCCAGGGTGACGCACCAGCCGCCGTCGCGAGCGACGACGCCATAGGTGCGGCTGCTGTGGGGCACGGCCTCGGCCTGAATTTCAGGGACGCCGGCGTCGGGATAGCCGCTCATCATCGCGGGCGGCTCCGGTCGGCGGGGTCGCGCGGGGTGCAGCCGAGATAGAGGGTCAGAACGGTCTGGGTCATGCGCCAGACGCTGGACGTGGCTCCAGGCGGGGCGGCGCGGTTGAGGGACTGGTTCAGCAGGGCGCGGCGGCTCATGGGAGGTCTCCTTCAGAGGCTGAAGAAGACGCCCAAAACGCATAAGGGCGCGATGAGGAAAGCGGGCGCCCGCCTAAGCGCGGCGTAAACTCGGTTCCCCTCGCCTCAGTCCAGCGGGCGGGCGTCCTCGACCAGCATGATCGGCACGCCGTCGCGGATGGGGAAGGCCAGCTTGGCGCCGGCGGAGATCAGCTCGTTGCGCTCGCGGTCAAGGGTCAGGCGGCCGCGCGTGACCGGGCAGACCAGGACCTCCAGCAGGCGGGGATCGACCGAGACGGGGGTGTTGAAGGCGTCGCTCATGATCTTCTTTGTTTCCTATCGCTCGCGCCGCGGGCGCTCGCTGCTTGAGGAAGTGGCTTCTTAGGGGGCTATCGCGCTTCGCGCTACTTGAGCCCCGGCGCCTACTGCATCGCCGGGCTGTCGTCGTCGCCGGGGTCGGCGGCGTCGATGCGGAGCAGGGCGGTCAGGGCCTCGGCGCGGTTTTCCAGCGAAGGGGCCTCCAGCAGGGCCTGCTTTTCGGGCGGTTCGAAGGGCAGGGCCATGGCCAGGCTGTTGATCAGGGCTTCCTGAGGCGCGATCTCGGCGGTGTCCCAGTCCACGTTCAGGCCGCGATGCTCCAGATAGGGGCGCAGGGCGTCGAGGAAGTGGTCGCGGTCGAAGTCGGCGGCGGGGTCGGGCGCGCGCAGGTCGGCCTCGAACGGGGCGAAGTCGGCGTGGACCTGACGATAGGGCGTCTTGACGGGAAGCTCGCTGCTCACGCGGAATCGGCACACCCCGGTCAGGGTGATCAGATAGCGGCCGTCCGATGTCTCGTTGAAGCTGGTGATGCGACCGGCGCAGCCGACGCGGGCCAGCGGCGGCTGGGGGTTGTCCAGCCCGGTCAGGGGCTGGATCAGGCCGATGATCCGGTCCCCGGCCATGGCGTCATCGACCATGTTCAGATAGCGCGGCTCGAACACGTTCAGCGGCAACTGGCCGCGTGCCAGCAGGATCGACCCCGGCAAGGGGAAGACCGGGATCACCTGGGGCAGTTCAATCGCCTTGATATAGCCCTGGGCCATCGCCGCTCTCCGATCAGGCGAACAGGATGGAGGACAGTCGCCGGCGACCGTCGCGGGCGACCTCGCTGGCCCCGCCGGCCGCGTCGAAAATGACCAGCAGCTGCTTGCGCGCCGCCTGGTCGTTCCACTCGCGGTCGGCCTTGACGATGGCCAGCAGCTGATCGACCGCCCCGCCCAGATCGCCCGCCGAGGCCAGGGCCAGGGACAGGTCGTAGCGGGCCTGATGGTCGCTGGGATCGGCGGCGATCCTGGCTTCCAGTTCCGCCGTCGCGCCGGTCGGGGCCGAGGCGACCAGAGACAGCTGGGCGCGGACGCTCTGGACCATGGGGTCGGTGGAGTCGGCCGGGGCCATGGCGATGGTCTGGCGCGCCTGCTCCGTGTCGCCCTCGGCCAGATAGACGCGGGCCATGCCGGCGATGGCCTTGGGGTTCTCGGGCTCGATGGTCAGGACATGGGCGAAGGCCTGGGCCGCGCCGCCCAAGTCGTTGAGGCCAAGGGATTCCTCACCCAGCGACAGCAGTTGCTCGACGTCGGTGTTGACGCCGGCGCCGCCGGTCAGCTTGTCGATGAAGGCCTTGATCTGGCTCTCGGGCACGGCGCCCTGGAAGCCGTCGACCGGCTGGCCGTTGACGAAGGCGTAGACGGTCGGGATCGACTGGACCCGCAGCTGGCCCGCATAGGCCGGGTTGGCGTCGACGTCGATCTTGACCATCTTGACCGCGCCCTTGGCGCCGCGCACGGCCTTTTCCAGCGCCGGGCCCAGGGTCCGGCACGGGCCGCACCAGGTGGCCCAGAAATCGACGATGACCGGCTGATGTTTCGAAGCCTCGATCACGTCGGCCATGAAGGAGGCGTCCGTGCCGTCCTTGATCAGGTCGGCGGGCGGGTTCAGCGTCGGGTCGGCGAAGGTCATGATCGGGTCCGCATCTGGATCGAAGAATCGTAACGGATCAGATGGCGTCGGGATGCCTCGCCATCAAGCGTTGAAATGGACGCAGTCGGCGCCGCGCCGCGAGGCTTCGGACCCGGCGACGAAAAAACAGAGTCCAATTCGTCTGAATCGTCTGAAATCGACCGCCGCGCGGCCCGCCATGAAGGTCGCCATAGCAGGGGTCTGCGTCAGAAGGGGACGCGCGGGCGGGAAACGGACCCGAGGAATGTCGGCTGAGGGTGGTTAGCGGACTTCTGGCAGTTGGAAGCTGGTGAAATCCAGATCGGTAAGTTCCTGGCCGCCCATGCTGTCCTCGCCGTAGGTCACGCCTTCGATGGTGGACAGGTAGCCATCATCATCCCAGAGGGTGACCGACATCCCGTACCGTGTTCCTGGCACGTCGAAATGAGCGCTTTTGTGAGTGATAGGCAGCGGACCCGACGCTGCCCTGTCCACTTCAATGCGGGTGTAAAAGCCAACTACCGTGTCGACCCTATCGGTCACGCGGCTTGCCGCAATCTGGCGTCTAAACTCGTCCGCCTCCGCCCCGAACAGCCCGGCGAGCACGTCTAGGGCGCGGCGCTCGAAGTGGGTCAATTGTGGAAAGGGAGCGACCGGCGGATAGCTAGCCAACGGCTCCTCAAGCCATCCGGTGCGGTCAGGGATATCTGCCATTTAGCGATTGTCTCATGGCTTGGCGAAGGTCCGCAACGGGTCGAGGCTGTGTGAAAACGCCTCCAGCTCGAGCGAATTAGGTTAGCCTTCTG
>NZ_QLLC01000003.1 GCF_003350205.1 Brevundimonas bullata | reverse complement strand
CGTAACTAACCCAAGGACTCTGGTCGCCGCTGGATGAAAACTCAGAGGCACGTCACCCCCTGTCAGGACGCGGATGCGGAAGAGGCCCGGTGAGCGATCATCGGGCCTCTTTTCATTACATCACCTCGGCCAGGGCCGCCTTGGGTTCGACCTCTACCTTTTTCGCCGCCGGCGGGACCCGCCCGCCGATCCGGTCGATCAGGGCGAAGACGAAGGGGTTGAGCGAGATCGACAGCAGGGCCGAAGCCAGGATCAGGTCGTGGGTCTCCCGGCTCATGGCGCCCAGGGACACGGAGGTGGCGGCCAGGATGAAGGAGAACTCCCCGATCTGGGCCAGGCTGGCGGCGACGGTCAGGCTGGTCGCCCGGTCCAGCTTGAAGGCCGTGGTGATGGCCAGGGCCGCCAGCGACTTGCCGATGATGACGATGCCCAGCACGCCGAGCACCGCCAGAGGCTCGCGCACCAGAATGGTCGGGTCGAACAGCATCCCGACAGAGACAAAAAAGAGCACGGCGAAGGCGTCGCGCAACGGCAGCGACCGCTCGGCGGCGTTGTGGCCCAGGGGCGAGCTGTTCAGCACCAGACCAGCCAGGAAGGCGCCGAGGGCGAAGGAGTGGAACAGGTAGTAGGCGACCCAGGCGATCCCCAGGGCGATGGCCAGCACGCCCAGGGTGAACAGTTCGCGCGACTTGGTGTGGGCGATGCGCACCAGCACCCAGGGCAGAACCTTGGCGCCCACGACCAGCATGATGCTGACGAAGCCCGCCACCTTGATCAGGGTCCAGCCGATGGACTTGGCCAGTTCGGCGCCGCTCAAGGCCTCGCCCGGCGCGATGATCAGCAGCGGCAGCATGACCAGGGCGACGACGATGACCAGGTCCTCGACGATCAGCCAGCCCATGGCGATGCGGCCGGCGTCGCTCTTGAGTTGTTTGCGTTCTTCCAGCGCCCGCAGCAGCACCACGGTCGAGGCGACCGACAGCGAGAAGCCCAGCAGCAGGGCCTCCACGTCGCCGAGCCCCAGCAGGAAGCGGCCCAGGCCCCAGCCCAGCACGGTGGCGGCGCCGATCTGGACCAGGGCGCCGGGGATGGCGACCTTGCGCACCTTCATCAGATCCGCCGCCGAGAAGTGCAGCCCGACCCCAAACATCAGCAGGATGACGCCGATCTCGGCCAGCTGCGGCGCCAGTTCCGTGTCCGCGACAAACCCGCCCGTGTAGGGGCCGACGATGACCCCGGCCACCAGATAACCGACCAGAGGCGACAACTTCAGCCGATTGGCCAACATGCCGAACACGAAGGCGAGGACGAAGCCTCCGACCAGGGTGATAATCAGGCTGTCGGCATGCGGCATCGGCGCTCCTGCGTCGGTGAAGGTTCTTCTGGGGCTGGAAACCTCAAACTGGGGGCGAGACGCCGCCACGGCAAGGCTTTCATCGCCATTTTACCGGGACGAAACCGATTGGAAACAGTCAAAGTTGCGTGCGCGACGACGGGTCGCGGAATGACGCAGTTTCTCCCTCCCCTTCATGGGGAGGGCGTGGTGATGCGGACGCGGCGCGTGATGCGCCGAAGCGCCCCCACCCGTCTGGCGCTGCGCGCCAGCCACCCTCCCCTTGCGACGGGACGAGGGAAGGATGCGGCAGGTTGAGGGCGGGGCGAGCAGATGGGGGCTGGCGGCGACCAGTTCCGCTGATTTTCAGGGATTGGCGGGGCGGGGTGCGATGGTTCTAGCTTTTCACCGCTCATCCCGGCGGACGCCGGGACCCCGTGAGAGCCTCACGCGCGGCGTTCGCAGCCAAAGGACTGGACCCCGGCGTCCGCCGGGGTGAGCGGGAGGGGAGCGTCTTTCCTTCTCCCCTTGCGGGAGAAGGTGGGCCCGAAGGGCTCGGATGGGGGGGCGCGCGACGGCGGCCACGGGCCTCAGTTCAACGCGTAGGGAGACCCCTCATCCGTCAGCCCCCGGATCAAGTCCGAGGACTGCCACCTTCTCCCACGAGGGAGAATGATTCTTGGAGCGTTACGCCCGCACGGCGCGGCTGGCGTCGACGCCGAGGGCGGTCAGGGCGGTGGCGGCGATGTGGTCGGCGTCGAGGCCGGCCTGGGCGTACATGATCTCGGGCTTGTCCTGATCCTGGAAGACGTCGGGCAGGGTCAGGGTGCGGATCTTGAGGCCCGAATCCAGCGCGCCCTTCTCGGCCAGCAGTTGCAGGACGAAGGCGCCGAAGCCGCCCATGGCGCCCTCTTCCACCGTGATCAGGCATTCATGCTCGCGCGCCAGACGCAGGATCATGTCGGCGTCCAAGGGCTTGGCGAAGCGGGCGTCGGCGACGGTGGCCGAGACCCCGCGCGCGGCCAGCAGGTCGGCGGCTTTCAGCGATTCTTGCAGGCGGGTGCCCAGCGACAGGATGGCGACCGACGTGCCTTCGCGGACGATGCGGCCCTTGCCGATCTCCAGCGGGGCGGCCAGTTCGGGAATCTCGACGCCGACGCCGTCGCCGCGCGGATACCTGAACGCCGAGGGGCGGTCGTCGATGGCCAGGGAGGTCGAGATCATGGCGGCCAGTTCCGCCTCGTCGGCGGCGGCCATCAGCACCATGCCGGGCAGAGCCCCCATGAAGCCGATATCGAAACTGCCGGCGTGGGTCGCGCCGTCGGCGCCGACCAGACCGGCCCTGTCCATGGCGAAGCGCACCGGCAGGGACTGGATCGCCACGTCGTGGACGACCTGGTCATAGCCGCGCTGAAGGAAGGTCGAATAGATGGCGCAGACCGGCTTCATCCCGTCGGCGGCCAGACCGGCGGCGAAGGTGACGGCGTGCTGCTCGGCGATGCCGACGTCGAAGGTGCGGTCGGGGAAGGCCTGACCGAACAGGTCCAGTCCCGTGCCGGTGGGCATGGCTGCGGTGATGGCCACGATGCTGGGGTCGGTCAGGGCGTGCTTGATCAGCTCAGTGCCGAAGACCTTGGTGTAGCTGGGCGCGTTGGAGACGGCCTTGGCCTGCTTGCCCGAGACCACGTCGAACTTGACCACGCCGTGGTATTTGTCGGCGCTGTCCTCGGCCGGGGCGTAGCCCTTGCCCTTTTGCGTCACGACGTGGACCAGCACCGGACGGTCGGTGATGGCGGCGGCGTTTTTCAGGATGGGGACCAGATTCTCCATGTCGTGACCGTCGATCGGCCCGATGTAGTAGAAGCCCAGCTCCTCGAAGAAGGTGCCGCCGACGATCATGCCGCGGGCGTATTCCTCGGCCTTGCGCGCCGCGTCGCGGAAGGGGCGCGGCATGTGGTCGACGAACTTCTTCCCGACCTTTCGGATGTTCTGATAGGCGCCGCCCGAGACCTGCTTGGCCAGATAGGCGCTCATGCCGCCGACGGGCGGGGCGATCGACATGTCGTTGTCGTTCAGCACCACCATCAGCTGGCCGCTGGTGGCCTCGGCGGCGTTGTTCATCGCCTCATAGGCCATGCCCGCTGACATCGAACCGTCGCCGATGACGGCCACGACGCGGTTCTTCTCGCCCTTGGCGTCGCGGGCGGCGGCGAAGCCCAAGGCCGCCGAAATCGAGGTCGAGGCGTGGGCCGCGCCGAAGGGGTCGTATTCGCTCTCGGCCCGCTTGGTGAAGCCCGACAGGCCGCCGCCCTGACGCAGGGTGCGGATGCGGTCGCGACGCCCGGTCAGAATCTTGTGCGGATAGCACTGATGGCCGACGTCCCAGATCAGGATGTCCTTCGGCGTCTCAAACACATGGTGCAGCGCGACCGTCAGCTCGACCACGCCGAGCGCCGAGCCCAGATGGCCTCCGGTGACGGAGACGGCGTCGATGGTCTCGGTCCGCACATCGTCGGCCAACTGCTTCAGCCGCGCGATATCGAACCCGCGCATGTCGGCGGGAACGGTGACGGTGTCGAGAACGGGAGTATCAGGCATCAGAGACATCTAGTCCGGGATCGGCATTCAAGCGAGTGTCCATGTCGTCGCCATGGGCATGACGCAAGCTGTTAAACGACGGCGTCGGTGGCCAGTTGCCGGGCAAGCCGCGTTGAATCGCCTCGTGTGGACAGCCAAGTCAACGTTTCGGTCGCATGGCCGATGGTGCTTTCGAGCCAAGCAAAGCCATGGCCGCTGCGATGAGTCGCCGCATAACGAATATGCTCCTGCTCCTCGATCTGGATGCCTTCGATAGCGCTGCAAAGCTCTTCATCTCGCAATGAGGACCACCGAATTTGGTCATCGAGATGTCGATGAACCGTTCGCTCGACAGCCTCTGTGCAGGCTAGAATGGCTTCGCGTCCGAGCGCGCCCGAGATCAAGCCGAGCCCGGCGCCGCCAACCGCCCATATCCACATCATTCGACAGGGCTTGCCCTGACGCGAAGGCATCAGGCTGCGAAATCGCGCTCGATGACTGCGCTCGTGGACCAGAGCTTCGTTCAGAAAAGGCAGAAGGTCTGGGGCACGAAAACGCGCCGCCACGATCTGAGCGCTGTATATGCAGATAGCGCCGTGTTCACCACCGTGATTGACCCTGAGGATACGCGCCGCAATCGACGTGTTCCACGTCATGCCCGTCAGGACCTGCGCTTGAGCACAAAATCCACGCTGGCCTTGAGGATTTCGGCCTCGTGGCCGAACAGGTCAAGGTGGGAGCGGGCCTGATCGGCCAAGTGCGCGACCCTGTGACGCGCCGCGTCGACGCCCAGCAGGGTGACGAAATTGGTCTTGCCCAGCGCCGCGTCCTTGCCGCCGGCGGCCTTGCCCATCTCTTCGGCCGAGCCTTCCGCGTCCAGAACATCGTCGATGATCTGATAGGCCAGGCCCAGGTCGTGGGCGAAACTGGTCAGGGCGTGCCAGGCGTCTTCGCCGCCGCGCGAGATGATCAGCGGGATCTCGAAGGCGTAGGCGAACAGGGCGCCGGTCTTCAACCGCTGCATCCGGGCGACGCCGCCCAGGTCGTCGCGGACGCCCAGCAGGTCGATCATCTGACCGCCCGCCATGCCGCGCGCGCCCGACGCAAATGACAGGCGGCGGGCCAGCTCGCAGCGTACGCCTGCGTCGTCGTGGGTGTCTTCGTCCAGGATGATGTCGAAGGCGGCGGTTTGCAGGGCGTCGCCGGCCAGGATGGCGGTCGCTTCATCATAGGCGATGTGCAGGGTCGGACGGCCGCGCCGCACCTTGTCGTCGTCCATGGCCGGCAGATCGTCGTGCACCAGGGAATAGGCGTGGACGCATTCCAGGGCGCAGGCGGCGCGCAGAACGGCCTGCTCGTCCACTTGCAGCATCCGGCCCGCCTCGATGGCGAAGAAGGGGCGCAGGCGCTTACCCGGGCCGAGAGCGGCGTAGCGCATGGCCTCGGTCAGGCGCGATTCGGGGCCGTCGGCGCGGGGCAGCAGTTCGTCGAGGGCGACCGTGACCAGATCGGCGATCTCGCCCACCCGGTCGATGACGGCCTGTTCCGGGGAGTTGGCGGCGAGCAGGGTCACAGCGGCGCCGTCAGCCGAACTCGGCGGGTTCGACGCCCTTGGCCTGGCCGTCGGCGCCGACGACGATCTTCTCGACGCGCAGTTGGGCAGCTTTTAGCCGGGCCTCGCAGTGGGCCTTGAGGCGCGCGCCCTCTTCGTACAGGGCGATGGATTCTTCCAGCGGGGCCTGGCCCGATTCCAGGCGCGAGACGATGCCCTCCAGACGCGACAGGGCGTCCTCGAAGCTGAGATCGGCGGAAACGGCGGGGGAAGCGGGGGCGTCGGTCATGATGCGGGCAACCTAGAGACGCCCGCGCGGCGCATCAACGACGAAAGGCGCCGCACCCGCCCCTTTGGGGCTCAGCGCTTCTCGAAGCGACGCTGGGACCAGTATTTGAAGCCCTGGTTCTCGGCCAGACGCCAGCCGTGGAGCTTCAGCTTCTGGCCGACCATGTGGTTGAAGTAGCCGTGGGCCAGGACCAGGACGTCCTGACCTTCGCTCGCGCGGGCGATCAGGATGCGGGCGGCCTGATCGGCGCGGACCTCGGCCTCGGCGCGGGTTTCCTGGCCTTCGTGGTGGTTGAAGACGTGCCACCAGAAGCGCGAGATCACGCCCCAATAGCGCGGCGACAGCTTGATCCACGAAGGGAAATGCGGCGGCGGCAGGGGCGCCTCGATGAAGAGGGCGTCGACCAGGACCTCGCGGTCGCGGGCCACGGCGCGGGCCGTTTCCTGAGCGCGAAGACGGGATGAGGCGTAGATGGCGCCCGCGCCCTCGGCGGCGCTCAGCAGGGTCTGGGGCGGCGTCTGACCGGCGCGCAGACCGCCGACCTCGTAGCGGCCCCACCAGTCGCGATATTCGTCCGAGGTGATCAGACATTTGCGCGACAGGGCCGGTTCGCCGTGTCGAGCGAGGATAATCGCGCCGAGCGTCGGCGTCGCCTGGGCGGCGGAGGGCGCCTCTGAAGGCGTCGATGCGACGGATTCGGTGTGATTCATGAGTGCGGGAGACGTCATAGCACGGGGAGCGGCCTGTGAAATCAAGGCTTTGGCGTCCCTCAATCCCCCCGAATGCGGTTGACGGGGCAGGCGTGTCGTCCGCCCCTTGGAACATGGTGGTAGCTCCCGCCGCCCGCCCCTGCAACCACCAAGCGATGACAGCCTCGCGAGCCCTCGACCGACACGCCTTGCGGGGCTATGGCCGAAGCCATGACCGAAGCCCTGATCCGCCCCGCCCGACCCGACGACGCCGCCGCCCTGGCCGTGCTGGGGCGACAGACCTTCGTGGACACCTTTGTCGACGGTTTCGGCATCCCCTACCCCGCCGAAGACCTGGCCGCCTTCCTCGACAAGAGCTTCAGCGTCGAGACCATCCAGGCCAAGCTGGCCGAGCCCGGCGCCGCCTGGTGGGTGGCTGACCGCGACGGCGAGATCCTGGGCTTCGCCAACACCGGGCCGAACACCCTGCCCCATCCCGACGCGCGCCCCAGCCACGCCGAACTGCGCCGCCTCTACATCGGCCGCGACGCGCAAGGGTTGGGCCTGGGCACGAAGCTGCTGAAGCTGGCGCTGGACTGGATGGAGGCCCACACCGACGGCCCCCTGTGGGTCGGCGTCTGGAGCGGCAACGAGAAGGCCCAGAAACTGTACGCCGCCTACGGTTTCGAGAAGGCCGGCGAGTACGACTACCCGGTCGGCGCCTGGAACGACCACGAGTTCATCTTGCGGCGCGGCTGATCGCGGCCCAATCTGAATCCCATGCTCCTGCCCTTCTTCACCGCCCTGCGCGAAGCGCGTGTTCCTGTTTCGCTGAAGGAATGGCTCCATCTGATGGAGGCCATGGACAAGGATGTGGCCGGGCGGGAGGTCGAGGCCTTCTACCATCTGTCGCGGGCGGTGCTGGTCAAGGACGAGAAGCACTATGATCGGTTCGATCAGGTCTTCGCCAAGGTGTTCAAGGGGCTGGAGACGGTCGGCGCGGGCGAGGACCTGACCACCGACATCCCCGAGGACTGGCTGCGGCTGCTGACCGAGAAATTCCTGACCGACGAGGAGAAGGCCCAGATCGAGGCGCTCGGCGGGTTCGACAAGCTGATGGAGACGCTGAAACAGCGTCTGGAGGAGCAGAAGGGCCGGCACGAGGGCGGCAACCGCTGGATCGGCACCGGCGGGACCAGCCCCTTTGGTCACGGCGGCTACAACCCCGAGGGCGTGCTCATCGGCGGGCCGGGGAAACAGGGCCGCGCGGTCAAGGTCTGGGAAAAGCGCGAATATCGCAATCTGGACGACAGCGTCGAACTGGGCACCCGCAACATCAAGGTGGCCCTGCGCCGCCTGCGCCGCTTTGCGCGCGAGGGCGCGGCCGAAGAACTGGACATGGACGGCACCATCGACGGCACGGCGCGTCAGGGCTGGCTGGACATCCGCATGCGGCCCGAGCGGCGCAACACCATCAAGGTCCTGCTGTTCCTCGACATCGGCGGGTCGATGGATGGCCATATCAAGCTGTGCGAGGAGCTGTTCTCGGCGGCCAAGACCGAGTTTAAGAATCTGGAATTCTTCTACTTCCATAACTGCCTCTACGAAGGGGTTTGGAAAGACAACCGGCGTCGTCACAACGAGAAGATCCCGACCTGGGACGTGCTGAACAAGTACCCCGGCGACTGGCGCGCCATCTTCGTCGGCGACGCGACCATGTCCCCCTATGAGATCACCATGCCCGGCGGCTCGGTCGAGCACTGGAACGAAGAGGCCGGCGCTGTCTGGCTGAAACGCGCCCGCCAGCAGTGGGACAAGTCGGTCTGGCTGAACCCCGTCACCGAACGCTACTGGAGCTATACCCAGTCGGTCGGCCTGATCCGCGAGGTCATGGATCAGAGGATGTATTCGCTGACGCTGGACGGGCTGGACAAGGCCATGCGGGCGCTGACGCGCTGAGCAACCTTACGCAAAGGTAATCCTGCCGGGTGCATCCGCAGGAGCGGTCCGCCGCCTCTTCCCCCCAAACGCGTGACGGTCACGCTTGGGGGATTTCCAGTGTCTAAGACGGTTGTTTTCGTGGGGCGCATCGCCGCCATAGGGCTGGCGGCGCTGAGCCTATCCGCCATTCCGGCCCTGGCGCAGGACGTGGACAGGATGGATCAGGTCATCCGCGCCTCGGTCGACAAGGATGAGTTCGCGGGGTCGGTGCTGGTGGCGCGCGACGGCGAGGTCCTGCTGGACCGGGGCTATGGCCTGGCCAACCGCGAGTGGAGCGTTCCGAACGCGGGCGACACCAAGTTCCGCCTGGCCTCGGTCAGCAAGCAGTTCACCGCTGTCGCCGTCATGATCCTGAGCGAGCGCGGTCTGGTCGATCTCGACGCGCCGGTGAAGACCTGGCTGCCGGACGCGCCTGCCGCTTGGGACGGGGTGACGGTGCGGCGCCTGCTGAACCACACGGCGGGCGTGCCGGACTTCACCCGCCTTGCCGACTATGGGGCGCTGAAGACGCAGGCCACGACGGTGGAGGCTCTGATCGCGCGGTTCCGCGACCGACCGCTCGATTTCCAGCCGGGCGAGAAGTACGCCTATTCCAACTCCGGCTATGTCGTGCTGACCGCCGTGATCGAGAAGGTCAGCGAGAAATCCTATGCCGACTTCGTCACCGAGACCCTGTTCCAGCCCTTGGGCATGAGCGACAGCGGTTACGACGACCACGCCGTCGTCTTGTCGCGTCGGGCCTCGGGCTATGTGTCGAGCGCGGACGGGGTGGAGAACGCCGACTATGTGGACATGAGCGTGCCGCAGGGCGCGGGCGGGCTCTATTCGACGACGCGCGACCTGTTGAAATGGGAACAGGGCCTGTTCGGCGGCCAGTTGCTGCGCCTGCAGTCCATGGTCGAGCTGACCACGCCCGGCCGCAACGACTACGCCCTGGGCCTGGTGGTCAAGAAGGACGGCGGGGCCGCCACCATCAGCCATTCCGGCGGGATCGAAGGGTTCAACACTTACATGGCCTATGACCCCGACAAGCGGATGACGGTCATCGTCCTGGGCAACCTCAACGGGGCGGCGCCGGACAAGATCGGCGGCGACCTGATGACCCTGGCGCGCGGCGGGACCGTGACCCTGCACGGCGAGCATCAGGCCGTCGTGCTGTCGCCCGAAATGCTGCGGGCCTATGAAGGGGTCTTTGAACTGGCGCCCAACTTCGCCCTGATGTTGAGCGTCGTGGACGGCAGGCTGATGGCGCAGGCGACGGGGCAGCAGCCGCTGGAACTGTCGGCGGAAGCGGCCGACGCCTTTTTCCTCAGCGCCATGGACGCCCAGATCACCTTCACCCGCGACGCGGCGGGGGCCATCGAGGGTCTGGTCCTGCATCAGGGCGGGCGCGAGATGCCGGCGAAGAAGAAGCGGGCCTGACGCCGGTCCCCGAGCGTGAAAAAGCCGCCGCTCCTTTCTGGAACGGCGGCCTGATCGGTGCAAACGGGGTTAGTTGCGGCCGTCGCGCAAGGTGTCCTTGAGGCCGCCGACGGCGTTCTGGACCTTGCCTTCGACCTGCTCGGCGCGGCCTTCGGCCTTCAGTTTTTCGTCGCCGGTCACCTTGCCGGCGGCTTCCTTGATCTTGCCGCCGATGTTCTTGGCGGCGCCTTCGATACGGTCATGATCAGGCATGGGAACCCTCTGTAATGACGCCGTCGGACTGACGACGCTTCGACAGAAACAACCGTTCCCGCGCCGTCAGGTTCCCTGAATTCTTGACCGCAGCCATTTGGCGACGGCCCAGGCGTGAGCTTCGTGGCGCAGGTGAGAGAGGGCTTCCAGCGGGTCCAGCCAGACCAGTTCGTGGTCGGCCTCGCACTGGGTCGAGGCGTCGAAGCCGGTGACGCGGGCGGTCCAGAACCCCCCGGCGTTGTTGACGGGCGAGCCGTCGGTCTTGCGGAAATACTGGGCGGCTTCGGCCAGACGGTCCTCAGGCTGGACGATCAGGCCGGTCTCCTCGGCGAACTCTCGCACCAGGGCCTGTTGCTCGCTTTCCTCGCCGTCGACGGCGCCGCCGGGCAGGTCGAAATAGCTGCCCTCGCCGCGATCCACGCGCACGCAGGCCAGCTTGCCGTCCTGTTCGACCAGACCGAAGGTCGCAGCGCGGTGGAGGTAGTCGAGGCCGGGTCGGGCCGTTCCAAACTGAAGCTTCATTACGCCAGACTAACGCGCGTCGAAGCCGATGCGAAAGGGCTAAAGGTCGAAGACCATTTGCGCCCGCACGCCGCGGTGCTCGGCGTCGAACTGAACCGCCGAACGCAGACCGCTGGCCATGGCGGACACGATCTTGGCGCCCAGGCCCGTGCCCTTGGGCGCGCCGTCGCCCAGGCCGGGTCCATCGTCCTCGACGGTCAGGATGGCGCGGCCATCGGGGGCGGCTTCGAGCACGACGCGGATTTCACCGCCCTCCCCCGGCGCATAGGCGTATTTGACGGCGTTGGTGACCAGTTCGGTGACGATAACGCCGAGAGACACCGCCTGGTCCGTCGTGACCCGCATGGGTTCGGCGCGCAGGCTCAGACGGGGCGAGCCGCCCTCGGGGCTGGTGTCGGGTCCGATCGACTTGCCCAGTTCCTCGACCAGGCCGGTCAGGTATTCGTCCATCGCCACGGTGGCCAGGTCGGACGAGGTGTAGAGGCGGCGGTGGACGTGGGCCACGGCCTCGATCCGCACCTGGGCCTCGCGCAGGGCCGAACGCGCGCCCTCGTCGGCGAGCTGGCGCAGTTGCAGCGAGATGAAGCTAGAGACCAGTTGCAGGGAGTTGCCGACGCGGTGATTGACCTCGCGCAGCATGGCCTCGGCGCGGTCGCGGGCCAGACGGACCTCTTCCTGGGCCGCTTCGTTCTCGCGCTCCAGACGACGGCGCAGCAGGGCGTCCTCAAGAGCCGAGCGCAGCAGGGCGGTGAAGTCCTCGGACACGTCCTTGATGACATAGTCGGCGGCGCCGGCGCGCAGAGCGGCCACGGCGATGCGTCCGTCCTGCGCCCCGGTGACATAGACCACCGGCGGCGGGCTGGGCAGGTTCAGAATGTCGGGCAGGACGTCCAGCCCCTCGCGGCCCGGCATGTAGTGATCCAGGGCGCAGACGTCGAACGCACCCGCCTGAAGCGCGGCGTATCCGGCGTCGGCGTCGGGGGCGCAGGTCACATCATAGCCGTGGCGGCCCAGTTCCTTCTGGACCAGCCGCGACAGACCCCGGTCGTCGTCGATGTAGAGCAGGCGGATAGGAGCGCTCAAATCTCGGGCGCCTGCATGACGGACAGGAAGAGGCCCAGCTGCTGGATGGCGCCGGCGAAGGCTTCGTAATCCACCGGCTTGGTGATGTAGACGTTGCAGCCCAGATCATAGCAGCGCTGGATTTCGATCTTGTCGTCGGTCGTGGTCAGGATGACGACGGGGGCGCGGCGCAGGCGCTCGTCCGATTTCACCTTTTCCAGGATGTCAGTGCCCGACATGTCCGGCAGGTTGAGGTCCAGCAGGATCAGCAGCGGCCCATGGGCGCGAACCTCGTCGCTGAACAGATAGTCCAGGGCGGCGTCGCCGTGATCGAAGTGAACGATGTCGTTGGCGATGTTGGCGCGGCGGATGTTCTTTTCGATGAGCTTGGCGTGGCCGTGGTCGTCCTCGACCATGACGATCTTCACGGAATGGCTCATAGACGGTCTCCTGCGTCCCCCGACACGATCAATCGTGTGGGGAATTTCAGATGGAATGTCGAGCCTTGTCCCAGCGCGGACTCCAGCTCCATCACCCCGCCGAGGCGGCGCACGCTGTTGCGCACGAAGGCCAGACCCAGGCCTTCGCCCGGCTGATCCTGTTTGCCCGCCCGGCGGAACAGTTCGAAGATGCGTTCGTGGTCGCGCGCCGAGACGCCGCGTCCGTTGTCGGTGATGCGGTAGTGGACGCGCCCGTCGTCGGTCAGTTCGCCATCGACGACGATGCGGATGGGGCGGTCCGGCTGCTGATACTTGACGGCGTTGTCCAGCAGGTTTCCGAAGATCTGCTCGATCGACAGGCGGTCGCTCTCCAGCGTCGGCAGGTCGCGCACCACGATCTCGCCCCCGTTCTCCACGACCTGATGATGCAGGCTGTCGGCGATGGACTGGACCACGGCGGTCATCGGCAGGACCTCGGGCGCCAAGGCCCGCCGCCCCTCTCGCGACAGCTTGAGGATGGCGTTGATCAGCCGGTCCATCTTGGCGGTCGATGCGCGAATGAAGCCGACCGCCTCGGGCACGTCCTCGCGCACGGCGCGGATGGCTTCGGGCTCGATGTCTTCGGGGTGTCGCTCGGCCAGGGTCGTCAGCTGGTGGTCGAAGATCTTGCCGACCTGCTCCAGCTCCGACGTATAGCCCATGATGTTGACCAGGGGCGCGCGCAGGTCGTGGCTGACGATATAGGCGAAGCGCTGGATTTCCTCGTTGGCGCGGGTCAGTTCGGCGGTGCGGTCGCGGACCTGGTTTTCGAGCCCGGCGTTGAGCCGGTCCAGCTCCATACGGGCGCTCTCGATCTCATCGACATAGCGGCGCACCAGCCAGACGCTGATCCCGGCCAGGATTAGGATCAGCAAGGCCGCCAGGGCGTTGACCGAGACCGTCACCGCCGAGGCGCGTTCGGACTGGCGGGTGCGTTCGGCCAGACGCCGGGCCTCGACCGCGTCGATGGCGGTCAGTTCGATCCGCATGGCGTCCATCAGGGCCTTGCCATGACCGCTGCGGATTTGCGACACGGCCTCGCCGATCCGGCCGGTCCGGGTCAGGTCGATGGTGTGGTCCATCAGGGCCATGCGCTGGCGATAGAGGGTCTGAACCCGCGCGATGCGGGGCTTCAGCTCCTTGTCGTCGCCGATCAGGCCGTCCAGACGCGCCAGCACGGCCGGCAGTTGGGCCACGGCGCGGCGATGGACCCCCAGATATTCCGCGCGCGCCGTCAGCATGAAACCGCGCTGCCCCGTCTCGGCGTCGGCCAGCAGGCTGAGCACGTCCTTGGAGGCCAGGCGTACCTGCTGACTGTGATCGACGGTGTCGTTATAGGCCGACGTCCGTTGGATCATGACGAAGGTGGCCGCGTTCACCGCCAGCAGCAGCAGGATGGCCAGGGCCAACAGGGCGATGATCGAACGACTGAGGGTCGGCGTGCGCAGAAAGCCGCCAAAGGTGCGCAGGGCCAGCCGAATGCGTTTCATGACCGCCAGCTTATCGACCGAACCCCTTGAGTCCAGTCGTTAACCTCGATCCCGGTCAGACCGAACCGACGGTCCGAAGGCGGGCCTTGGGGTGGACCTCGTTCTGGCTCATCACCACGGTCTGGCCGCGGAAACGCTCGATGATGGAGCGGACATAGGGACGGACCTGGGGGCCGGTCAGCAGGACGGGATTTTCACCCGACATGGCGGCGCGCTCGAACACGTCGCGGACGTTGCGGATGAAGTCCTGAAGGCGGCTGGGGGCCATGGCCAGCTGCTTGTCCTCGCCGGGGCCGATCAGGCTTTCGGCGAAGGCCTGCTCCCAGTCGGGCGACAGTGTGATGATGGGCAGGGCGCCGTCGTCGCCGCGGTTGGCCCAGCACAGCTGGCGCGCCAGACGGGTGCGGACGTGCTCGACCAGGGTGGTGACGCTGGTGGTGTGGGGCGCGGCCTCGGCCAGGCCCTCCAGGATGGCGGGCAGGTCGCGGATCGAGACCTTTTCCCGCAGCAGGCTTTGCAGCACCCGTTGCAGGGTGGTGACGGTGACGACCGTGGGGATCAGCTCCTCGATCAGCTTGGTCTCTTCGCCCTTCAGTTCATTGAGCAGCTTCTGCACCTCGGCGTAGGACAGCAGCTCGGCCATGTTCTCCTTGAGAATCTCGGTCAGGTGCGTGGTCAGCACCGTCGAGGGATCGACCAGGGTGTAGCCGCGGAAGGTAGCCTCTTCGCGCAGGGATTCGTCGATCCAGGTGGCGGGCAGACCGAAGGCGGGCTCGCGCGTGTGCTCGCCGGGCAGCTCGACCTGACGACCCGCCGGGTCCATGGCCATCAGGGACGACAGGCGCACCTCGCCTGCGCCGGCCTCCATCTCCTTGATGCGGATGGCGTAGCCCTGATTGGGCAGGCGCATGTTGTCGAGGATGCGCACGCTGGGCATGACGAAACCGTATTCCTGAGCCAGCGACCGGCGCAGGGCGCGGATCTGATCGGTCAGGCGACGGCCCTCCAGATCATTGATCAGCGTCAGCAGGGCGTAGCCCAACTCTATCTTGACCTCGTCGATGGTCAGGGCGGTGGAGATCGGCTCCTCGACATCCTCCTTGGGCTTGCCCAGGTCCATAGCCCCCTCGACCACGGCGGGCCTGAGCCGGTTGCGGCCCAGACGCCAAGCCATGAAGCCGGAACCGATGGCCAGGGCGGCGAAGGGGATCAGCGGCATCCCCGGGATCAGGCCGATCAGGCCCGCCGCGCCCGAGACGACGCCCAGCGACACCGGGTTGGTGGCCAGTTGCGCCACCAGGGCCTTGTCCGCCGTGCCCTCGACGCCCGCCTTGGACACCAGGAAGCCGGCGGCGATGGAGATGATGATGGCCGGGACCTGGGTCACAAGGCCATCGCCAATGGTCAGCTGGACATAGGTGTTGGCCGCCTCGCCCACCGGCATCTGGTGTTGCAGCACCCCGATCAGCAGGCCGCCGATGGCGTTGATGAAGGTGATGATCAGGCCGGCTACGGCGTCGCCGCGCACGAACTTGGAGGCGCCGTCCATGGCCCCGAAGAAGGTGGATTCCTGCTCCAGTTCCTTGCGGCGCAGCTTGGCCTGTTCCTCGTCGATCAGGCCGGACGACAGGTCGGCGTCGATGGCCATCTGCTTGCCCGGCATGGAGTCCAGGGTGAAGCGGGCCGAGACCTCGGCGATGCGGGTCGAACCCTTGGTGATGACGACGAAGTTCACCACCAGAACGATGGCGAAGATGATCACCCCGATGATGAAGTTGCCCCCCATCATCAACTGACCGAAGGCGTTGATGACCTCGCCGGCGGACTCGTGACCTTCGTGGCCGTGGGTCAGGATCAGGCGCGTCGAGGCCAGGTTGAGGCCCAGGCGGAACAGGGTCGAAACCAGCAGCACCGTGGGGAAGATGGCGAAGTCCAGCGGCCGCTTCATCATCACGGCCGTCATCAGGATCAGCACGGACGAGACCAGCGAGATCGCCAGCAGCAGGTCCAGAAGCATCTTCGGGACCGGCAGGATCAGCAGCATGATGACGCCGATCACGCCGACCGCCATCATCACCTCGCCGCGCATCACCCAGCCGAGCGCGTCACGCCCGGTGGGGCGCGCATAGCCGTCCTTCATCAGGATCGGCGCATCAACCATGGCGGCGGGCGAAGCTCATCCCGCCTGATGACAGGATTCGCGCGATCTCAGCCATGGCCGAGGGCTTTCAACGCCAGACGGGTGGCGTCGGCGATGACGGCCTCGCGCTGGGCGTCGGTCGAATCCCGCGTGGCGTGGAAATAGACGGCGATGACGATGGGGGCCCCGGCGGGCGGCTGGATCAGGCCGATGTCGTTGGTCGGGCCATAGCCGCCGGTGCCGGTCTTGTGCGCCACGGCCCAGCCGGCGGGCACGCCGGCCTTGATGCGGCCCTGCCCCGTCGGGGTGTCGATCATCCAGCGCATCAGCAGGGCCTTGGAGGCGGCGTTCAGCGGGGTTTCCGGCGAGACCAGCAGGCGGCTGATGTTCTGGACCGACTGGATCGGGGTGATGGTGTCCTTGTCGCCGTCCGCGCGGTTCATCTCGGGCTCGAGACGGTCGACGCGGGTGCTGTCGTCGCCGATGCCGCGATAGAAGGCGCGCAAGGCCTCCAGCCCTCCCATCTCGCGGATCAGGATGTTGGCGGCGGGATTGTCGCTCAGCTCGACCGTGGCCTTCATCAACTGCTCGACCGTCAGGGTCGAGCCGACCGCCGGTTCCGTGGTCGGGGCGTGGTTGATCATGTCGGCGGCGGTGATGGGGATGGCGCGATCCAGCCGCTCCTGCCCGGCCTGGACGCGCAACAGGGTGGCGGCGGCCAGGTACATCTTGAAGGTCGAGCAATAGACGAAGCGCTCGTCGCCGCGCCAGGCGGCGTTGACGCCTGCCGAGGCGACGGCCAGGCCGAGGCGGCCGCCGTGGCGGGCCTCGAGATCCGACAGGTCCAGATCCAGCGCTGCGCCGTCCGCCGCCATGTCGGCGTCGAGATCGGTCTCGGCGGACTTCACCTCGCGCGAGCAGGCGGCCAGGGCCAGAGTCAGCGTCAGGGCGCCGGCTCCCAGGAGGAGGGTTCGACGGTCGGCGCGCATCGGCCTAGCCCGCCGCGCCGTAGGCGGCGGCGACGCCCGACTGGGGCGCCGGGATGGCCGTGCCTTCGTCGGCGTATTCGTTGAGCTTGTTGCGCAGGGTGCGGATCGAGATGCCCAGGATGGTGGCCGCATGTGTGCGGTTGCCCAGGCAGTGGTTCAGGGTGTCGAGGATCAGGGTCTTTTCCATCTCGGCCACGGTCTGACCGACGAAGCTGCGGGTCATGGCGTCGGCCATCTGGGCCGCATGACCGGCGACGCCGGCGTCATAGGTCGAGGCGGTCGGCGACGGCGCGGTCGAGCCGCCTTCCAGCAGCGGACGACCGTCCGGCAGGCGGATGGCGTCGATGTCGATCTCGGGCCCCGTCGCCAGCAGGACGGCGCGATGCATGGCGTTTTCCAGCTCGCGCACGTTGCCGGGCCAGCGGTGGCCGACCAGGGCGCGGCGGGCATCCACGGAAATGGGGCGCGGCGGCACGCCGTTGGCGGCGGCGTACTTGCGGATGAAGTGGTCGGACAGGACGGCGATGTCGCCGGGCCGTTCGCGCAAAGACGGCAGGCGCAGATTCACCACGTTCAGGCGGTAGAGCAGGTCTTCGCGGAAGGTCCCCTCGGCCACGGCCTTGGCCAGGTCGCGGTTAGAGGTAGCGATGATGCGGATGTTGACCGGCACCGGCTTGGAGCCGCCGACGCGGTCGATGACCCGCTCCTGGATGGCGCGCAGCAGCTTGGCTTGCAGGCGGGCGTCCATCTCGCTGATTTCGTCCAGCAGCAGCGTGCCGCCGTCGGCCTCTTCGAACTTGCCGATGCGGCGCGCGACGGCGCCGGTGAAGGCGCCCTTCTCGTGGCCGAACAGCTCGGATTCGAGCAGGTTGTCGGGAATGGCGGCGCAGTTGACGCTGATGAAGGCGCGGTCGGCGCGCTTGGAGCCGTTGTGCAGGTGACGGGCCATCACCTCTTTGCCGACGCCGCTTTCGCCGGTGATCAGGATGGAGGCGTCCGAACGCGCCACCTGATCGGCCAAGGCCACGACCGCCTTCATCGCCGGATCGGCCGAGATCATCGGGCGCTCGTCGTCGGCCACGGCGGAAAGGACGGCGGCGATCAGATCCGCCTCGGGCGGCAGGGGGATGAACTCCTTGGCGCCGGCGCGGATGGCGTCGGCGGCTTCCTTGGCGTCGGCGTCCACGCCGCAGGCGACGATGGGCACGAAGATGCGCTCGGCGTCGTTGGCGGCGATCAGGGCGGCGATATCGATGCGGTAGTCGACCATCATCAGGTCGGCCCCCTGCCCGCGACGCAGTTGCTCGGTCGCCTGATCGGCGCGCTCGACGTGCTGGACCTTGGCGCCGTGCGCCATGGCCATCTTCACCGCCGTCGCCAGCTGTCCGCTGAGCCTGCCAACCACCAGAAGCCGCATGGGTCTTCTCCTCTAGATCTCTACTGCGAAAACCGGGCTGCCGTCACCTTGCTGCGCAATGCCTGCGCGGCATTGCTCTAGGCGCCCGAGTCCTCGGTCTTGATGATTTCCGTCATGGTCACGCCCAGGCGATCCTCGACGACGACGACCTCCCCGCGCGCGACCAGACGGTTGTTGACGAAGATGTCGATGGCCTCGCCGACCTTGCGGTCCAGCTCCAGCACCGAGCCGCGATTCAGCTTCAGCAGTTGGGCGACCGACATATGGGCCTTGCCCAGAACCGCCGAGATATTGACCGGGACGTCGAAGACGGTGGCCAGGTCGGCGGCGGACTTGTCGCCGCCCTCGTCGGCGAGGTTCAGGGCGGTGGAGTCGCCGAACTCTTCCAGGGCGAGATCGTCGGTGGCCATCAGAAGGCGCTCCTGTCGAGAGGTTCAGCATGGCCGGCCTCGGCGGCCAGGGCGGCCTCCAGGGCGGCGGAGACGCGGGCGGCGACGCCCTCGGGATCAAACTCGGCGCGACCGTCGGCCCATTCCAGGGTGAAGGCGGCGGCGGGGGCGCCGGCGTCCTCGCGGAAGGCGATCAGGCCGCTGAAGCCGGCGTCGGCGCACAGGGCTTCGATATGGGCGCGGGTCGTCTCATCCAGCCCGGCGGCGCGAACCTGCAACCGGGGCGAGGCGTCGATTTCCTGAGCCAGTTGTTCGATGGCGGCCTCCAGCGGGCGGCGCGGGAAGCGGTCGAAGGCGGCGGAGGCCAGGGCGCGGGCGGCGGCGACCGACAGTTCGGCCGACTGTCGACGGTGCGCCTCGGCGACCGTGCTCAGGGCGCCGGCGGCGTGAGAGACGGTCTGGGCCAGGGCCGACAGGGCGTCGGCGCGCAGGGCCTCGACCTCGGCCAGGGCCTGCTGGCGCGCCTCCAGCCGCGCCTGGGCCACCAGGGCCTCGACCTCGGCGGGCGCGAACGAACGCTTGGTCGGCTGCCAGGTCGAGGGGCGAACGACGTCGCCCGCCGCATCGAACTCGGTGTCGAAGATGAAGGGCCGGGCCGTGGAGAGCAAAGCGGTCATGTCAGTAGATCAACTCGTCGTCGCCGCCCTGGCCGGTCAGCATGATGTCGCCGCGCGCGGCCAGATCCTTGGCCACCTGGACCATTGTCATCTGGGCGGCGTCGACGTCCTTGAGGCGGACAGGCCCCATGGATTCCATGTCTTCGCGCATGATCTTCGAGGCGCGCTCGGACATGTTGGAGAAGAACATCTCGCGCAGGGCGTCCGACGCCCCCTTGAGCGCCAGCCCCAGCTGATCCTTCTCGACCGCGCGCAGCAGGGTCTGGACCCCGCCGGGATCGAGCCGCGACAGGTCCTCGAAGACGAACATCAGCGCGCGGATGCGTTCGGCGGAATCGCGGCTGCGTTCCTCCAGGGCGCCGATGAAGCGGGCCTCGGTCTGGCGGTCGAAGCTGTTGAAGATGTCGGCCATCAGTTCATGGCTGTCGCGCTTGGACGTCCGCGCCAGGTTGGACATGAACTCGGTGCGCAGGGTCTGTTCGATCTTGTCGAGGATGTCGCGCTGGACCGGCTCCATGCGCAGCATCCGCTGAACGCATTCCAGCGCGAAGTCCTCAGGCAGGGCCGTCAGCACGCGCGAGGCGTGGTCGGGTTTGACCTTGGACAGGACCACGGCGACCGTCTGGGGGTATTCGTTCTTCAGGTAGTTGGCGAGAACGGCCTCGTTCACATTGCCCAGCTTGTCCCACATGGTCCGACCGGCGGGGCCGCGGATTTCCTCCATCAGGGCGTCGACGCGGTCGCCGGACATGAAGGAGGCCAGCAGGCGCTGGGTCTGTTCGTAGCTTCCCATCAGGGCGCCCGACCCGCCGATGCCCGAGACGAATTCGACCAGGACTTCCTCGACCACCGAGGCCGTGACGGCGCCCAGACCGGCCATGGCCTGAGAGACCTCCTTGATCTCTTCCTCGTCGAGCTGCTGCCACAGGATCGTGTGCTCTTCTCCAAGCGACAGCAGGACCACCGCGGCCTTTTCAGGCCCCGTCAGCTTACGGATATCGTCGACTGCGCCCTTTTTGCTCACGAGACGAGTCATGAGGTCTCATGCACCCACGACCGGAGGATCGCGGTCGATTCCTCCGGGTGGGAGTCCACGAAGTCGGCGACCTTCTTGATCGAGGAGGCCTTCACCTGTCCCTCGATACGGGCGATATCGATCCGCTGATCCATCTCCGACGGCCCGGCCAGCATCTGCGGCGCGCCCGGCAGGGTTCCGCCGACCAGCTGGGTGTCCAGCGGCGTGACCGGCAGACCGTTGGCGCCGACAAGGGCGGGCACGCCGCCGCCGCCCGAAGCGGTCTTCAACAGGGGGCGGACGACGAAGAAGATCAACAGCAAGCCAGTGACCAGCAGGACCAGCAGTTCGACCCCGCGCATGATGTCGTTCTTGTCAAAGTTGAACATCGACGAGCCTTCGTCCGCGCCCGGCGCCGCCGAGGGTTCGCGGTTGAAGCGGACGTTGACCACTTCGATCTTGTCGCCGCGCGTCTCGTCGATGCCGACGGCGGCGGCGACCAGGGTCTTGATCTGCTGGACTTCTTCCGGCGTGCGCGGGGCGTAGGTCGGCTCGCCCTTGCCGTCGGCGGCGGGGGTATACTTGCCGTCCACGGCGACCGAGACCGACAGCTTCTTGACCTCGCCCGGCTCCTTGACCGTCGTCGTCGTGGTGTTGGAGATCTCGTAGTTGGTCGTCTCGGTATTTTCCGAGTTGGTCGAGCCGACCGGCGTGGCGTTCGGGGCCTGACCGCCGGGGATGTTGTTGGTGGCGGTGACGCCGCCGTCGGCCTGACCCGTCGTGTCCTGCGACTGCGAGCCGTTGGTCGAGGTCGAGCGGACGACCTGGCCGTCGGGATCGAACTTCTGTTCCTGGGTGGTCGAGCGGCTGTGGTCGATGTCGGCCGTGACCTGGACGCGGGCCGCGCCGGCGCCGACGACGCCCTCGACGATGTCCTTGATGCGGGTCTGCAACTGGGACTCGGTCGTGGCCTTGGCGGCCTCGGCGTTGGCCGAGGTGAAGCCTGAGTCTTCCGAGCCCGCCGCCAGCGTGCGGTTGGACTGGTCCGTCACCGTGACCTTGTCCGGCTTCAGGTTCGGCACCGAGGAGGCCACGACGTTGCGGATGGCGCGGACCTGATCAGCGCTGAGGTCGCGACCGCCGACGCCGACGACCACGGCGGCGGTCGGGTCGGTGGCGGCGGCCTGGAACATCTCGCGCCGCGGCATGGTGATGTGGACGCGGGCCGAGGTGATGCCGCGCATCGACATGATGGTGCGCGACAGCTCGCCTTGCAGGGCGCGCTGCTCGTTCAGATTCTGCTGAAACTCGGTCTGGCCCAGCACCGACTGGTTGTCGAAGATCTCGTAGCCGACGCTGCCCGAGGTCACGAGCCCCTTGCCCGCCAGCATCAGGCGCGCCGTGCCGACCTCGTCGCGGCTGACGAAGATGGTCGAGCCATCGCCCTTGGAGCTGTACTTGATGCCCGCCTGGTCCAGGGCGGCGCTGATCTCGGAGGCTTCGCGCAGGTCGAGGTTGGAATAGAGCAGAGCGTCAGGCGCCTGGCCCACACGCAGCATGACAGCGACCAGCACCGCCGCGACGCCGGCGGCGACGCCTAGCACTGCGGCCAAGCGGCCGATCCCGAACTTCTGCAACGCCGCCGTGAAGCCGCCCACGCGTCCCCGCCCATCCACTGGCGGGTCGAACTGGCCCCGCTAGGCAGAAACTGCCGTGTGGATGGTAAACGCCGCGTTAAGATGCGTTAAAGATTGAAGGAATCCCGCCCGGCCGCTTTCCTTCCCATGGCATGGGGAGGTGGATCGGCGGCGAAGCCGACGAGACGGAGGGGGCGAGGTTGCGCCGCCCCCTCCACCGCTACGCGGTCCCCCTCCCCATGAAATGGGGAGGAAAGAAAAGGCGGCGCGCCTTTCGACACGCCGCCTTTCCTGAACTTCAACCGATGAAGGCTTAGGCCGCCTTCAGCAGCTCGGCCTTCTGGTCCGCCGCCGCCTTGATGCGGGCTTCGGCGATGGCGTCGGCGATCAGGTGGGTCGGCTTGTTCTCGGCCACCGAGCGCTCGAGGATTTCCTCGAAGGTCTCCATCAGGCGCGACAGCTTGCCTTCGACCCAGGAGGGGTCATAGGCGCCGCCCGACTGGCGGGCGTTCATTTCCGAGGCGACGTTGATGATGCCGCCGCCGTTGACGACGTAGTCGGGGGCGTACAGTACGCCGCGACGGAACAGCTCGTCGCCGATGTCGGCGGTGGCCAGCTGGTTGTTGGCGGCGCCGCAGACGGCCTTGACCTTGAGGCGGTCCAGCGTCTGCAGGTTCAGCGTCGCGCCCAGGGCGCAGGGCGCGTAGACGTCGGCGGCGACGTCATAGATGGCGTCGGGGGCGACGATCTCGGCGCCGGTCTTGGCGGCGACGGCGTCAAGGTTGGCCTGGTTGACGTCGGTGATGATCAGCTTGGCGCCGGCCTTGTGCAGCTTCTCGGCCAGATAGGCGCCGACGTGGCCCACGCCCTGGATGGCGACCGTCAGGCCGGTCATGTCGTCCTGCTTGAACAGGCGACGGGCCACGACCAAGTTCGAGCGGAACACGCCCTCGGCGGTGACGGGGCTGGGGTCGCCCGAGGCTTCCGGGCCGTCCTTCAGGCCGAGCACGTATTCCGTGACCTTGCGGGCCTCGGCGATGTCCTCGACCGAGGTGCCGACGTCTTCGGCGGCGTAGTAGTTGCCGCCCAGGCCGTTCAGGAAGCGACCGAAGGCGCGGAACAGCTCCGGCGACTTCTGGGTGCGGCTGTCGCCGATGATGACCGACTTGCCGCCGCCCATTTCGAGGTCGGCGACCGCGTTCTTGTAGCTCATGCCCTTGGACAGACGAAGCACGTCTTCCAGCGCTTCCTCAGCGGTGGCGTAGTTCCACATGCGGGTGCCGCCGACGGCGGGGCCGCGCGCGGTGGAGTGAACCGCGACGATGGCCTTCAGGCCGGTTTTCTCGTCATGGAAGGCGTGGACGCCTTCATGGTTCGCGAAAGAGGGGGAATCAAACAGCGTCTTGCCCATGACAGGCCTTTCCTGGGGTATTTTTTATTGCGCGAGGAGATACGCCGCGCCCGCCTAAACGGCAAGCATGACGGTTTCGCGTCAGGAAAAGACTCAGCGCGCCTTGGGATCAGCCCGCAGCGCCGGCAGCACCGGCCCGGCCCCGGACGGCAGGGGGGCGGCGGCGTCGCGCAGCCAGGCCTCGACGTCGCGATAGACGACCTCGCCTTGCAGGTCGCGGTTCAGGATGTGCCAGCCGTTCGGATAGTAGGCGGTGCGCAGGTTGGGCCGCTCGCCCGCCCGCTCCAGCGCCAGGCGCATCGGCCCCTTGCGCACGATCTGGTCGTGGGCGCCGTAGAGCAGCAGGGTCGGTTTCTCGATCGCGCCGAGACGCATCGAGGCCGCCTCCATCAGATCGACCAGGCCGTGCATGGAATCGAAGCGGGTGGAGAGGATGCTCTGCGGATCGCGTCCGTTGCGGATCAGCTCCAGCGTATTGTCCGAGGCGCGGATGTTGCGGACGGCGAAGGCGGGGGGCTCGACCGTCTTGGGGCCCATCAGGCGGGCGGCGGCCCAGAGGCCCGCCCGGTTGAACGGGCTCTGGCTGGACCAGCCCCAGACGCCGGGGGCCAGCAGGACGACCCGGTCGGCGTCAGGCGGGGCCTCGCCCCCAAAGGCGGCGATGGTCGAGGAGCCGCCCATGCTTTCGCCCGCCACCACGATCAGGGCGTTCGGGCGCTCGGCGCGGACAAGCGAAACGATGGTGCGCAGGTCGGCGCTGGTCAGGCTTTCCGGCGCGAACTCGCCGCGATGGGGCGACAGGCCGAAGCCGCGCTGATCATAGGCCCAGGTCTCGATGCCGCGCGTGGCCCACCACGGCCCGGCCAGTCGGAAGGAGGCGTAGTGGTCGTTGAAGCCATGCAGGGCGACGATGACGGCCCAGGGCTGCTGGCCGCTCTCGGGGCTCCAGCGCAGATAGGGCAGCCGGGCTCCGTCCTGCACGACGAAGACGCCGCGGCCCAGGGTTCCGGCCTCGATGCGCGGGCCGTTGAAACCGTTGGGCGGGGTCTGGGGCGTCTGAAGATGGGGCGTGGCGCAGGCGGACAGGACTAGGGCGAAAAGCGCCGCCCTTCCTACTCGCTCACCCCGGCGGACGCCGGGGCCCAGTGCTTTGGCTGCACGCGCAAGGCTGGCGAACACGGCAGCGATCAAGTCCCAACTCAGCTTCATGATGCCCAAAGCACTGGATCCCGGCGTCCGCCGGGATGAGCGGATTAGAAAGGTCGTCACCCGAGAATGACTCGGACCCGCTCGCGAAGGTAGGGCAGAACCTCGGCCTCGAACCACGGGTTTTTGCGCAGCCAGGCGGTATTGCGCCAGGACGGGTGCGGCAGGGGCAGGATGGCGGGGGCGGAGTCGCGCCAAGCGCGGACGGTCTCGGTCATGTTGGACTTGGCCCGGTCGCCTAGCGCCCAAGTCTGGGCGTAGCCGCCAACCAGCAGGGTGAGCTCGACGTTCGGCAGTTCGGCCAGCAGCCGGGGCCGCCACAGCTCGGCGCAGCGACGCGGCGGCGGGTAGTCGCCGCCCTTCGGGTTCGTGCCGGGAAAACAGAAGGCCTGGGCGGCGACGCCGAGACGCGGATCGCCGTAGAAGGTCGCCTCATCGACGCCCATCCAGTCGCGCAGACGGACGCCGGATGGGTCGGTGAAGGGCAGACCGCTCTCATACACCCGCCGCCCCGGCGCCTGGCCGCAGATCAGCAGGCGCGTTTCGGGCGCGACCATGACCACCGGGCGCGGCGTGTGGGGCAGATGACCCAGGCAGGCCCGGCAGGCGCGGATGTCGGCCAAGACGTCGGCCAGGCCGTTCTCCGGGCCGGTGTCCGGTTCAGTCGAAATCGTCATCCGATTTTTCGACCGGCGGCAGGGCCGCCAAGGCTGCAGCCGTCTCGGCCTCGGTCGGCAGGCGCAGACGAATCACGCCCTTGAAGGCGTTGGGGTCGACCGCCTTGCCCTTCTTGGTGATGGTCAGCTTGCCCTGACGCATCAGGCCCAGGGCCGTGGCGCGTACCTTGGGCAGCATCCGCTGCCACTGCTCGGGCTGCAGCTCTTTGGCCACGTCCGAGGGTTCAATGCTCTTGCCGCCGACGTTCTTGGGGTCGGCCTTGGCCAGTTTTTCAAAAATGGCCGCTTCGATTGGATCGCTCATAGGGTCTATATGCTGCACCGCAAGATCGGAAAGAAGGCGTAATCGGCATGGTCGCGAAAATCACAGTCACCGAAGGCGAGTTCGCCGGCTGGCAGACCTATGACCTGCATGACACCTTCGACGTGGTGGTGGGTCCCTTTTACGGCAAGCTGGACTCCGACGGCCATATGCGCTGCGCCTTTCGGGCCGAGCAGAAGCATATGAACGCCGGGGGGCGCATGCACGGCGGCTGCCTGATGACATTCGCCGACATCGCCATGTTCCAGATCGCCTATCAGGAGATGGAGGGCGCGTCCGGCGTGACGGTGCAGCTGGATTCCACCTTCATCGACGGCGCCTATGTTGGCGAACTGATCGAAGCGACCGGCCAGGTGACGAAGGCCGGCAAGAGCCTGATCTTCGTGCGCGGCCAGATCAACACGGGCGAGCGGCTGCTGATGACCTTCTCGGGCGTGATTCGGAAGTTCACGCCGCGCGACTGAGGCCGCCTACTTCGCAGGCGCGGCGTAAACCACCCGGCATTCGCCGTCGACCGTAGTGTAGCGGCCGTTGGCGGCGTCCACGAAGGCGATGCGGCCGCCGTCGTTGTATTCGACCTTGCCGGTCGAGCGGCCCTTAAAGGTCTCGACGCCATAGGTCCAGCAGGTGATGTCCGCCGGGCGGTCGCTGAAGGTCGCGTCATTGCGCGCGCGCCGGCTTTCGGTGCAGGCGGCGGCGGAGACGGCGAGACCCAGGGCGAGGGTGATCGTGAAAGCTCTGTTCATGCCGCACAGCTTGGCATGACGAACAGCGTCCGAAAAGCGCTTAGACGCCCGCCTTGGCCGCCGGGCGGGCGCGGCAATCCTCCATCCAGCGGGCCAGATGGGTGAACTCTTCCGGCGGGCGGTATTTGACCAGACGGGCGAAGTCCAAACCGACCGCCGCGACGATGTCGGCGATGGTGAAGCGGTCGGCGGCGATGAAGGCGTGCTCGGCCAGTTGGCGGTCCAGCAGACGCATGAACTTCTCGGCGCCGACGCGGCTGTATTCCGCCACCTGCGGCTGAGGGGCTTCCAGAGCGGCCAGGGCCGGGTGGCTGAAGCGGACATTCAGCATCATCGGATTGGCCAGGTAGATCTCGCAGCGGCGGGTCCACATCTCGATCAGCGCCTGTTCCTTTGCGTCGTGACCGAACAGGTTGGGCTCTGGATACAGGGCCTCCAGATAGCGGCAGATGGCGATGGATTCCGAGATGCAGGTCCCGTCGTCCAGTTCCAGCGCCGGGACGTGGGGCACGCCGACCTTGGCGCGATAGTCCGCCGTGCGGTGCTGACCGGCCAGCAGGTCGATCTCGACGAACTCAACGTTGTCGACGCCCTTCTCGGCCATGACCCAGCGGACCCGGCGCGGGTTGGGCGCGCGATGCGAGGTGTAGAGCTTCATCCGACGATACCCCCTCAGTTTCTGGAAAACGCTTTACTGGCCGAACACCGAGGCCGGCATGGCCCCGACGATGCAGGCGGTCATCAGGGTGGCCAGGAAGCCGGCGAACAGGGCCTTCCACACCAGACCCAGAACCTCTTCGCGGCGCTCGGGCATCAGCACCGACAGGCCGGTGACGGTGATGCCGACCGAGCCGATGTTGGCGAAGCCGCACAGGGCGTAGGTCATCAGCATCCGCGTGCGCTCGCTCATGTCGCCGGCGGGCACCTCGCCCAGCTTGATGAAGGCGACGAACTCGGTCAGCGTCAGCTTGACGCCCAGCAGCCAGCCCGCGGTATGGGCGTCGGCCCATTCCACCCCGATCAGCCAGGCGACCGGCGAGAAGAGCACGCCGAGGATGCGCTCGACGCTCAGTTGCTCGCCGCCGATCCAGAAGGCGCCCAGCATGACATTGGCCAGAGCCACCAGGGCCACGAAGACGATCAGCACCGCCGAGATGTTCAGCACCACCATCAGGCCGTCCGAGGTGCCCTTGACGATGGCGTCCACGGCCCCGTCGTATTTCAGGGCCGAGTTGTAGTCGGCGACCGCCCCGCCCTGCCCCGGCTTCTCGGGGATGATGATGCGGGCCAGAAGGATGCCCGCCGGGGCCGAGACGATGGAGGCGACCAGGACGTGGCCCGCCGCATTGGTCAGGACCGGGCCCAGGATGGTGGCGTAGGCCACCATGGTCGAGCCGGCGACAGTGGCCAGGCCGACCACCATCATCAGGAAGACTTCCGACCGGGTCAGCTTGTCCAGATAGGCGCGGATGACGATGGGGCTTTCGATCATGCCCAGGAAGACGTTGGCCGCGACCGCCAGGGCCGAGGCGCCGCCCAGTCCCATGGTCTTCTGGAACAGGAAGCCGAAGCCCAGGGTGATCCACTTCAGGATCTTCCAGTGCCACAGCAGGGCCGACAGGGCCGAGATCACCAGGATCAGCGGCAGAACCTTGAAGGCGAAGGTGAACAGGGCGCCCTCATTGGCGACGGCATAGGGCTGAGCCCCGCCGGCCAAATAGCCGAAGACGAACTTGGTCCCCTCTTCCGTGGCCAGTTCCAGCCCCTTCACCGCATTGTTGATGCCGTCCAGCACCACCTGCGAGCCCGGAATGGCGAAGGTCGCCAGCACCAGGGCCGCCTGAACCGCCACAGCGCCGATCGCCAACCGCCAGGGGAAGACCTTGCGGTTCTCGGACACCGCCCAGCAGAGGGCGATGATGACGACCAGGCCGAACAGGCTCTGGAGGTTCAGGAGGGTGAACATGGGAAAGGCGGCTCCGGGAGCGACCGACGGCCGAGAGCCGCCTTTAAAATCTGCTTGAACGCTACCGCGCGGCTTCTGGTCAAGTGCGCATGCGGCGTCCTGCCGCGCCGAAGCCTCGCTGCAGTCTAAACTTCGCCGTTATGCAGGCGGCCAATCGCCGTTACGTCATCAAATGGGGAGAGGTCGGATGCGCAAGGAACTGATCTGGGCGACGGCGGCGAGCGCCCTGCTCGCGGGGTGTCAGGACGGGTCGCGCCAGTACGCCGACGAAGCGGTGGACGTGGCCCTGATGGAGGCGGCGCCGCCAGCCGATGCGGCGGCTTCAGCGCCGACGGCCGCGACCAGCAGCGCTGCGCCGGTTGTGGCGCCCAGCATCGCCTACGCCTATCGCTTCGGGCTGGAGCTTCCGGCCGAAGCGGCGACGCGCCTCATGGCGAAGCATGAACAGGCCTGCACAGCCGCCGGCGCGTCGGCCTGTCAGGTGATCGGTTCGAACTCCAGCCGGGTCGGTCGCGATTCCGTTGAGGCCCGCCTCGAGATGCGCGCCACGCCCGCCTACGTCGCCCGTTTCCGCGCGGCGCTGGACGGCGAGGCCAAGGGGGTCGGCGGCCGGGTGGCCGAACAGGCCGTCGAGAGCGAGGACCTGACCCGGCAACTGGTCGACACAGAGGCGCGGATGCGGGCGATGGAGACCCTGCGCGACCGGCTGCAGCAGCTTCTGGCCACGCGCAGCGGCCCGCTGGAGCAACTGCTGCAGGTCGAGCGTGAACTGGCGCGGGTGCAGGGCGAACTGGACGCGACGCGTTCGGCTTTGGCGGTCATGCGGACGCGGGTGCAGACCTCGAAGCTGGACGTGACCTATCGGGCGGCGGGGCAGTTGGCGCCCGACAGCGCCCTGAGGCCTGTCACCGACGCCCTGGGCCAGGCGGCCTATCTGTTCATGTCGACGTTGGGCGCGCTGATCATGCTGCTGGCCGGGGCCCTGCCGCTGTTGCTGGTGTTCGCGCCGCTGGCGTGGCTGGGGTGGCGCTGGCGTCAGAAACGCGCCGCGCAGCGCCGAGCCGCCGAGGCGGCGCGCAAGAAAAAGGCGGAGGGTGAGCCCTCCGCCTGATCGCAGTTTTCTTCCTCCCCATTCCATGGGGAGGTGGCTCGACCGCAAGGCGGTCGAGACGGAGGGGCGGCGGCGCCGTCAGCTGATCACGCGCTTCGACCACCCGATGTCGAGTCGCCCCCTCCACCGCTGCGCGGTCCCCCTCCCCACGCGTGGGGAGGAAAGGCTATCCATCTTACAGCTGGCCGCGGACCAGCTTGCCGTAGTCGTCCATCAGGGTCAGCGACAGGTCGCCGGGCGTGAAGCGGTAGTCGCCGATCTCGCTGACGGGCGTGACCTCGGCGGCCGAGCCGGTGAGGAAGCATTCCGAGAAGTTGGACAGTTCTTCCGGCAGGATGTCGCGGACCACGACCTCGATGCCCTTGGCCTGGGCCATCTCGATGATGGTCTGGCGGGTGATGCCGTCCAGGATGTGGTCGACGCGCGGCGTGTGCAGGACGCCGTTCTGGACGAAGAAGACGTTGGCGCCGGTGGCCTCGGCGACATAGCCGCGCCAGTCCAGCATCATGGCGTCGGCGAAGCCGCGCTTTTCAGCCGCCGTCTTGGACATGGTGCAGATCATGTAAAGGCCGCCGGCCTTGGCCGTCGACGGGGCCGTGGCCGGGTCGGGGCGGCGCCACTTGGCCCACTCCAGACGGATGCCCTTCTTCTTGACCTCGGGGTCGAAATAGCTGGGCCATTCCCAGGCGGCGATGGCCAGGTGGACCTTGCTGTTCAGCGAGGAGACGCTGAGCTGTTCGGCGCCCAGATAGGCCACCGGGCGGATGTAGCACTCGCTCAGGCCGTTCTTTTCGCAGGTTTCCTTGCAGGCCGCGTCGATCTCGGCCACGCTGTAGGGAATGTCGAAGTCCAGCAGCTCGGCCGAGCGTTTCAGCCTTTGGCTGTGCGCCGTCAGCTTGAAGATTTCGCCGCCGTACATACGCTCACCCTCGAACACCGACGAGCCGTAGTGAAGGCCATGGGTCAGAACGTGCGTTTTCGCGTCCCGCCAGGGCACGAATGCGCCGTCAAACCAGATCCAGCCGTCACGATCGTCGAAAGGAACGAAGGCCATTGAATAACGTCTCCCGGGGATGTGATCCGGTTACACTCTTCTCTCCCGCCGCCGTCAACGCCTTGCGTTCGGCAGGATCGCCCAAAGCATGACTGACACCCGTTCTTCCAGCCGTTCCGGCCCCGTCGCAGCACCCGGCACGGGTCGCCATCTGCTCGTGGTCGATGACGACGACAGAATCCGCGAACTGCTGAAAGAGTTCCTGGCGCGCGAGGGCTATCGCGTCACCGGCGCCGCCCACGCGGGCGCGGCGCGACGGCTGGTGGAGCTGATCGAGTTCGACCTGATCGTGCTGGACGTGATGATGCCCGGCGAGAGCGGGTTCGACCTGACCACCTGGATCCGCAGCCAGGCGGCCCTGTCCAAGACCCCGGTCCTGCTGTTGACGGCCAAGGGCGACCCCAACGACCGGATCGAGGGCCTGTCACGCGGGGCTGACGACTATATGTCCAAGCCCTTCGATCCGCGCGAGCTGGCGCTGCGGATCGAGGCCATCCTGCGCCGCACCGGCGGCAAGCCGCTGACGCCGCGCGAAATCCACATGGGACCGGCGGTGTTCGACATGGAGCGGCTGGAGCTGACCCGCGACGGCGTGCTGCAACGCCTGACCGAGGCCGAGGCGCAACTGTTGAAGACCCTGGCCATCCACGCCCATTCGCCGGTCGAGCGGATGAACCTGTCGCCCGACACCGCCGATATCACCGGGCGCGCCGTGGACGTCCAGGTGACGCGCCTGCGCCGCAAGCTGGAGGCCGACCCCAAGAACCCGCGCTATCTGCAGACCGTGCGCGGCGTCGGCTATATGCTGGCCCCGGATTGAGGGCTTTGCTTCTCGCTCCCTCGCTCTCCTCTGCCGTCATCCCCGGCCTTGTGCCGGGGATCCAGAACCGCGACCTCGACGGGTCGAAGCGACGAGCTTCACTATCGAGCGGCGTGTTTCTGGATTCTCGGGACGGGCCCGAGAATGACGTGAGAATAGCAACACGATTGCACACCCTATCCAGGCCCCTAAAATGAGGCTGCTGCCCTTCAACGTCTGGGCGCGGATGATCAAGCGCCGCCTGCCCTCCTCGCTGTGGGGGCGGTCGCTGCTGATCATCGTCCTGCCGGTCCTGATCATGCAGGGGGCCGTGACCTGGGCCTTCTTCGACGCCCACTGGCAGGCCGTGACCGCGCGCCTGTCCGAAGGCCTGGCCGGGGACGTGGCCTGGGCCGCCGAGAGCTATCGCGACCAACCGACGCCGCAGAACCTGACCGTCATCGCCGACCGGGCCGAACGGTCGATGCAGTTGTCCATCGCGTTTCAGGAAGGCGCCGTCCTGCCCAAGGAACAGCGGCGCGGGGCGCTGGGCGTCGTCGACCGGACCCTGGAGAAGGCCCTGGCCTCGCGGCTGGATCAGCCCTTCTGGTACGATACGACCCGCTATCCCGCCTATGTCGATATCCGGGTGCAGGAGCCGGGCGGGGTGCTGCGCGTCATCGCCCCGCGCGAACGGGCCGTGGCGACCCAGGCCCACATCTTCGTCCTGTGGCTGACAGTCGCCACCGTGCTGTTGCTGGGAGTGGCGGTGCTGTTCATCCGCAATCAGGTACGGGCCATCGAACGTCTGGCCGACGCGGCCGAGGCCTTTGGTCGAGGCGAGACCGTGCCGCGCTTCAAGCCCCACGGCGCGCGCGAGGTGCGGGCCGCCGCCAGCGCCTTCCTGGACATGCGCGCCCGCATCCAGCGCCATATCGAGCAGCGCACGGCCCTGCTGGCCTCGGTCAGCCACGACCTGCGCACGCCCCTGACCCGTCTGCGCCTCGAACTGGCCCTGGCCCCGCCCTTCAAGCGGGCCGAGGCGATGAAGGGCGATCTGGACGAGATGGAGCACATGATCGACGAATACCTGGCCTTTGCGCGCGGCGAGGCAGGTGAAGCGATCCAGGCGGTGTCGGTCCCCGAGATGCTGCGCCGCGCCGCCGAGGACGCCCGCCGCGCCGGCGCCGAGGTCACGGTCGAGACGCCCGATGAACTGGACGCCCAGCTGCGCCCCCTCGCCTTCCGCCGCGCCCTGAACAATCTGGCCGGCAACGCCGCCGTCCATGGCGAGCATGTGCGGCTGTCAGCCCGCCCCCTGCCCTCCGGCGGGCTGGAGATCGCGGTCGAGGACGACGGTCCGGGCATCCCCGAGGACATGCACGAAGAGGCCTTCCGGCCCTTTTCCCGGCTGGACGCCTCGCGCAATCAGAACAGCAAGGGCGTGGGTCTGGGCCTGGCCATCGCCCGCGACGTGGCGCGCGGTCACGGCGGCGACATCACCCTGAGCCGCAGCGACCTGGGCGGCTTGAAGGCGTCAATCCGCCTGCCGGGATAAATCTTCGCGGCCTCTAGCGTGACTGTAAAATCAGGACCATCTTGCCACTGTTCCAGGGGGGCCTGGATCAGGAGACCTATCATGCGTCATTTCGCATTCCTTGCACCGCTCACCGCCGCTATGGCCCTGGCCGGCGCTGTGGCCGCTCAACCGTCAGCCGTCGTCGTCAAGGTCAGCCCCGACTTCGCCAAGACCGCCGCTGAACTGGGCGAGCGTGAGGTCCAGCAGCAGGCCGATGACCTGGCCCGCACCGTCGAACGCGTCCTGAACGCGCAACAGGCTCTGGACGGCGCCCGGATCGAGTTGGTCATCACTGACCTGAAGCCGAACCGTCCGACGATGCAGCAGGCCGCCCTCAAGCCCGGTCTCGACATGATGCGCAGCATCTCGCTGGGCGGCGCCGCCATAGAGGGCACGATCACGACCGCTTCGGGCGAAGTTCAGCCGGTCAAGTACGACTACTACTCGACCAATCTTGCTGACGTGCGCGGCTACAGCACCTGGCAGGACGCCGGCACTGCGTTCAACCGGCTGGCGCGCAACCTGGCTGAAGGGCGCTACGTCGTTCGCTAGGGGGCTAGGCGCTAAGGGTCAGCCGCTAAGCTCGGTCGACTTGGCCACAGCCGCCTGAACGGCGCTCTCGACCGCCCGGTCGAGGGCGCCGTCTGCGTTCAGGGCCACAAGACCGGCCTGGGTCACGCCGCCGGGCGAGGCCACGCGGTCGATCAGGGCGTCCAGGGCCTCGGCGCCTTCCACGCCCGCTGCGGCGGAGCGCAGGGTGGCGCGCGCCAGCCGCACGGCGGCCTCTGGCGTCAGGCCTTCCGCGACCCCGGCCTGGGCCAGGGCGCGGGTGAAGGCGAAGAAGTAGGCGGGACCGCAGCCGGAGACGGCGGTCGCGGCGTGCATGGCCGCTTCGTCGTCCAGATGGACGGTCTCGGCGATGGGGGCGAACAGGGCCTCGCCCACGGCGCGGGCGGCGTCATCGGCGGCCCAGATGGTCGCCACGCCCTGGGCCTTCGCCACGCCGGTCGTCGGCATGATGCGCACGACAGAGCGGCCGTCGAAGCCTGCGGAAATCGTTTCGCCCTTCACCCCGGCCATGACCGAGACGATCACGGCGTCGGGGGCCAGATGCGGCAGGATGGGGCGCGAGGCCTCGAACCATTTGGCGGGCTTGACCCCGATGACGAAGGCGCGGGCGTCCTTCAGCGTTTCCAGCGGCGGATTGATGCGCGCGCCCAGAGCCCGCGCCGCCTCGGAAGCGGGCTTTTCGGAGGGCGTCAGGATGATGAGGTCGGCGGGATCGACGGCACCGGTCTTCAGCCAGCCTTCGAGGATGGCCGAGCCCAGCCGCCCTACGCCTTGCAGGACAACAGGCCCCATCTTCCCGCCCTTGGCCATGTCAGGCGGTGCCGACGGTTTCGAACAGGCAGGCGTCGATCGCCTCCTGCGGCTTCTTGGACCCGCGCACCATGAAGTCGAAGGCGGGGTAGTAGCGGTCGGCGGCCTCGATGGCGGCGTCGATCATGGACGCGGCCTGGGCCAGGGTCGGGCGTTCGCTGTGCGGCAGCGCCAGCGAATGACGGAAGACGATCTCGCCCTCGTCCGGCCAGACCTCGAAATGCCCCAGCCAGGTGCGCTGATTGATCATCGCCACCAGTTCATAGGCGGCGGCGCGGCGCGTCTTCATGACCCGCAGATCCAGGGCGCAGCACAGCTGAAGGCAGTCGCCCTCGGGACGCCAGGCGAACCACAGCTCATAGTCCTTCCAGTCGCCGGCCAGGGCGAAGGCGAGGTCGCCGTCGTCCGTGCGGTCGAACGGCAGGTTCTCCGCGTTGAGGACATGCTCCACGACATCCAGGGGGTCGTAGGGAACGTCGACCTCTTCGGGTCGGGCTGCATCCATCAGGGATTCACATTCTTACTCAGGGGTCGCGACTCACGACCTGCAAACGAACGGTAAACGTGTTCGGAGATTCGGCTCAACCGGCTGTATCGGCGTCAGGCACCGCAGCTGTGGACGTTCCGCTCGACGCTTTTTTCGCGGGCGATTTCTGAGCCTTAAGCTCAGCGATCTCGGCGCGCAGGGCGGCGATCTCGTCTTTCAGCACGTCGAACTCGTCGCGACGGACCAGATCCATCTCGGCGACGAAGCGGTCGGTCTGGGCGCGCCAGGCGGCCTTGGCCTCGTCGCCCGCAGCCTGGGCCAGGCCCATGGCGCCGGTGGTCAGCTTGGCGAACTCGTCGAGGATCGGATTGCGCGTCTGCATGATGAAATCTCGCGTCTCTGCCGCACCAGTATATGGTTAATGGCGTCTTAAATTGGGTGAACGAAACCTTTCCGTCCGAACCGGCTATAAACTGCTTCGCTGGAAAAGCGCGCGACGAATGCAGTCTCTCTTGCTAGAGATTTTCGGTCCCAAACGGCGCTGACGGAGGCCCTGTGCCCTTCCCCGAATTCGACCCTGTTCTGATCCATCTCGGCCCCTTGCCCATCCGCTGGTACGCCCTTGCCTATGTCGCCGGGATCGTGCTGGGCTGGTGGTACGCCTCGCGCCTGGCCAAGACGGAGCGGCTGTGGTCGCCCGGCAAGCCGCCGGTGACGGGACCGCAACTGGACGACCTGGTGCTGTGGATCACGCTGGGCGTCATCCTGGGCGGGCGTTTCGGCTACGCCCTCTTCTACAAGCCGGCGATGTTCGCCCAGTTGTTCACCGGCGACAGCTGGGGCGAGCGGCTGGAGCTGTTGCAGCTATGGACCGGCGGCATGAGCTTCCACGGCGGTTTCCTGGGCGTTGTCGTCGCCATCGCCCTCTACGCCAACCGCCAGAAGATCAATCCGCTGAGCCTGGGCGACCTGATCGCGCCGGTCGCGCCGGTCGGCCTGCTGTTTGGGCGCATCGCCAACTTCATCAACGGCGAGTTGTGGGGCCGTGAGACGACGGTGCCCTGGGCCATCCGCTTCTGCAACGCCCGCATCGAGCAGATGTACGGCTTCTGCCCCGCCGGCAACGAACCCCGCCACCCGAGCCAGCTGTATGAAGCCGGGCTTGAGGGCCTGTTGCTGCTGATCATCCTGTCGCTGGCGATCTGGAAGTGGAAGATGCTGAAGCATCCGGGCTTCGTCACCGGCCTGTTCCTGCTGGGCTACGGCGTCTGCCGCGCCGCGCTGGAGAACGTGCGTCAGCCGGACGCCGGTCTGGAGCACCTGCCCCTGGGCCTGACGATGGGCATGATCCTGTCGATCCCGATGATGCTGGTCGGCGCCTGGCTGATCTGGCGGGCGCTGAAGAAGCCGGTCGTGGCGGAGGCGTAAGGCATCATGGCGGAGACGCTCAAGGACCGGCTGGTCCGCGAGATCGTGCTGACCGGGCCGATGACGGTGGCGGACTATGTCACGCGCTGCCTGCACGCCCCCAAGGGCGGCTATTATTCGACCCGGCCCGCGCTGGGCGAAGGGGGCGACTTCATCACCGCGCCTTTGGTCAGCCAGATGTTCGGCGAACTGATCGGTCTGTGGGCCATCGAGGTCTGGAGCCGCCTGGGCGCGCCGGAGCGGGTGCGGCTGGTCGAGGTCGGGCCGGGCGACGGGACCTTGATGTCCGACGTGCTGCGGGCGGCGCGGCTGGTCCCCGGCTTCCTTGAGGCCGTGGACCTGATCCTGATCGAGCCCAGCGCGCCGCTACGGGCCGAACAGGCGCGGCGGCTGGCCGACGCCGACGTTCACCCGCGCTGGCGCAGCGCCCTGCACCAGATCGAAACCGACGCCCCCGTCATCCTGATCGGCAACGAGGTGCTGGACTGCATGCCCGCGCGCCAGTTCATGAAGACCGATGGCGGCTGGGCCGAGCGCCGCGTCGGCGTCACCGATGCTAATGAGCTGACCTTCGGCCTGGTCGCCATCTCCGGCGGCTTCGAGCGCCCCGAGTACGAGGTCGAGCCGGGCCAGGTGGTCGAGATTTCGGAACAGCAGGCGGCCTTTGCGCGCGACCTGGCCGCGCTGGTCAAGGCGGCCTCGGGCGCTGCCCTGCTGATAGACTATGGCCGCAGCAAACCGGGCGCAGGCGACACCTTGCAGGGTCTGCGACGACACCAGAAGGTCGACCCGCTGTCGACGCCGGGCGAGGCCGACCTGACGCAGTGGGCCGACTATCCGCTGGTGCTGGAGGCCGCCGTGCGCAGCGGCGCCGACGTTACCGGCTGCGTCAGCCAGGGCGCCTTCCTCAAGGCCCTGGGGATCGAAGCCCGCGCCCAGAAGTTGATGCAGGCCCGCCCCGACGCCGCCCCGGTTATCCAGCGCCAGCTGGACCGCCTGACCGCGCCGGACCAGATGGGCGAACTGTTCAAGGCGGCGGCGATCTTCTCGCCCCGTTCGCTGGCCCTGCCGGGTTTCTGAGGACTGCGGCCTGTGTCCGCAGGGAGTGTACGATGCGTTTTTCCGAGCAGGAACGGGCCATTCTTCTGTCCGTAAAGGGCGTGGGGCCCAAGGTGGTCGAGAGGCTGGAGGAACAGGGCCTGGGCGGCTTTGAACGCCTGGCCCAGGCCGATCCCGCCGTCGTCTGCGCCGGCGCCGCCGCCAGTGTCGGCTCGACCTGCTGGAAGAACAGCCCCCAGGCGCGCAAGGCGGTCGAAGCCGCTGTCGCCGCCGCCCGTTCGTCGCTGGAGGCCGCATGAGCCTGAACCCCATCACCCACCCCCTGCTCGACAAGGCCGGGGTGCGCCACGGCTTTTTCACCCGCGAGGGCGGCGTGTCGGAGGGGATCTACGCCGGGCTGAACGCGGGCGTCGGTTCGAATGACGATCCGGCGGCCGTGGCCGAGAACCGCCGCCGCGTCGCCGAATGGATGGGCGGCGGACTGGACGACCTGTGCGGCTGCTATCAGATCCACTCCGCCGTGGCCCGCGTGGCCGAAGCCGGCTGGAATGGCGAACGGCCGGAGGGCGACGCCGTGGTCAGCGCCGTGCGCGGCCCCATCGCTTCGGTCCTGACCGCCGACTGTGCGCCGGTCCTGTTCGCCGACGCCGAGGCCGGGGTGGTCGGCGCGGCCCACGCGGGCTGGAAGGGGGCGCTTGGCGGGATCATCCACTCGACGGTGGCGGCCATGGAGGCCCTCGGCGCGCGGCCCGAGCGCATGGTCGCCGTGGTCGGCCCCTGCATCGCTCAGGCCAGCTATGAGGTCGGGGCCGACTATCAGGACCGTTTCGCCCACCACGACCCCGGCAGCGAACGGTTCTTCGCGCCCGGCGCGACTGAGGACAAGCGCCTGTTCGACCTGCCCGGCTTTGTCCTGTGGCGGCTCGAGCAGGCCGGCGTCGGCGACGCCGCCTGGACTGGCGACGATACACGCGCGGACGCGGTGCGGTTCTACTCGAACCGGCGGGCGTTTCTGGCGAGGGAGCCGGATTTCGGGCGGTTGATCTCGACGATTGCGCTCACCTGATCATTCCTCCCCATTCCATGGGGAGGGGGACCCCGTAGCGGTGGAGGGGGCGACACAGAGGGCTGACGTCGAGACGCCCCCTCTGTCACGTCGCTAACGCGCCGCGCCACCTCCCCATGAAATGGGGAGGAAAGCGTGATTAGCCCGCCATCGCCATGTCGAAGACGCGGGTGGTTTCGCGCCAGGCGTCGGGCTGGGCCAGCAGGGCGCGGACCAGTTTATTGTTCAGGGCGTGGCCGGCCTTGACGCCTTCGTAGCGGCCCAGCAGGGGGGCGCCGAGGACGTAGAGGTCGCCGATGGCGTCCAGGGCCTTGTGGCGCACGAATTCGCGTTCCATGCGCAGGCCGCCGGGGTTCAGGATCTCGTCGCCGTCGATGACCACGGCGTTTTCGAGGCTGCCGCCGCGCGCCAGACCGGCCTGACGCAGCGCCTCGACCTCGTGGGCGAAGCCGAAGGTGCGGGCGGCCATGATATCCGAGCGGAAGGTCGCCTCGTCCACGACGAAGTCCACCACCTGATTGCCGATGACCGGCGTCGGGAAGTCGATCTCGAAGCGCATCTCATAGCGGTCGCAGGGCAGAAGGACGGCGGACTTGTCGCCCTCCTCCACCCGAACCGGCTTGAGGATTTCGATGTAGCGAACCGGAGCTTCCTGACGGCGGAAACCGGCGCGGTCCAGCAGTTGCACGAACTGAAGGGCCGAGCCGTCCAGGATCGGCAGTTCGGGGCCGTCGACCTCGATCACGGCGTTGGACACGCCCAGCGCGCACAGGGCGGCCATCAGGTGCTCGATGGTCGACAGGCGCACGCCCGCCGCGTTCTCGATCATGGTGTTCAGGCGGGCGTCTACGACAGCCTCGCCCGAGACGGGGATGCGGTTGTCGCGGTCGGTGATGTCGGTGCGCACGAAGGTGATGCCCGTCCCGGACGCGGCCGGACGCACGACCAGCTTGACGCGCTGGCCGGTGTGAACGCCGACGCCGGCGCAGATGGCCGGGGCGACGATGGTCTGTTCGTGATGGTCGTTACGGACCGACAAGGGGAAGCTCTCTGTGTTGCGCGGCTCCGCGCAACGGGTGCGGAGTTCGCCTCGTCTGTCGTTTAACCACGACGGCTCAAGCGCGAAATGAAAGATGGGTTTCGAAATGTTTCGGTCTGGCGACAGCCGACCGTGTAGCGCCACAAAGCAAAACGCCCCGGAGCCAGGCTCCGGGGCGTTTCGATCAGCGTTTGGTCCGATCAGTTCGCGAGGCGGCGAAGAAAGGACGGGATTTCCAGGTCGTCGTCTTCAGCGTGGCCGGCCTGATACTCCTGGGTCGGCTGGGCCGACTGGGACTGGCGCAGTTGCTGGGTCGTGCGGTTCGACGACGGCTGCGGTGCGTAGGACGGCTGCTGCTGTTGCGGCTGCTGGCGCTTCTTGCCGAACAGGCTCCAGCCGCTGCGGCGGTGATCGCGGTCGTCGTAGTATTCTTCTTCAGCGACCGGCTCTTCGCGGCGCGGGGCCGGACGGGCTTGCGGCTGCTGTTGCTGCCCGCGGTCGAAGTAGAGGTCGCCCTGCTCGGCCGAAGCGGCCGCCGGCTGAGCGCGGACGGCGCCGGATTCGTATTCCTCGACCCACGGATCGATGATCGGCTCCAGATTGCGGGGCGCGTCGTGGATCACCGGCTCAGGGCGCGGCTCGGGCGCGGAGCGGGCGGCGGGCGCCTCATAGACCGGGGCCGGCTCGGGCGCGCGGGCCGTTTCGCGAACCGGGTCGATGCGGACTTCGGGCTGACGCGGAGCCATCGTCGTATTGGGGCGACGGTCCGAGAAGGCCGAACCCTGGGGTTCGATCTTCTGGATCACGGCCTCATCCATGCCGGTGGCGACGACCGAGACGCGGATCTTGCCGTCCAGGGCCGGGTCAAAGGCGGCGCCGAAGATGATGTTGGCGTCGCCGTCCACTTCGGCGGCGATGGCGTTGGCGGCCTCGTCCACTTCCAGCAGGGTCATGTCCAGACCGCCGGTGATGTTGACCAGCACGGCCTTGGCGCCCTTGAGGCTGGTCTCGTCCAGCAGCGGGTTGGCGATGGCGTTCTGAGCCGCCAGCAGGGCGCGGTCGTCGCCCGTGGCCTCGCCCGTGCCCATCATCGCCTTGCCCATTTCGGACATGACGGCGCGGACGTCGGCGAAGTCGAGGTTGATCAGGCCCGGCAGGATCATCAGGTCGGTGATCGAACGGACGCCCGAGTGGAGGACCTGGTCAGCCATGCCGAAGGCGTCGGCGAAGGTGGTGCGCTCGTTGGCGACGCGGAACAGGTTCTGGTTCGGAATGACGATCAGGGTGTCGACGTAGCGTTGCAGCTCGGCGACGCCAGAGTCCGCCAGACGCATGCGGTGACGGCCTTCGAAGGTGAAGGGCTTGGTGACGACGCCGACGGTCAGGATGCCGCGGTCGCGGGCGCACTTGGCGATGACGGGGGCCGCGCCGGTGCCGGTGCCGCCGCCCATGCCGCAGGTGATGAAGACCATGTGCGCGCCGTCCAGGTGCGCGTGGATTTCGTCAGCGCTTTCCTCGGCGGCGTTCATGCCGACTTCGGGGTGGGCGCCGGCGCCGAGGCCCTGGGTGATGGTCTCGCCCAGCTGGATGCGACGGTCGGTCTTGGCGAAGCTCAGATGCTGAGCGTCGGTGTTGGCGACGACGAACTCGACCCCTTCAAGGCCGGCGTCGATCATATTGTTCACGGCGTTCCCGCCCGCGCCGCCGACGCCGAAGACGACGATCCGGGGCTTCAGTTCCGTGTGTTGCGGCTTCACCAGCGAGAGAGACATGATTGTTGTTCCGAACTTTCCGACCCTGCCCGTTAACCCCAGTGCGAAATCCCCGCCGAATCGCATTGGTTATGAGCGCGTTAAGGAAAACCCCTTTTGCGTTAACGGAGTGTTACCGACCTACTATGAGTCGGAGTCTGTGAAAGGCTTCGAATCCAAGCGTAGCTGGATTTTTCCACATTCAACCAAAGAAAAAGGGGCGCCCGACGGGCACCCCCTTTCCCCATTAGTCGGCAGCGTCAGCCTTAGAAGCTGATGCGCACCCCGCCAAAGATCTGGCGGCCAAACAGCTCATATTGCGAACTGTCGAACCCGACGCTGTAAGGCAGTCGCACGTCAAATGCGTTGTTGATGCCGATGTAGAGCTCGGTGTCGTTCGCATAGAGGACACCGCCCTCAAGACGCAGACGGGCGATGAAGTCGTGATAGACCTTCGCGCCGATGTACGGAATGTTGGTGCTTTCCGCAGCAGAGGGGTTCAGAGTCCGGGTGGTCTCGTACGTCGCGACTTCGTCTTCGAAGCGAGCTTCCCAACCCAGTTGCAGCGGGCCGCGCGTCCAGTTGACGCTGGACGTCAGGCGCCAAACCGGGTTGCCCAGTTCGCCGCGGTTCATGTTGATCACGTCAGGCCGGTCCTGGAATTGGAAGGTATTATACTTCTCCAGGTGGGTGGCCTTCATATTGATCCCCAGATCGCCTTGAGCCCAGTTGAGGAACGAGACCTTCTCAGCCCAATTATCCAGGCTCGCGGCGTAGGACAGATTAATATCCCATCCGCTCGTCTCCAGCTTCGACGTGTTCACAAATTGATTGCGAAGCATGCTGATATTACCGAAGAAGTTGCTATTCGGATCGGTGTTGCGGTCGAACATGCTGCAGAACTGCTCAGCCAGCCCGCCCGGGGAATCGTAGCAGTTGTTAATAATCGTCTGGGGGGCGATTTGAGCGATCGCGTCTTCGATCTCGATGCTGAAGTAGTCGATCGTCAGAGCCAGCCCCGAAACCCAACGCGGTTGCAGCACCACGCCTGCCGTGAAGCTTTCAGAGGTTTCCGGCTTCAGGTTCGGATTGCCACCCGTCTCCGCTTTGATCGAGGCGTTCGTGCTTGAATTCCACGGCAGTTGCGGAATTTCGGTGTCCAGAGCGCAGTTGGCGGCGCGGTTGGGGTTGCCGTTGATACGCGCCACATCACAAGGGTCGGAGACGTCTTCGAAGCCGGCAGTTATCGGCAGGAAGGCTTCCGTGATGTTCGGCGCGCGAACGGCCTTACCATAGGTGCCGCGGAACGAGACGTCCCGGATCGGGGCGTAGAGGAAGCCAACCTTCCAAGCCTCAGCTTCGCCCGAGTGTGAATAGTCCGCTAGGCGATAGGCGCCGTCAACCGATAGGCGGTAGGCGAACGGCATATCCGCCAGAAGCGGCAAATTCACTTCGGCGAAGTATTCTGAAACGTCAAACCCGCCGATGGCGTCGGGTTGCGGTGCGCTTTCGCTCAAGCCTGTCTTGACGAAGGCGTCGTTGATGTTAGCGCTGCTTTCCTCACGGAACTCGAAGCCGCCGGCAACACCAATCGCGCCGCCGGGCAGGTTTAGGAAGCGCGAGGTGTCGAAAGAGATGATGCCCGAAACCACCTTCTGAGTCAGCTTATGCTCGCGTTGCGAGTCATGTGTGACATAGGCGAGCGCTTCAGGCGTGTTCTGCGCAATGAAGGGATTATAGGGCACGCAGGGTGCGCCCGTAGTGCCTGCAACCGGATCTTCACCCGGAAGCGACGAACGGCAGACAATCCCATCAGGTCCTTGAACAGCATCGAGCGCAGCGGCGTAGTTGCCGGGGATCAGCGTGCCGAAGGACTTGAAGTGGTTGGTCGTCCGTCCGTAGTTGTATGACAGGTCCCAGTCGATCTCGGCGAACCGAGCGTCGAAGTCACCTTGCAGGCCGCCGACGATCCGCATCGTGGTACGTTCAACGCTGGATGCACGACCGTTGGTGTCGCCCAGGAAGCGGTTGACGAACATGTTGCCCGCAGCAAGATCGGCGCCGGCCGCCGCGCGCATCTCAGGCGTCAGGAAGGCGTTGTCTTCGGCGACACTGTCACTAAAGAAGCGGAACGACGGCTGATAGTTGTCGTCGAACTTGGACGTAATGTACTTGGCGTCCACATAGGCGCGAACATTGGGTAGCAGGTCATAGTGAGCGACCGTGTTGAAGCCGACACGTTCCGACTTCGGGATCACAACAATCCAGTCGTCAGGGAAGAAGCAGGTATCGCAATATTCGCCGAACGAGCCAAACGCGGCGCTGTTCTCGCCGGTACGTGCCGGCTGGTTCACCAGAGTTCCATCGGCTTTAAAGCCGAAAGCCTCACCAGTGACGCCGTTAAAGAAAACGCCGCGTTCGTCGATCCAGTCGCTGCCGATATAGTTGGCCCAGAGCCGGTTGGGCTTGCCGTTGCCAGGCAAACCCGTGGGATCATCAGGATTTAGGACGGTACCGGCACGCAGAGCCAACTCGGGAACTTCCGTCGCCATGACGCGGCTTGTACCGTCGGCGAACAGGCTGAAGGCGACGTTTCCTCGCCCTCCTGCAAAATTGCCGCCGATCGTCGCATCAATCGCCCAACGTTCATTCAGACTACCGTCGCCGATGCCGTAGGATGCGCCAATCTGCGCGCCTTCGAAATCGTCACGGAGAATGATGTTCACAACGCCTGACACAGCGTCCGAGCCGTAGATGGCCGAGGCGCCGCCAGTCACGACTTCAATGCTCTTGACCAGAGCCGTCGGGACAGCATTCAGATCCACGGCGGTGCTGCCGGCGGAACCACCGACGTGACGCTTGCCGTTGACCAGGGTCAGCGTCCTCGCAGCGCCCAAGCTGCGCAGGTTGGCCTGATTGAGCCCCACGAGATCGCCGCCACTGTCGGCGTTGGCGCGAACGGTGTTAGTCCGCCCCATGCCCGGCAGTTCAGCTAGGATGTCTCCAAGGTTCGTCGTACCAGAGTTGATGATAGCTTGTTCGGTGATCGTGGAAACGGGAGCCGGCTGCTCGAGGTTGGGACGCGCAATACGCGAGCCGGTGACGACGACCTCACCCAGTTCAGTGGCTTCCGGGTCCTGCGCTGCAGGTGCAGCATGAACAGCGGCGGGCGCCGACATGGCGATAAAGCCTGCCAGGACCGTGGTTCCGAACAGGTGATTACGCTTCAAACTCATACTTCTACTACCCCAACTAAAGATACTCGGCGCGGTCCGCCTCGGGCGCTCCGAGCGCCACATGTGTTCCCTAGTCAGAATAACGAAGAAATCCAGCATATTGGCTAAAATTGGCCCGCTAAACGACAATATGTAGCAGTTTCGACACAATACAGCCGGCCACCAGCAAACATTGTTCGCCTAACTATGGCTTTCAATAACTTCGGTATGCCTAGAGAAGCGGTTCCCTTCTTGCACCCTCAGAAAACGGAACCGTCAGATCACGAATTCGACGAACGCTGGTTGATTTGAACTGTTCGGGTGCGCGCGCCAACCTGCACCGCCCCGGTCACAAGGCGGAGACGACACGCCTGGGCATAGGGCGCAAATGGTCGGCCTGTTCAGCGCACTCTCAGGCAGGCGTTTTGCAGCCCGCAAATATCACCATCCCCCACACGCTATGTGTCGGGGCTTCATGCCGGCGGACGTTTTAAAGGTTGTCGCGCAACCAGCCGGCGGCGCGGGCGACCATGCCGCCGCGGTGGACCTTGGGGGCGTCGGCGGCGGTGATTTGGCGGGACATGAGCTTGCGGGCGGAGACCGCCTCGCGCGGGCCGTAGGCGGCGCGCAGCAGGACGCCCGACGCCGAGCAGAACGCCGGGCCCGAGGCGGCGTCGGCCAGGTGGGGCGCGCGTTGCGGCTTGCCCAGGCGGACCGGGCGGTCGAAGACGCGCACGGCCAGTTCGCGCACGCCGTTCAGCTGGCTGGCGCCGCCGGTCAGGACGATGCCCGCGCCTGGGTCCATGCCGACGCCGGCGTGCTTGAGCCGGTCGCGCAGCAGTTCGAGGGTTTCCTCGACGCGCGGGGCGATGACGGTCTTGAGCATGGCGCGCGGGACGATGACGGGGCCGGCGGACGGGTCCTCGCCGCGCGGCGGGGCCTCCAGCATCTCGCGGTCTTCGTTGGCGCTGGCCATGGCCGAGCCGTGCAGGGTCTTCAGGCGCTCGGCGCCGACCTTGGAGGTCGACAGGCCGCGCGCGATGTCGGCGGTGACGTGGTCGCCGCCGACGTTCAGCGATTCGATGTGCAGCAGGCTGCGCCCGCCCCAGACCGCCGCCGAGGTCGAGCCGCCGCCCATGTCGATGCAGACGCTGCCCAGCTCCATCTCGTCCTCTTCCAGCGCGGCGAGCGAGGAGACGACGGGGGCGGCGGCGACGCCTTGCAGGTCAAGGTGGGCCAGTTCGAGGCAGTGGCTGAGGGCGCCGAACGAACCTTCGGACATGGAGACGACCAGCAGGTCGAGGCCCAGCGAGCCGCCGCGCATGGAGCGCGGATCATGGACGCCGCGCGCCCCGTCCACCGACCAGGCGATGGGCAGGACGTGGATCGGGCGACGGTTGGGCAGGCGGATCTGAGCCAGGGCCATGCCGATGGCGCGGGCCAGGTCGCCGTCGCTGATCGGATGGGCGCCCAGCGAGACGCGGGCCTGGACGCGGTGGCTGGCCATCTGGCCGATGGCCGTGGTGACGATGACGCCGGAGACGGGCGAGCCGGCGGCGCGCTCGGCGCGCTCGACCGCGTGGCCGATGGCCTGGGCGGCCTCGTCCATGTTGACGATGGCCCCGCCGCGCACGCCGCGCGACTGGACATGGCTGGCGCCTGCGACGCGGATGGTGCGGTCGGCGTGGCGCACGCCCTCGGGCTTCATGATGAAGCAGGCGACCTTAGACTGGCCCAGGTCGAGCGCGGCCACGGCCGGGGCGCGCGGGGCGCCCTTGGCTTGATCCGTGTTCGTGTCTCGGCTGCGTCCGGCCATGATGATCGTGTCCTGGATATTTGGTTCAGACGGCGCCTTCGGAGGGCCGGACGGCGACCTCCTCGGGCGTGCGGAGATCGACCCGGGCGAAGCCCAGGTCGAGAAGGCGTTCGCGCTGGTCCAGCGCGTCGAGACGGATCAGGGCGGAATCCTGATCAACGGCGGGCAGTTGAATCAGGCTGCCGTCCTTGAGCCGCAGGTCCCAGCGGCGCTCGTCCACGCGGACCAGGGCCTCGATGCGGGCCATCAGGCGCGGGCGCTGGACTAGCAGCGGCAGGATTTCAGATGCGGTCTGATCGGCGCCCTTGCCCACCACCAGCGGCAGCTTGGGATAGCGACCGGCGTCGGCGCCCTGGATCACCTGGCCCCGGCTGTCGATGACATAGGCGTGGCCGCCGGTCTGCCAGACGGCCAGGCGGTCGTGTTCCTTGACGTCGACGATCAGGGTGTCGGGCAACAGGCGCACCACGCGCGCCTCCTTGACCCAGCCCACGGCCTGGACCCGGTCGCGCACGGCGTTGAGGTCGAGGCTGACGATGGGCTGATCGGCGCGGACGCCGACGGCCTGCTGGATGGCGGCGCGGGCCTCAGGCGAGGCGCCGGTGACGTGGACCTGCTTCACCTTCAGACCCATGCCCGAGGTGACGCTGTCGAACTTGTTGGAGACCGAGTTGGAGATGCGCTCGGCCCGCGCGCCCGTGGCCAGGACCCCGCCCAGAACGACGACGCCCGCCACGATGGAGATCAGGACCGCGCGCGGCGACAGGTCCAGCCGACCGATGGCGGCGACCTTGCCCGGCGTGGCCGGCGCCTTGCGGGACCCCTGCCCCTTGCCTTTTGTCGAACCCTGTCGCCGACCGCCACGCACTACCGCGGGCATGAGGCGTCCTCCACCATCCACCGAACCAGATCACGATACGCCATCCCGACATAGGCCGCCTGCTCGGGACTGAGCGAGGTCGGCGTCATGCCGGGCTGGGTGTTGACCTCCAGAAGAACGAGAACGTCGTTAACATCGTCATAACGGAAGTCGGATCGGGACACGCCGCGGCAGCCCATGGCCGTGTGGGCCAGCTCGGACTGACGTAAAGCCTTGTCAAAGACGTGGGCGGGCAGCTCGGCGGGCAGGACGTGCTTGGAACCGCCCGGCGCGTATTTGGCCTCGTAGTCGTAGAAGCCCTTGGTCGGGGTGATGTCGGTGACGGTCAGGGCGCGCGGGCCGGCGGCCTCGCCCAGCACCGTGACGGCCAGTTCCTTGCCCGCGATGAAGGGCTCGACCATGACCAGGTCGCCATAGGTCCAGCTGTCGTCGCCGACGATGGCGCAGGGCGCGTCGCCCGGCTGGATGACATAGACGCCGACCGAGGAGCCCTCGGCGTTCGGCTTGATCACATAGGGGGGCGCAATGACGTGGTCCGCCGCCACCGCCTTGCGATCAAACAGGCCGCCGCCGGGCACGACGACGCCGGCCGCCCGCAGCACGGCCTTGGACTTATCCTTATCCATGGCCAGAGCCGAGGCCAGGACGCCGGAGTGGGTGTAGGGGATGAGCAGGGTCTCGAGGATGCCCTGGACGCAGCCGTCCTCGCCCCATTCGCCGTGCAGGGCGTTGAAGACGACGTCGGGTTTCAGGGCGGTCAGGACCTGGGCCAGATCGCGCCCGGCGTCGACGCGCGTGACCTTGGCGACCTGCCCTTCCAGGGCGTCGGCGCAGCCGCGACCGGACGACAGCGAAACCTCGCGTTCCGACGACAGGCCGCCCATCAGGACAGCGACGTGAAGAGTGTTCAGGGGCGCGCGCATGGGACGATCCGACTACTAGCCCGCCCCTATGCCCTGAATACGGTTAACCGGTTGGAAACGATAGCGGGACGGAGGGGAATTTAAGCGCCTTCCTGCGGTAGAGCCCCTCTCCCGATGGGAGAGGGCTTGAGCCTCCGAGAGCGCCAGCGATTGGCAAGGCGAAAGGGTGAGGGTTCTCGACAACCGTCGGCGCAAGCCGCGCCGCGACGGCGGACGCCGACTGACACCTTAGCCCCTCACCCTTTCGCGCAAGAACGATCGCCTTCGGCTCTCGTGCGCTCAAGCCCTCTCCCGCCGGGAGAGGGTTAGCGGCGGCCGATGCGCTTGATTTCCCAGTCCAGCTGGACGCCGGTCTTGGCCAGGACATCGGCGCGCACAGCTTCGCCCAGGGCTTCGATGTCGGCGGCGGTGGCCTCGCCGGGGTTGATCATGAAGTTGGCGTGCAGTTCGCTGAACTTGGCGCCGCCGCCGGTTTCGGCGCGCAGCTTGCCGCGCCAGCCCGCCTCGTCGACCAGCTTCCACGAGGAATGGCCTTCAGGGTTCTTGAAGGTCGAGCCCCCGGTCTTTTCACGGATCGGCTGGGTCGTCTCGCGGCGGCTGGTGATCTCGTTGATGCGGGCGGTGACGGCCTCGGGCGCGTCGGGCGCGCCGCGATAGACAGCCTCCATCCAGATGATGTCGGCCGGGGCGTTGGAATGGCGGTAGGTGTAGCCGAAGTCGGCCAGCGTCAGCTCGACCCGCTGACCCTGACGGTTCAGACCCCAGGCCGAGACCAGAACGTCCTTGGTTTCCGCGCCATAGCAGCCCGCGTTCATGGTCAGGGCGCCGCCGATGGTGCCGGGGATGCCGGCGTAGAACTCCAGCCCGGCGATGCCCGCCTTGGCGGAGGCCTTGGCCACCATGGAATCCAATGCGCCGGCGCCGACGGTGATGGTCTCGCCCTCGGTCGTGATGGCGGCGAAGGCGCGGCCCGCCAGACGGATCACCACGCCCTCGACCCCGCCGTCGCGCACGATCAGGTTGGAGCCGACGCCGATGATGGTGACGGGGACGCTTTCGGGCAGGGCCTTGAGGAAGTCGGCCAGGTCTTCCGCGTCCGCCGGAATAAAGAGGGCGTCCGCCGCCCCGCCCACGCGGAACCAGGTGTAGGGGCCCAGCGGTTCGTTCAGCAGCAGCTTGCCGCGCACGGTGGGGAGGGTGTCAGTCCAGGACATCTGTTAATCCGCTCATCCCGGCGGACGCCGGGATCCAGTTCTTTGGCTGCATCCAGCCGTTTGGCGTTCTGCCCGATGTAGGGCGGCAAAGGCGCGTCGTGAAGCTCTCACTGGATCCCGGCGTCCGCCGGGATGAGCGGGAGCAAATGGTCTAGGCAAGCGCCTCAAGCTGCGCCGGCAGGGCGTAGGCCCAGCTGGTGATATCGCCTGCGCCCAGCAGGACGACCAGATCGCCCGGCTTGGCTTCATCCTTGATGACGCGCGGCAGGACGGCGGCGTTTTCCAGGGCGGCGACGTTGCGGTGGCCATAGCGGCGGATGCCATCGGCCAGGGCGTGCTTGTCCACGCCCTCGATCGGCTGTTCGCCCGCCGGATAGACGTCGGCGACCAGGACAGCGTCGGCGTCCGAGAAGCAGGTCGAGAACTCCTCCATCAGGTCGCGCAGACGGGTGTAGCGGTGCGGCTGGACCACGGCGATGACGCGGCCGGGGTTGTCCGCCGACTGGACCACCTGACGGGCGGCCTTGAGCACGGCGGCGATCTCGACCGGGTGGTGGCCATAGTCGTCGATGACGCGCACGCCGCCGACGACGCCCGTGGTGGTGAAGCGGCGCTTGACCCCGCCGAAGCCGGCCAGACCGGCGCGCAGGGCGTCGTCGTCCACACCCAGTTCACGGGCGACCGCGATGGCCGCAAGGGAGTTGGAGACATTGTGCCAGCCGGCCATGGGCAGATAGAGGCCCTCGATCCGGATCGGCTCGTCCAGGGCGGCCAGACCTTGGCCCTGCACCACCACGTCGAAACGGGCGCCGTCGGGCGACATCTGCACGTTCTCGGCGCGGACCATCGCCTGGGGGTTCAGGCCGTAGGTGACGAGGCGGCGGTTGTCGATCTGGGCCGCCAGCTTCTGCACTTCCGGGTGGTCCAGGCAGACCACGCCGAAGCCGTAGAAGGGAATGTCCTCGATGAAGTCGCAGAAGGCCTTCTTGACCGCGTCGAAGTCGCCGTAGTGGTCCAGGTGTTCAGGGTCGATATTGGTGATGATCGCCACGGTGCATTTCAGGCGCAGGAAGCTGCCGTCGCTCTCGTCGGCCTCGACCACGATCCAGTCGCCCTCGCCCACCTTGGCGTTGGTGCCGTAGGCGTTGATGATGCCGCCGTTGACCACGGTGGGGTCCATGCCCGCCGCGTCCAGCAGGGCCGCGACCATCGAGGTCGTCGTGGTCTTGCCGTGGGTGCCGCCGACGCCGATCGAGAATTGCAGCCGCATCAGCTCGGCCAGCATCTCGGCCCGGCGGACCAGAGGGATGCGACGCTCGCGGGCGACGACCAGTTCAGGGTTGGCGGCCTTGACCGCCGTGGAATAGACCACCGCCGAGACGCCCTCGGTCACGTGCGCGGCGTCATGGCCGATGTAGATGCGGGCGCCCAGGCGCTCCAGCCGCTCGGTGTTGGCGCTGGCCTTGGCGTCCGAGCCGGACACCTGATAGCCGATCTTCAGCATGATCTCGGCGATGCCGCTCATGCCGATGCCGCCGATACCGACGAAGTGGACAGGCCCAAGGGCGAACGGAACGGGACGAAGGCGTGCGATCATCCCCGCCTCATAGCTCAGACGGGATGCGATTTGCATACTTCTTCTTCCCTTCTCCCCTTGCGGGAGAAGGTGGCAGGCGGAGCCTGACGGATGAGGGGTCTCGCCAAGGTTTGACGGCGGGCTGTTTTAACGTCGCACAACCCCTCATCCGACCTCGCGCTGCTCGGCCACCTTCTCCCGCAAGGGGAGAAGGATTCTATCGATCAGTCGGGATCTTAAGTTTGGTTACTCCGCCTTAACCGTAAGGATTCACCATAAGCGTCTCATCTGTCCGGGGCCGCTTATTCCATGTCCGAGTTGAAGACCGACGTCATCCTGCGTGGCGACTGCATCGAGGTGCTGAAGGGCCTGCCGGACAAGTCGGTGGACATGGTCTTCGCCGACCCGCCCTATAACCTGCAGCTGGGCGGCGACCTGCTGCGGCCAGACAACTCCAAAGTCGATGCGGTCGATGACGACTGGGACAAGTTCGACAGCTTCGCCGCCTATGACGCCTTCACCCGCGCCTGGCTGACCGAATGCCGCCGGGTGCTGAAGGACGAGGGCAGTCTGTGGGTCATCGGCAGCTATCACAACATCTTCCGCCTGGGCTCGGCGATGCAGGACCTAGGCTTCTGGGTGCTGAACGACATCATCTGGCGCAAGTCCAACCCGATGCCGAACTTCAAGGGCACGCGCTTCACCAATGCGCACGAGACCCTGATCTGGGCCGCCAAGTCGCGTGAACAGAAGCGCTACACCTTCAACTACGACGCGCTGAAGGCCTTCAACGAAGACACCCAGATGCGCTCGGACTGGACCCTGGCCCTGTGCACCGGCAATGAGCGCCTGAAGGACGAGAACGGCGACAAGGCCCACCCGACCCAGAAGCCCGAGGCCCTGCTGCACCGGGTCATCCTGTCGGCCAGCCGCGTCGGCGACGTCATCCTGGACCCCTTCTTCGGCACCGGCACCACGGGAGCCGCCGCCAAACGCCTGGGCCGCCGCTTCATCGGCATCGAACGCGACGAAGGCTACGCCAAGGTGGCCGAGAAGCGCATCAAGGCCGTCATCCCCGCCGCGCCCGAGGACCTGGTCGTCACCGGCTCCAAGAAGGCCGAGGTCAAGGTGCCGTTCGGCGCTCTGGTCGAAGCCGGCCTGCTGGCCCCCGGCGACAAGCTCTACTGCCCCAAGGGCGACCATGAGGCCCGCGTGCGCGCCGACGGCTCGCTGGTGTCCGGCTCCATGAGCGGGTCGATCCACAAGCTGGGCGCCCTGCTGGAAAACGCCCCGGCCTGCAACGGCTGGACCTACTGGCGGTTCAAGACCGACACGGGTCTGCGCCCCATCGACGCCCTGCGCGCCGAGATCCGCGCCGGAATGCAGTAGGGCTGAACGCTTTCCTCCCCATTTCATGGGGAGGAAAGTTGTCCGGCCAAGCTGGAACCCCCGTTCATCGACCCGTGTTGAGGACTGCAGTGCGCCATCGGGGGCGCAGGAGTCCGATCATGAAGATTGCTCAGGTCACGCCCCTATATGAGGCTGTGCCGCCGCGCCTCTACGGGGGCACGGAAAGGGTGGTCGCCCACCTGACGGACGCCCTGGTCGAACTGGGTCACGACGTCACCCTGTTCGCCAGCGCCGAGGCCGAGACGCGGGCGCGGCTGATCCCGGTGCGCGATCAGGCGATCCGGCTGGACCCCGAGCCGCTGAAGTCCGACCTGGCCGCGCACATGACCCTGCTGGCCGCCGTTCTGGACCGCGCCGACACGTTCGACGTCATCCATTTCCATACCGACATTCTGCATTTCCCCTTCTTCCGGGATCTGGCGGACAAGACGATCACCACCCTGCACGGACGGCTGGACCTGAAGGATCTGCCCGAGGTCTATGAGCGCTGGCCCGAGTTCGGTCTGGTCTCCATCTCGGACGATCAGCGCCGCCCCCTGCCGCACGCCAACTGGAAGGCCACGGTGCAGCACGGAATGCCCGGCGACCTCTATCGCTTCTCGCCCACCTCGCAGGGCTATCTGGCCTTCCTGGGCCGCATCTCGCCCGAGAAACGCCCCGACCGCGCCATCGAGATCGCCACGCGCCTGGGCAAGCCGCTGAAGATCGCGGCCAAGGTCGATGCGGCGGACAAGACCTATTGGGAGACGATCATCAAGCCGCTCGTTGAGGCAAGTCCGATGATCGAGTTCGTCGGCGAGATCGGCGACCATCAGAAGTCGGCCTTCCTCGGCGGGGCCGAGGCTCTGCTCTTCCCTATCGACTGGCCCGAGCCCTTCGGTCTGGTGATGATCGAGGCCCTGGCCTGCGGCACGCCGGTCGTGGCCTTCCGCTGCGGCTCGACGCCCGAGATCATCGAGGATGGGGCCACCGGGTTCCTGGTCGACACCATGGAGCAGGCGGTCGCCGCCGCTGCAAAGGCGCACGAACTGGACCGCGAGGCGATCCGGGCGCGCTTCGATCTGCGCTTCTCGGCCACGGCCATGGCCCGGCGCTATCTCGACGTCTACGGCGACCTTCTGGCCCGACGCCCGTTCGCGGCGCACGTTCTGGATGGCGACCCTATCCTGCCGCTGCTTGAGGAACGCAGTTTCGCCGTCCGCGCCTGAACCCTTCGCCTCTCTGGTCATTAGGTAGAGCATGGACGACGCCTATTCAGTCCAGACCACCGCCGCCGACAACAACGACCAGGACGGGCTGGAAACCCTGATGGCGTTGAAGGATCGCGACACCTTTCTGGTCGCGGACCACTGGGGCGATGTGAAGAGCGGCGCGGACGGCCTGTTCGATCAGGACACGCGGCTGCTGTCGCACTTCGTCCTGACGGTGGGTCGGGCGCGGCCGTCGCGGCTCAGTTCCGGCGTGACCGAGGACAATGTCTTCTTCACCTGCCATTCGACCAACCGCCCCCTGCCCCCCATGGGCGGGCGTTCCGCCCCGGCGGGGGTGCTGCATCTGGAGCGACGGCGCTTTCTCTGGGACAAGAGGCTGTTCGAGCGGGTGCGGATGGTCAACCACGGCATCGAGGACATCCTGCTGCCTCTGGCCTTCGAGTTCGGGGCCGACTTCGCCGACATCTTTCAGGTGCGCGGCACGCAGCGGGCGGCGCGCGGCGAGATCCACGCCCCGGTCATGGACGGGCGCCGCGTCACCTTCGGCTACACCGGGCTGGATGATGTTCTGAGGACCAGTTGCCTGGCCTTTTCCGAGCCGCCGGCGCGGCTCAGCCCCAACCGGGCCGAGTTCATGTTCAGCCTGCCCAAGGGCAAGAAGCTGGAGTTGTTCATCGAATGCGGGCTCGACGTCTGCGATGCGCCCGACAAGGACCGCTGGCGCTGGAACGCCATCCAGGCGAGGCTGGCCATGCGTCGGCGGCTGAGGCGGGGCGCCAGCGTCCAGGCCCCGCGTAATCCGCGCGTCAACGACTGGCTGACCCAGTCGAGGACGGACGTGGCCCTGCTGACCACCGACCTGCCGACCGGCCCCTATCCTTACGCCGGGGTGCCGTGGTTCTCGACCCCGTTCGGGCGGGACGGCATCATCACCGCCTGGCAGATGCTGTGGATCGACCCCAGCCTGGCCAAGGGGGTCCTGACCTATCTGGCGGCGCGTCAGGCGACCGAGGTCGACGCCTTCATGGATTGCGCCCCCGGCAAGATCATGCACGAGACGCGCGGCGGCGAGATGAGCGCGCTGCGCGAAGTGCCGTTCGGCCTCTATTACGGCGGGGTCGACACCACCTGCCTGTTCATCGCCTTGGCCGGCGCCTACGCCAAGCGCACCGGCGATCTGGAGACCATCCGCGCCCTGTGGCCCAACCTGATCGCGGCGGCGGGCTGGATGACCGACTACGGCGACAGCAACGGCGACGGCCTGATCGACTACGCCCGGGCGGCGGATACAGGCCTGGCCAACCAGGGCTGGAAGGACAGCGAGGACTCGATTTTCTACGCCGACGGTCGCTTCCCCAAGGGACCGATCGCCCTGCTGGAGGTCCAGGGCTACGCCTTCGCCGCCTGGAAGGCCCTGGCCGAGATGGGCGCCCATCTGGGAGACGAGCGGACGCCACAATGGCAGGCGCGAGCGGAGACGGTGCGCGCCCTGGTCGAGGATCGCTTCTGGATGGAGGACGAGGGCTTTTACGCCATCGCCCTGGACGGCGACGGCGAGCAGTGCCGCGCCATCGGCTCCAACGCCGGGCATCTGATGTTCAGCGGCCTGCCCACGCAGGAGCGGGCGCATCGGGTGACGCGGCGGATGCTGACGGCCGAGTTCCGATCGGGCTGGGGCCTGCGGACCCTGGGCAAGGGCCAGACCCGCTTCAATCCGATGAGCTATCACAACGGCTCGGTCTGGCCGCACGACACGGCCATGGCGGCGGCGGGCATGGCCGGCTACGGCGAACGGCGGGCGGTCGCCATGCTGCTGGGCGAGGTGTTTGGCGCGGCGTCGCATTTCCACCTTCGCCTGCCCGAGCTGTTCTGCGGCTTCATCCGCGAGACAGGCGAGCCGCCCATCGCCTATCCGGTCGCCTGCCTGCCCCAGGCCTGGGCGGCGGGGTCGGTCTTCCTGATGCTGCAGGCCGTGCTCGGCGTGTCGATCAACGCCGCCGAAAGTCTGGTCGAAGTCACCAAACCCGCCCTCCCGATCGGCCTGGACCGGCTGACCGTCAGCGATCTGGAGGTCGGGGGCGGCGTCATCGACCTGAATTTCCAGCGCCTGGACGGCCGGGTCGTCGTCATGCCCCACGAGAAGAGCGGCGTGGTCAACCTGCGGGTGGCGGGTTAGCGGCCCCTTTGATCCTCCCCCATGATCATGGGGGAGGATCGAGAAGCTATTGGCCGGCCAGTCCCCGTTCCAGCGCCTTCCTGAACACCGTCGGCAGAGAGGCCAGCGCGTCTTCCGCCTCGGTCCAGAGGAAGTCGCCGCCCCCCGTCCCGACGTGAACCGTCAGGGTGAGGCTGAAGTGGGTGAAGACATGTTCGACCGCTCCGACTTCGACCCAGTCGGCGTCGACGGGGGCCATAAAGTCCGGCGTCGCGCTCCAGTCCGAGGTCGGCAGGCCGACCATGCCGCCCAGCAGCCCCTTATCGGGCCGTCGCACCAGACCGATCCGGCCCTCGCCGTCGCGCAGGACAAAGGCGTGACCCAGGCGATGCGGTCGCTCCGCCTTTTTGACCTTGAGCGGGTAGCGGGCCGGTTCGCCGGTCTTCAAGCCCTCGCAGCCGAAGGCCAGAGGGCAAAGCTCGCACGACGGCGACTTGGGCCGACAGACGCCCGAGCCCAGATCCATCAGGGCCTGGGGCCAGTCGCCGGGACGCTCGTCGCTGACGAACAGGGCGGCCAGACGTTTCAACTCGGGTCGGGCGGCGGGCAGAGGCGTCTGAACCGCGAACAGGCGGCTCATGACCCGCTCGACATTGCCGTCCACGACATTGGCGGGCCGGTCAAAGGCGATGGCGGCCACGGCGGCGGCGGTATAGGCGCCCACGCCCGGCAGGGCCAGAAGCGCCGCCTCGCTGTCGGGAAAGACGCCGCCGTGCTCGTTGGCCACGGCGCGGGCGCAGGCCAGCAGGTTGCGGGCGCGAGCGTAGTAGCCCAGCCCGGCCCAGGCGGCCATCAGGTCGGAATCCTCGACCGCGGCCAGATCGCTGACGGTCGGCCAGCGCGCGGTGAAGCGCTCGAAATAGGGGGCGGCGTGCGGGACCGTGGTCTGTTGCAACATGACCTCGGACAGCCAGACCCGATAGGGATCGGTGCGCATCCCCGACCCCGGCGGGGCGCGCCACGGCAGGCTGCGCGCATGGGCGTCGTACCAATCAAGCAGGGCGGCGCGGAGGGAAGAGACGTCAGGCATGGGTCGAGCTATATAGGACGAATGCGTCGTCCTCTGCCCACCGAAAGCGAAGCCCGCGAAATCCTGGCCCGACGCCGGACGCGCCCGCCGTTGCGCCCGCCGCCCCCGGCGGGTCGGTCGCTGGCCCCGCTGATCAAGAAGCTGGACGCCCAGTTCGGGCGCGGCGCGGGGGCGCTGGAGCCCCGCTGGGTCGAGATCGTCGGCGAGCGCCTGGCGCGCGTCACCCGCCCGCAGAAGCTGACCAAGGGTAGAGGGACCGCCGGCGGCACGCTGGAACTGCGCGTGGCCGGTCCCGCCGCCCTGCTGGTGCAGCATCAGTCCGAAGACATCATCCAGCGGGTGAACCTGTTTCTCGGCGCCGGATCGGTCGAGCGGCTGCGCATCGCCCAGGGGCCGGTCAAGCCCCTGCCCGTCGCCGGCGCCAAGCCGAGGGCGCGCGGCATGAGGGTCCTGCCGCCCCTGCCCGCCTCGGTTGAGGCCGAACTGGCCACCTCGGTCGAGGATGCGCCGGACAGCCTGAAAGCCGCCCTGCGCAAGCTGGGTCGCGCGGTGCTGTCGCAGCCCCCCGAAAACGACCGCCGTTGACAAACCTTCGCCGCACCTGTTCTCGACAACTAAGCGGATCGCGCGCGTCCAAGGGAATCGCGCCATCCTTCAGAGTCACACCCTCGCCCAAGGACGATCCATGGCTACGTTCCGTTACGCTTCGATGAGCCGCCGCGCGGCCCTGACCGCCGCCGCCCTGGCCGCCATGGCGACCGTCGCCGGCTGTACCGCCAAGACCGGCGGCGAGGCCAAGGGCGACATGGCCCTGGGCGCCGGCGCCGACGCCAAGGTCACGGTCGTCGAGTACGCCTCGGTCACTTGCGGCCACTGCGCCGTCTGGAACGAGGAAGTCTGGCCCGAGTTCAAGACCAAGTATGTGGACACCAAGAAGGTCCGCTATGTCTTCCGCGAGTTCCCGACCCCGCCGCAGGACATCGCCGTCGCCGGCTTCCTGATCGCGCGCTGCGCCGGTGAAGACAAATACTTCGACGTCATGCACGACATCATGGCCAGCCAGAAGGAATGGGCGGCCGGCGTTCCTCCGCGCACCACCCTGTTCCGCACCGCCGCCGCCGCCGGTCTGACCCAGGAGCAGACCGAGGCCTGCATCAGCGACAAGGCCGCCATCGAAGAGATGAGCAACCGCATCAAGGCCGGCCTCGACGCCGGCGTGACCGGCACCCCGACCTTCATCGTCAATGGCACCAAGGTCGTCGACAGCAGCCTGTCGGGCCTGTCGGAAGCCATCGACGCGGAACTGGCCAAGTAATTGATGAAGCAGGCGCGACCGGATATGCTCAAAACCCTGGCCTCGACCGTCCTGGCGACGGTCGTCGTGCTGGCCGTCGCGCCTGCCGCCTTCGCCGCCGACACGCCTTCGGCGAAGGCGACGACCGCAACCCTGGCCGCCGTTCCGGCGGTGACCGCCGCGGACCGGGTGCTGGGTCGCGCCGACGCCCCGGTGACGGTGATCGAGTACGCCTCCTTCACCTGCAGCCACTGCGCGGCCTGGACCAATGATGTCCTCCCGGCCTTCAAGGCCCGCTATATCGACACGGGCAAGGTCAGGCTGGTGTTCCGCGACCTGCCGACCCAGCCGGTCCAGGTGGCGGCCACCGCCGCCGCCATCGGGCGCTGCGCCGCGCCGGGCAAGTTCTTTGACGTGGCCCACTACCTGATGGCCGCTCAATCCGCCGCCTTCGCCAGCGGCGACGCCCGTGACTGGTACACCGGCGCCATCAGCGTCAGCGGACGCACCCAGGCCCAGATCGAAGCCTGCCTGGGCGACCCCGCCACGGGGCAGGCCCTGCAACGCGATGTCGAAGCCGCCGTGGCGGCAGGCGTCGAAGGCACCCCGTCCTTCTTCGTCAACGGCGTGCGCGCCTCAGACCATTCGCTCGAAACCCTGTCGGCGGCCATAGACCCGCTGCTCAAGGGGCGCTAAGCCCCCGCCGATGCAGTTCCAGAGACTGAAGCTCGTCGGCTTCAAATCCTTCGTCGACGCGGCGGAAGTTCAAATCGAGGCTGGCCTGACCGGGGTGGTCGGGCCGAACGGCTGCGGCAAGTCCAATGTGCTGGAAAGCCTGCGCTGGGTCATGGGCGCCAACTCGGCCAAGGCCATGCGCGGCCAGGGCATGGACGACGTCATCTTCGCCGGGGCCGCAGGCCGTCCGCCGCGCAGCCACGCCGAAGTCGTCCTGACCATCGACAACGCCCAGAAGCGCGCGCCCCAGCCCTTTACCGACAGCCCCGTTCTGGAGGTTTCGCGCCGCATCGACCGGGGCCAGGGCTCGACCTATCGCATCAACGGCAAGGAGGTCCGCGCCCGCGACGTCCAGCTGCTGTTCGCCGACGCCTCGACCGGGGCCAACTCCCCCGCCCTGGTGCGTCAGGGCCAGATTTCCGAACTGATCGCCGCCAAGCCGCAGAACCGGAGGCGGATTCTGGAAGAGGCCGGCGGCGTGTCCGGTCTGCACACCCGGCGGCACGAGGCCGAGCTGCGCCTCAAGGCGGCGGAGGCCAACCTCGACCGGCTGGACGACATCGGTCGCGAGCTTGAAACTGCGCTGAACCGGCTGAAGCGCGAGGCGCGTCAGGCCGAGAAGTACAAGAAGATCTCGGCCGAGATCCGCGCCCTGCAAGCCGCCCTGCTCTACGTGCGCTGGAATGACGCCAAGGCGGCGGCGGAAGTCGCGGCCCAGGAACTGCGCGACGCCGACCGCGCCGTGGCCGAGGCCGGCGCCGCTGCGACCAGGGCCGAGGCCGAGGCTTTGAAAGCGCAAGACGCCATGAAGCCCGCGCGCGAGGAAGACGCCGTCGCCGGCGCCCTGCTCCACAGGGCCACGCTGGAGCGCGACCGCCTCGACATGGCCGAACAGGCCGCCCGCGCCGAGGTCGACCGGCTGCAGGCCGAAGCGGCGCGCATCAGCGCCGACGTCGAGCGCGAGGAGGGCATGGCCGCCGACGCGAAGCGCGAGCTGGACCGGCTGGACCACGAACTGACCAGGCTCAAGGCCGAGATCGCCGCCGCGCCTGAGCGCGGGCCGGAGCTGGAGAAGGCGCTGCTGGTCGCCGAAGACGCGCGCAAGGCCGCCGACGGCGAGGTCGAACGACTGGCCGGGACCCTGGCCGCTGTCGAGGCCCGCGCCAACGCCGAGACCGCCAGGAAGCGCGACGCCGAGGCTCGACTGGCCCGCGTCGTCGGCCAGTTCGAACAGGCCAAGCGCGAACGCGAGGCCCTCGGTCCGCTGGAAACGCCAGAACTGGCCGTCGCCCGCACCGCCCTCGAAACCGCCCAGGCTGACCTGACCGCCGCCCGCGAAGCCGTCGAGGCCGCCGAAGCCGCGCGCGGCGACCTGGCCCGCGCCGAGGCCGAGGCCCGCACGGCGGCCCGCGCCGCCGAGGACCGGCTGGGCCGCTTGCAGACCGAGGCGCGGGGCCTGGCGCAACTGCTGGTCACCGGCAAGCGCGACCATCCGCCGGCGCTGGACAAGGTGTCGGCGGCCAAGGGTTACGAGGCGGCGCTGGCGGCGGCCCTGGGCGATGATCTGGACGCCGCCCTGGACGCCCGCGCCGCCGCCCACTGGGCCGGCGCCGAGGCGACGTCGCCGGTCTGGCCGCAGGGCTTGGCCCCGCTGGCCGCCCATGTGACCGCCCCCGCCGAGTTGTCCGCGCGTCTGGCCCTCTGCGTCGTCGCCAGCCAGTCCGATGCGCCGCGTCTGGCCAAGACCCTGCCGACCGGCGCCCGCCTGGTGACGGTCGAGGGCGACCTCTATCGTTGGGACGGTTTCGTCAGCCGCGCAGAGGCCCCGCGCCCCGCTGCGGTGCGTCTGGCCCAGCGCACGCGGCTGGCCGAGCTGGAAGCCGAGATCGACACGGGCAAGCCCGCGCTGGAGGCGGCTCAGGCGGCTCAGAAGGCCGCGACCGAGGCCTTCCGCGCCGCCGAGGAGGCGGTCAAGACCGCCCGCCTCAAGCCCTTCGCCGCCGACAAGGCCGTGACGTCAGCTCGCGACCGGGTCGAAAGCCTGATGCGCGACCAGACCCGTCGCGAGGCCCGCGCCCAGGCGCTGGACGAGATCGTCGCCCGTCTGGACGGCGAGGTGGCCGAGGCCAAGGCCGCGCTGGAGGCCGCGCAGAGCGTCGAGGCGCCGTCGGAGACCATCGCCGGACTGCGCGACGAACTGGCTGCGGCTCGCGTGGCGGCGGATGCGGCGCGGCAGGCGGCCCAGACCGCACGCTCGACCCGCGACGAGGAGGCCAGAGACCGCGCCGGACGCGAACAGCGCCTGGGCAGCCTGAGCCGCGCCCACGCCGGCTGGGCCGGGCGCTCCAAGGACAGCGCCGCCCGCGTCGCGGCCCTGGGCAAGGACGCCGACAGGACCTCAGCCCTGCTGAAACAGGCCGAGATCGCGCCCCAGGGCTTCGCCGAGCAGCGCGACGCCCTGATGGACGCCCTGATCGCCGCCGAGACGCGCAAGAGCGCCGCCGCCGAGGCCCTGTCCCTGGCCGAAAGCACGGCGGGCGACAGCGACCGCGCCAGCCGCGCCGCCGAGGCCGCCGCCGGGGCCGCGCGCGAGGCCCGCGCCGGTCTGGCCGTCCGCGCCGAGGCGGCCTCTGAACGTCTGGTCGAGGCTGAAGCCACCCTGCGCGAGACGGCGCAGATGTCGCCGGACGAACTGGGCCAGAAGCTGCTGGACGACGCCATCGCCCGTCCGCCCGACACGGCCGGCGCCGAGAGCCTGCTATCCGGGCTGGAGCGCGAGCGCGAGGCACTGGGCGCGGTCAACCTGCGCGCCGAGGAAGAGGCCGCCGAATACGGCGAACGTCTGGGCGCCATGAAGTCTGAACGCATCGACCTGACCCAGGCCATCGCCAAGCTGCGCGACGGCATCGACGAGTTGAACGCTGAGGGCCGCGAGCGGCTGACAGCGGCGTTCGACGTCATCAACGCCAACTTCAAGGCCCTGTTCGAGGCTCTGTTCGGCGGCGGCCAGGCCGAGCTGAAGCTGGTCGAGAGCGACGATCCGCTGGAGGCCGGTCTGGAAATCTACGCCTGCCCGCCCGGCAAGCGGTTGTCGGTCATGAGCCTGATGTCGGGCGGCGAGCAGGCCCTGACGGCGGCGGCGCTGATCTTTGGCGTCTTCCTGGCCAACCCGGCGCCCGTCTGCGTGCTGGACGAGGTGGACGCGCCGCTGGACGACGCCAACGTCGACCGCTTCTGCCGGATGCTGCACGAGATGCGCAGCCGCACCGACACCCGCTTCATCGTCATCACCCACAACCCGGTGACGATGAGCCGCATGGACCGCCTGTACGGCGTCACCATGCCCGAGCGCGGCATGAGCCAGCTGGTCAGCGTCAACCTGAACCAGGCCGAGCAGATCGTGGCGCGCGAGACCCCAGCACTTCGATCCGTATGAACCAGCTCAGGATCGCTGGTCCTTCGACCACATAGCGACGGAACATCCGGCGGGGCTGGCTGAGCAGGCGATGGAGCCACTCCAGCGAGAGTTTCTGGAACAGGCGCGGCGCGCGTTGCTGACGACCCGTCAGAAAATCGACCGATGCGCCCACGCACAGGGCCACGCCATGGGGACGACCGGCCATCCGAAGCGCATGGGCGAACCGCTCCTGCTTCGGAAAGGAGATGCAGGTCAGAAGCACGTCCCAATCGGCGGCTAGGACCTCCCCCACGGCCCTGTCCCAGGCGGGTGCGCCGGGCGTCAGAACCGGGGCGTCCAGGAAGCTCAGGCGCGCCTTCGGGTAGCGCGCGGCCAGATCGTCGAAAGCGGCGCGATCAGGGCCGAAGACGGCGATGGCCAGTTGTTCGGCGGCGTCGGAGGCCAGCAGGTCCGCGGTCATGTCCGAGCCCGGATAGACCGCCAGCCGCTTGCCGCGCAGCCGGGCCAGATGGCCGAGGATGCGGCTGTCGCAGAGCTTGAGGTCGGCCCCCTGATAGACCTCGCGGTCCACCCGGCCTTCCATCAGCTTGACGACATGATCGACATTGGGCGTGACGACGTAGGCATAGGGACCACGCGCCAGCCTCGTCACCCGATCCAGCAGGGCGGGGCCGTCGTCGTCGGTGAAATCCAGCGTCATGAAGCGCGTCATGGACGAAGCCTATCGTCTGGCGGTCAACACCCGGTTACGAAGGCGGCATGACCCTCGCCTTGCTGATCCTGAACCTCCTGGCCGCCCCGCAGCCGACCACAGAGCATCGTCTGGTCCTGACCGGCGTCGGGCGCTTCGCCATCTTCGCCGACGTGGCCTCGGTCATGCCCGATGCCGACGGGGTGCGGATGCGCTCGCTGCAGATCAGCGAGGAGGACATAGTCATCGGCGACGCGGCCTATGTCGGCGGCTGGTCCTGGTGGCGGTTCGACTGCGCGGCCCAGACGGCGGACCGGCTCGACTTCGCCTCGCTGAAGGCGGACGGGACCGAGGGGCCGATCACGCCGACGAAGTCAGCGCCCTACGTCATCGCGCCCGGCGGGGATGCAGCGGAACTGGCGGCGGTGGCGTGCGGAGCCGATGCGCGGGCGATTGATGCGGTCAGCACGGCGGAGGCTGTGCGGATCGGGCGCGAGCGGATGCAGGACTGAAGCGCCTCTCCCTCCCCGTCACGGGGAGGGTGGTCGCGAAGCGACCGGGTGGGGAGGGCGTGGCGATACTGGGCGCGGCGCTTTGATCAGCGAAAGCGCCCCCACCCGGCCTCGCCCTTCGGGCTCAGCCACCCTCCCCGTGTCGGGGAGGGAGAAGGTCGCGCCCGTTCCGATCCAGGTCCACCCGATCCCGCGGCAAGGCCTGCGGGCATTCATCGCGCATGAAGGCCAGCATCTTCTCGCGCACCTCGCAGCGCAGGTCGAAGGCGAGCGAGGCGTTTCTGGCGCTGGTCAGGCAGCGGACCTGGGCGACCCGCTCGGTGATGTCGGTGACCTGCAAGGAAACCACGTCGCCGTCCCACAGCGGCGAGGCGTGGGCGATGGACTCCAGCTTGACCCGCAGCCGGTCGATCGGCGCCTCATAGTCCACATAGAGGAAGGCGACGCCGATCAGGCTGGCGTTGTCGCGGGTCCAGTTCTGGAACGGCTTCTGGATGAAATAGGTCAGCGGCAGGATCATCCGCCGCCAGTCCCACAGCTTGACCACGACATAGGTCGAGGTGATCTCCTCGACCCGGCCCCACTCGCCCTCGACGATGACGGCGTCGTCCAGGCGGATCGGCTGGGCCGTGGCGATCTGGATGCCGGCGATCAGGTTGGTCAGGAAGGGTTGCAGCGCCAGACCGGCGACGATGCCGACCACGCCCGCCGAGGCCAGCAGCGACATGCCCCACTGGCGCACGCCCGGAATGGTCAGCAGGGCCAGCCCCAGCGTGACCAGGCCGATCAGGATGGCGGCGACGCGTTGCAGGATGCGCGTCTGGGTGACGTGCTTCCTGGCGTAGAGGTTGTCCTCGGCCTCCATGTTGAACTTACGCAGATGGACGATGGCCCCCATGTCCACCGCGCCAGCGATCATCCAGCCGCACACCAGGATGAAGGCGAACAGCAGGGTCCGGCGGATGAACAAAGAGGGTTCAGGGTCCAGCGGCGACACCGTGACGGCCAGGGCCAGGGCGATGATCATCACCGCGATGCGGACCTTGAGCCGGGCGCGGCCGACCATGCCCTTCCAGAACAGGTCGCGCTTGCGCACGGCCAGCTTGAGCAGGGCGAAGACCACCTGGTTCGCCGCCCAGCCGATGAAGACGAAGACGGCGGTGATGATGGTGATCACCGCCCATTCCGGCAGCCAGTAGAACTGGTTCCACAGGGCGAAGACTTTGTTGGTCAGGTTGGTCACGAACTGGGGCATGAGCGCAGCCTAACCAGCTTCTCCGCGCACGGCCACGCCCTCTTTCCTCCCCACATCGTGGGGAGGGGGACCGCTTTGCGGTGGAGGGGGCGGCACAGAGGGTCGACGTCGAGTCGCCCCCTCCGTCTCGTCCGCTTCACGTCCGATCCACCTCCCCCTTCGCTCCGCGAACAGGGAGGAAAGACGCGGATCAGGCGGCGGCTTCGACCAGGTCGGCCAGGCGAGCGGCGGCGTCGGGGATGGCGACCGAGCGGGCGGCGACGGACATGGCGGTCAGCTTCGTCGGGTCGGACAGGATATCGCTGAGAGCGGCGGTCAGGCTGTCGACCGTCACGTCGTCCTCGGCGATGACGCGGGCGGCGCCGGCGTCGGACAGGGCGCGGGCGTTCAGGGTCTGGTGGTCGTCCATGGCGATCTTGAGCGGGATCAGCACGGACGGAAGCGCCGCGACGGCCAGTTCCGAACAGGTCGAGGCCCCGGCGCGGCCGATGACCAGATGCGCCCTGGACAGGCGGTCGGCCATGTCGCGGAAGAAGGGGGCGACCTCGGCGTTGATGCCGGCCTCCAAATATATCTGACGCGCGCTTTCCAGGGTTTCGGGGCGGGACTGCTGCTGGACCTTAAGGCGCTTGCGGATGGCCTCGGGCAGGGCCGCCAGCGCGCGGGGCGCGGTCTCGGACAGGATGCGCGCGCCCTGGCTGCCGCCGGTGACGAGGACATGGATCGGGCCATCGCCAGCGGGAGCGACATAGGCGCGGTCGAACAGAGCGCGGATGTCGGGGCGCACCGGATTGCCGACGAGCCTGGCGCGGGCCTTCACCTTGGCGGGGGCGCGCCCCAGGGTCGGGAAGGCCGAGGCCACCGTGCCGACCGCCGGGGCTAGCATCCGGTTGGTGCGGCCCAGAACCGCATTCTGCTCATGGATCAGGGTCGGACGGCGCGTCGCCACGGCGGCGACCAGGGCAGGGGCGGACGGATAGCCGCCGAAGCCGACGACCACGTCCGCGCCGATTCGGGCGAAGGCCGACTGCGCCTGGCCCACCCCCCTGAGGATGGCCAGGCCCGCCTTCAGCAGGCCGACGGGGCCGCTGCCGGTGGCGGCGTCCAGCGCCAGACGTTCCTCGGCGGGAAAGGCGTGGGCGTACTGCTCGCCGCGCGCATCGGTGGCAAGCACCACGCGCCAGCCGCGCGAGGCCAGTTCGCGGGCCAGGGCCTCGGCGGGAAACATATGGCCGCCAGTGCCCCCGGCGGCGACGACGCACACCTTGTTCTTCTCAGTCATGAGAACCTCAAATCAGATAGTCATCCCGGCCGTAGCCGCAGGCGAAGAGCCGGGACCGCCACAAACGCGGCGTATGGAGCGGTTCCGGATAGCCCTTTCGGGCTTCCGGGATGACGAAGGCGCGTCAGGGCAGCAGGCGACGACGCGGCGGGGAGATGTTGGAGCCCGGCTCATAGGCCCCCGGACGACGACGCGTCAGGGCCAGGGCGAAGCCCATGGTCAGGCCCATGGCCATCATCGACGAGCCGCCATAGCTGATAAAGGGAAGCGTCATGCCCTTGGTCGGGATCAGGTTCAGGTTCACCGCCACATTGATGCAGGCTTGCAGCCCGATCAGCATGAAGAGGCCCGCCGCCGCCGTCTGCTCAAACGGGTCGTTCAGCTTCATCGCCTTCTTCATCCCGCGGATGACGATAAAGGCGTAGAGGCCGATCATAAACAGCGACAGAATCAGGCCGAACTCCTCGGCGCCGACCGAATAGATGAAGTCGGTGTGCAGGTCGGGCACCCGGCGCTTCATCACCCCCTCGCCGATGCCGCGTCCGACCAGGCCGCCGGCGCGAATGGCCTCGGAGGCGCGGTCGATCTGATGGGTGTCGGTCGTCTCGGGCGACAGGAAGCGGCTGAGGCGGTCGCGCATGTGGCTGAAGGTGAAATAGAGCGACACCACCCCGCCCGCGCCCATAGCGGCGATGACCGCCACCCATTTCAGCGGCACCCCGGCCATGAAGAAGACGGCCATGAAGGTGGTGGTGATCAGCAAGGTCTGGCCGATGTCCGGCTGGATCAGCAGCAGGCCGACCGTCAGGGCCCAGAGACCGAAGGCGATGCTGACGCCCGGAACCCCCTGCCCCTTCTGGGCCTCGGCGAACATCCAGGCGGCGAAGACGATCAGACCGGGCTTGGCGAACTCGGACGGCTGCAGGCTGAACGGGCCGAGGTTCACCCAGCGCGCGGCGCCCTTCACCGTGTCGCCGATAAACGGCAGGGCCGCCATGACCACGATGGCGCCGAACAGGGCCAGGACCGCGATCCGCCGCACGCCGCGCGGCGACAACAGCGACGCCGTCAGCATGACGGTCGTGCCCATCGAAGCCCAGACGATCATCCGCCAGGAATAGTGGAAGGGATCGGTGATCGATTCATCAGCCAGGATGGCGGCGGGGCTGGAGGCGAAGCTGAGCGATACGCCGAGCGCCACCAGGGTCAGGGCCGCGCCCAGCAGGCCGCGATCCACGGTCCAGAACCAGCGCGCGATCAGGCTCTGATCATTGCGCGAAAAGGGATGGCTGTAGCTCTGGCTCATGCGGTGGGCTCCGCTTTCGCGCCCAGCGCCAGGACGGCGGCGCGGAAGGCTTCGCCCCGCACCTCGAAATCGGGGAACTGGTCGAAGCTGGCGCAGGCGGGCGACAGCAGGACCACCTGCTCGCCCCCGGCTTTCGCGGCGTCGGCGGCGGCCATTTCGACGGCGCGCTCCATGGTGTGGGCGACTATGTGCGGGGTGTCGCCGAGGGTCTCAGCAAACGCCTCGGCGGCCTCACCGATCAGATAGGCCTTGGCGACGTGGGGGAAAAGGTCGCGTAAGGCTTCGATGCCGCCCTCCTTGGCCTTGCCGCCTGCGATCCAGAAGACGGAGGGGTAGGAGGCGAGCGCCTGACGCGCGGCGTCGGCGTTGGTGCCCTTGGAGTCGTTGATGAAGCGCACGCCGTCGAGGCGGCCGACGGCCTCCATCCGGTGCGCCAGACCGGGGAAAGTCAGCAGGCCGTCGACCGCCGCGTCGTGCGACACGCCGAGCGCGCGGGCGGCGGCGTAGGCGAAGGCGGCGTTCTGGGCGTTGTGGCGACCGGGAAGCGAGCGGGCGGCGGAGAGGTCGGCGACGGGCTGGCCGTCGAGACTCAGCCTGCCGGGCGCGGCTTCCATGCCGTCATTCCGGGGCGGCGTAGCCGAACCCGGAACCCAGGCCTCGGCGACATGAGCAACCGTCTGGGTCCCGGGTTCCGAACGCTGCGCGTCCGGCCCCGGGATGACGGAAAGGGTGGAAACTGTGCAGACCCGCCTTCCCTGCGCCCGCAGGTCCGCCGCGATCCCCTGCCCCCAGGCCTCGTCCACGCCGACCAGGGCCAGCGCCCCCGGCCCTTGCGCCTGAAAAATGCGTTGCTTGGCCGTGACATAGCCCTCCATGCCGCCGTGGCGGTCCAGATGGTCGGGGCTGATGTTGGTCAGGATGGCCACGTCGGGCGCGAAGGTCGTGGTCAGGTCCAACTGATAGGACGAGACCTCGATGACATAGACGGCGTCGGGCGTCGGGGCCGGCAGGGCCAGGACGCCGATGCCGATATTGCCGCCGATGTGAACGCTAAGGCCCGCCGATTTTAGCACCCAGCCGATCAGGGCCGTGGTGGTGGACTTGCCGTTGGTGCCGGTGATGGCGACGACGCGGGGGCGCTGGTCCTTGGGCAGGGCGTCCAGGGCGCGGGCGAACAGCTCGACGTCGCCGATGACCGGCACGCCCGCTGCATGGGCGCGCTCGACGGTCCAGTGCGGCTTGGGATGGGTCAGGGGCGCGCCCGGCGACAGGACCAGGGCGGCGAAGCCCGACCAGTCGGCGCGGGTCAGGTCCTCGACGAGGAAGCCTTCCGCCTCGGCCTGCATCCGGCCCGAGACGCCGTCGTCCCACAGGACGGGGACGGCGCCGCCGGCCTGAAGCGCGCGCGCGGCGGTGATCCCGGACCGGCCCAGGCCGAAGACCGCGACGCGTCTGCCCTCGAAGCCGGGAACCGGGATCATGGGATCAGCGCAGCTTCAGCGTGGCCAGACCGAGCAGCGCCAGCATGGCGGCGACGATCCAGAAACGGATGACGACGGTGGATTCCGGCCAGCCCATCTTTTCGAAATGGTGGTGGATCGGGGCCATCAGGAAGATGCGCTTGCCGGTCAGCTTGAAGTAGCCGACCTGGATCATGACCGAGGCCGCCTCGACCACGAACAGGCCACCGACGATGCCCAGCACCAGTTCGTGCTTGGTGGCCACGGCGATGGAGCCGAGCGCGCCGCCCAGGGCCAGCGAGCCGGTGTCGCCCATGAAGATCTTGGCCGGGGGTGCGTTGTACCAGAGGAAGCCCATGCCGCCGCCGATCATGGCGGCGCAGAAGATGGCCAGCTCGCCCGAGCCGGGCACGTGGTGAACCTGCAGATACTCGGCGAAGACGAAGTTGCCGACCAGATAGGAGATGATGCCGAAGGCGCCCGCCGCCATCATCACCGGCACGATGGCCAGACCGTCCAGACCGTCGGTCAGGTTCACGGCGTTGGAGAAGCCGATGATGGTGAAGGCGGCGAAGGCCACATAGAACCAGCCGATGTTCAGCAGGACCGCCTTCAGGAAGGGAAAGGCGATCGAGGTCTCAAGCCCCGGCGAGGTCGGGGAATAAGTCATCCAGACCACGGTCAGCACGCCGGCGATCACGGCGACGACCGCCTGGGCCGCCAGCTTCTGTTTCGAGGTCAGACCCGCCGAGGTCTGCTTGGTCACCTTGGCGTAGTCGTCGATGAAGCCCAGCACGCCGAACGCCGCCGTCACGCCAGAGACGATCCAGATATAGGGATTGGTCAGGTCGCCCCAGAGGAAGACCGCCACGCCGATGCCCGCCAGAATCATCAGCCCGCCCATGGTCGGGGTGCCGACCTTGGACAGGTGCGAAACCGGGCCGTCCTCACGGATCGGCTGGCCCCGGCCCTGCTTGGCGCGAATCCAGTTGATGAAGCGGCTGCCCATGGCGACCGCGACGATCATGGCCGTGGCCATGGCCAGGGCGACGCGCACCGTCTGATACTGGATCAGGTGCAGCAGCGGATATTCCTGCGCAATGTCCGCGTAGTAGAGATAGAGCAGGTAGAACATTCTTGAGTGACCCTATCGCGTCGCGCGCGGCGCGCCGCTGCCTGAGGGGTTGTTGCCTTGATCGGCTGAGCCGAGATTTGCAAGCGCAGCCGCGACCAGCGAGGCCTTGGACCCGTTCGAGCCCTTGACCATGACGATGTCGCCGGGGCCAACCAGCTTGTTCGCCTCGGCGGCCAGTTCGGCGGCGGTGGCGCGCCACAGGCCGCGCCGCGACGGCGGCAGGGCGTCGTGCAAACGGCGCATCTCCATCCCGGCGGCGTGGACCACGTCCAGACCGGCGGCGGCGATGGGCTGGATCAGGCCTTCGTGCAGGGCGCGGCTGTGCTCGCCCAGTTCCAGCATGTCGGTCAGGACGACGATACGGCGTCCGCCCTCAGGGACCGGCCTGGCCCCCAGGCTGAGGAAGCCCGCCTTCATCGACAGGGGATTGGCGTTGTAGCTCTCGTCGATCAGGGTGAAGGCGCCGCCGGGGATGGCGACGGTCTTCAGCTGGCCGCGTCCCGCCAGAGGCTGGAAGCCGGCGAGCGCCTGAAGCGCCGTATCCAGCGACACGTCCAGCGCCCCCAGCATCAGGATGACGCAGAGGCTGTTCAAGCCCCAGTGCACGCCCGACTGGGCCAGCCGGTAGTCGAGGCGATGGCCGTCGATCTCGGCGGTGACGCGCGCGCCCTCGGTGTCGGCCTTGAAGCCCAGCAGGCGGGCGTCGGCGCCGGCGCCCGAGCCGAAGGTCTGCACCACGGCGCCAGCCGCGACCGCCGCCTGACGCACCAGATCGGCATGGGCGTCAGCGGCGTTGATCACGGCCACGCCGCCGGGGATCAGGCCCTCGAAGATGGTGGCCTTTTCGCGCGCCACACCGGCCTCGCCGTCAGCGAAGGCCTCAATATGGACCGGGCCGACCGTGGTGACGCAGGCGGCGTGCGGACGGACGAACTTCGACAGAGGCCCGATCTCGCCCGGCGCATTCATGCCGATCTCGAACACCGCGCGATCCGTGCCGTGGGGCATCCGCGCCAGGGTCAGCGGCACGCCGATGTGGTTGTTATAGCTCTTGATCGAGGCGTGGGCCGAACCGGCCAAGTCGAGCCCCGCCTTGATCGCCTGGGTCACGCTGGTCTTGCCGACGCTGCCGGTGACGGCGCCGCGCAGGCGGGCGCGGTCACGGGCGGCGACGCCCATGGCCTCCAGCCCCTTCAGCGTGTCGGGAACCAGAACATAGGGCCCGCCCTCGACGGGACGATCGACCAGGGCCAGGGTCGCCCCGGCGGCGAAAGCCGCGGCGGCGAACTCATGCCCGTCGCGGGCGCCGTGCAGGGCCAGGAACAGGTCGCCGGGGGCGATCTCGCGGCTGTTGTAGGTCAGGCCCGAGACGCCAATGTCTTGGGCGGCGTCGGGTCCGTGAAGTGTCCCCCCGGTCGCCGAGGCGATGGCTTCGGCGGTCCAGAGCGGGGTTTGGGTGTCAGGCATGATCGCGCAGGGCTTCAGTCGCTTCGGTGGCGTCGTCGAAGGGATGGATCACCCCGGCGACGATCTGTCCCTGTTCATGCCCTTTTCCGGCGATCACGACCACATCTCCTTCGCGCATCAGCGATACGGCGTGGCGGATGGCCTCGCGGCGGTCGCCGATCTCCAGCGCGTCAGGGCAGCCGGCGCGGACCTGGGCGCGGATGGCGGCGGGGTCTTCGGAACGCGGATTGTCGTCGGTGACGATGGCCACGTCGGCCAGACGGCCGGCGATCTCGCCCATCATCGGCCGCTTGGCGCGGTCGCGGTCGCCGCCGGCGCCGAAGACGACGATCAGACGGCCGGTCGCGTGCGGGCGCAGGGCGTTGAGCACTGTCTCCAAACCGTCAGGCGTGTGGGCGTAGTCGACATAGACCTCGCCGCCGCGCGCGCCTTCGCCGGGGATGCGTTGCAGACGGCCTTGGGCGCCGCGAATGAACTCCATGGCGGGGATGACGCGGTCGGGGTCTTCACCGCCCGCGATGCACAGGCCCGCCGCGACCAGGGCGTTCGAGGCCTGGAAGGCCCCGGCCAGCGGCAGCAGGATGTCGTGGATGCGGCCGCGCGCGTCGATGGTCAGGCGCTGGCCTTCCGGCGTGGCCCGGCGCGCGATCAGCGACAGGTCGCGCCCGCGCTCGCCCACGCCCATGACGCCCAGTCCCGCCATGATCGAGGCCGAGGCGAAGGCGGAATAGGCGTCAGAGTCCGCATTCAGAACGGCGGTGCGGCCGCGCGGCAGCAGGGCCTCGAACAGACGCAGCTTGGCGGCGCGATAGGCGGCCATGTCGCCGTGATAGTCGAGGTGGTCCTGGGTCAGGTTGGTGAAGCCGGCGGCGCGAATGGCCACGCCGTCCAGACGGCGCTGGTCGATGCCGTGCGACGAGGCCTCCAGCGCCAGGTGGGTCACGTCCTTGGCGGCCAGCTCGGCCAGCAGGCGCGCTGCTTCGGCGGCGTCAGGGCTGGTCAGGCCGGGGCCGGTCAGGGCGTAGGTCTGCTCGCCCTTCTGACCGACCACGCCCAGGGTGCCCATGCTGGCCGACTTGTGGCCGAGGCCCGCCCAGATCTGGCGGCAGAAGTTGGCCACCGAGGTCTTGCCGTTGGTGCCCGTGATAGCGACGCAGGTCCTGGGTTGGGCGCCGTAGAAGCTTCGCGCGGCCAGGGCATAGGCGCGGTGCACGTCGCCCGAAGTCACCAGCAGGGGCGCGGCGCCCGCCGGGGTGTCGGACGGGGCGAGGATGGCGGCGGCGCCCTTTGCCAGCGCCTGAGGAATGAAGGCGCGACCGTCGGCGGTCGAGCCCGGCAGGGCCACGAACAGGGCGCCCGGCGCGACCTTGCGGCTGTCGGACGTGACCGAGGTGATCTCGGGGTCCGAGCTCACGTCGCGACGCAGCAGTTCTGACAAACGAAGGGCGCTCATCGGCCGTCGCCCTCGACGTCCTGGAATTCGGGGATCTTTTCGCCCAGGGCGGTGGACCAGCGGTCAGCCTTGCGCTCGACGCCGAGGAAGGGGGCGATGCGGTCGGCGATCTTGCCGACGGCGGGCGCGGCGACATAGCCGCCGGTGCGCGGATAGGAGGACGGCTCGTCCACCAGAACGAAGATCGTATAGCGCTTGGCCGTCACCGGGCCGTCGGCGGGGAAGACGGCGGCGAAGGAGCCGACGGCGTGGGTCGGGTCATAGCGACCGTTGACCAGCTTGTTGGCCGAGCCCGTCTTGCCGCCGACCCGCAGGCCTGCGGCATCAGCGAATCGGCCCGAGCCGCGCGTCACGTTGCGGCGCATCAGGTCCAGCATGGTGGCCGAGGTCTCAGGCGAGACGACCTGACGCGTGCGGGCGTTGGGCAGGCCGCCCTTGCGCAGGGTCAGGGGCACATAGCGGCCCCCGTTGGCCAGGGAGGCGTAGGCGGCCACATACTGGATCGGCGTGACCATGATGCCGTAGCCGAAGGACAGCGAAGCCAGGGTCGAGTCGTCCCATTTGCGGATGTGCGACGGACGGGCCGATTCCTTCAGTTCGATCGGCGCCGCGTCCAGCAGGCCCAACCGCTGGAAGTATTCACGCATCACGTCGCCGCCCATTTCGACGGCCAGACGCGAGGTGCCGATGTTGGACGAGTGCAGATAGACCTCTTCCAGCGTCAGCACCTTGTTGGTGGCGTGGAAGTCCTTGATGCGGCGCTTGCCGATCTGCAGGGCCTGGGAGGCGTCGAACAGGGTGTTCATGTCGGCGCGGCCCGTGTCGATGCCGGCGGCGACGGTGAAGCTCTTGAACACCGAGCCCATTTCATAGTGGGCCGAGGTGACGCGGTTCAGCAGGGCCTCTTCGGGTGCGCTGTTGCGGCGATTGGCGTCGTAGGTCGGCCAGCTGGCCATGGCCAGGACTTCGCCGGTCTGAACGTCAGTGACCACGGCGACCGCGCCCTTGGCCCCGGCGGCCTCGGCGGCGGCGGCCAGCTCGTTCTCGACCACGCCCTGGACGCGCAGGTCAATCGACAGCTGGAAGTCCTCGCCGGCGGCGCCCGCCGCGCGGATCTCCTGGTTAAAGGCCAGTTCCGAGCCCGACACGCCCTCGCCCCCCGTGTCGGCGCGACCGATCAGGTGGGCCGCCGAGGTGCCCAGCGGATAGACGCGGCGATCCTCGGGCTCGAACGAGACGCCGCCCAGAGCCAGGGCGTGAACCGCGCTGCGCTCGGACGGGGTCAGGCCGTTCAGGGCCAGCAGACGACGGTCGCCGCTGAGCACGCGGTCCAGGCGCTTGGCCGAGATGCGCGGCACGGCGCGGCGCAGCTGGACCTTGGCGCTGGCCGGGTCCCAGATCTCGCGCGGGTCGATATAGAGGCCGTAGTGGGTGATGTTGGTGGCCAGCAGCTGGCCGTTGCGATCCACCAGATCGGCGCGCGTCAGGGCGTTGGCGTTGAAGCCCGCGCCCGCCGCGCCGCGCGGCGCGAACAGGGCCGCGTGGGCCGCGCCCAGGGCCAGACAGGCGAAGATGGCGGAAAACACCGCCAAAATCAGGAAGATGCGAACGCGGGTGTCTTCTTCCGGGCGGCCGTCGGCGCGGGCGCGCTCGAACGAGTGCTCCATCCACCAGACGCCCGAGGCGACCCAGCGCCCCCAGGCGGCGAACAGACCGCCGACCGACGGGCCTTGAGCGCGCGGCTGCGGACGGCCCGGCGCGGGACGGCGATAGTCCATGCCGTGGTGATCATGCACGCTCAATGCAGACTCCCCTCGGCCACGGGTTCAGCAGCAGGCGCGACGGGCGCAACCGCCACAGGCGCGGGCGCAGCGGCGACGACCGGCGGCGGCGCGATGGCGGGCAGACCGGCCTCGACCGCCTGACGACGGACATCGACCGGCCCCAGGCCGATTTCACGCGACAGGGCCTCCAGCCGGGCGGGCTGCTCCAGCCGGGTCGCCTCGGCGCGCAGCAGGCGGACCCGCTGGCGGTTCTCGCGGATCTCGCTCTCGATGCGGCTGATCTCGGCGCTTTCGCGCGCGGCGGCGGCCTTGGCGATATAGACCGAGAAGACCAGGGCGGCGACGCAGACCACGCCGATGATCTCGACGCAGCGCACGCCGCGGACCTTCCAGTCGAACAGGCGCTTGACCGGGACGGGCACGGCGATCATGCGCGCTTGCCCTTGCCGGCCCGACCCTCGATCGCGCCCCAGGCCGGAGCCTCAGTGCGGACCGCCGCGCGCAGCTTGGCCGAACGGGCGCGAGGGTTGGCGGCCAGCTCGGCCTCGCCCGCCTCGCGCGCGCCCTTGAACATCAGGTCGAAGCTGGGCTTGCGCAGCTCCACCGCGACCGGAGCGTGACGCGAGCCACCGGGCGCATTGCCGGTGCGCTCGGTCATGAAGGCCTTGACGATGCGGTCTTCCAGCGAATGGAAGGTGACGACGACCAGACGCCCGCCCGGCGCCAGCGTCGCCTCGGCGGCTTCCAGACCGCGCTCCAGCTCGCCCAGCTCGTCGTTGACGGCGATGCGCAGGGCCTGGAAGACGCGGGTCGCGGGATGGATCGGCGCGCCGCGACGACCGCCCAGGGCCTTTTCGACCACCTCGGCCAGATCCAGGGTGCGGCTGAACGGCTGCCCGACGCGGCGGCGCAGGATGGCCGTGGCGACGCGGCCCGACTGACGCTCGTCGCCGTACTGCTTGAAGATATGGGCCAGCGGCCCGTGATCCCAGGTGTTGACGATGTCGGCGGCGGTAGGCCCCGTATCGCCCATGCGCATGTCCAGCGGCCCGTCACGCATGAAGGAGAAGCCGCGCTCGGCCTGATCCAGCTGCATCGACGAGACGCCGATATCGAAGACGGCGCCGTCCAGCTGGGCCTTGCCGCTCTCGGCGAAGGCTTCGGACAGACCCGAGAAGGGCGTGCGGATCAGCTGGAACTGGTCGGGATAGGCGGCGGCCACCGCGTCGGCGTGCGGCTGAACGGTCGGATCGCGATCCAGACCAATGACCTGGGCGCCGCGATCCAGGATGGCGCGGGTATAGCCGCCGGCGCCGAAGGTGGCGTCGATGACGACGTCGCCGGGCTGCGGGTTCAAGGCTTCAAGAACTTCGGCCAGAAGGACGGGCGCGTGAGGCGACGTCATGCCGCGCCTCCGGTCTTGGCGACCGCGGCCTGACGGCGCATTTCACCGAACTGCTTCAGGCCCTCGCGCGCCATGCGGCGCTGCTCCGCGCGGTGCGCGGCCCACTTGTCCTTGTTCCAGATCTGGAAGCGCTCGCCGACGCCGTAGATGACGACCGTGTCGGACAGCTCGACCTCGGCGCACAGATGTTCCGGCAGAGTGATGCGGCCGCCCGAGTCATAGGTCAGCGGCTTCTGCTCGCCGAAGATCGAGGCTTCCAGCGCCGAACGGTAGGGATCGCCGAAGGGCAGGCTTTCGATAACGGCGCGGTATTCGGCAAACAGCTTGTCGCCGCCCGCTTCCAGGCAGTCGGCTTCGATGGAGGGGAAGCAGAAAACGCCGTGTTCCGCGCCGTTTTCGGCCGTGCGGAATTCCTGGGGGATCAAAAGACGGCGCTTGCCGTCCAGCTGCTTCTCGTAGGTCGAGAGAAACACGCTTTGCCCAATCGAGCCGCTCGGCCCGCCCCTGAAGTCCGTTGAAACATCCACGCGTCGGGCGACAGCCCCTACTCATGAGGCTGTGGGATAGCATGGGATCAGATGGGCCTCAATGGGATTAGTTGACACCCTTTAACCAGATTTGCAGTTCGACGAACGCTTCAGCAAGTGTAAAATGAGAACATACAAGCAACATCAAGAGTATTCACAGCCTGTGGACGGCTTTTTCCGCCATGTTTTCAACGCAGGGGTTAATGCCGCCCTCTCCCGCTGGGAGAGGGCTTGAGCCTCCAAGAGCGCAGCGATTGGCAAAGGCGAAAGGGTGAGGGTTCGCGAGCAAAGTCGGCCGAAGGCCGTGGCGCGACGGCCTGCGCCGACTGAAACGCCAGCCCCTCACCCTTTCGCGCAAGAACGATCGCCTCCGGCTCTCGTGCGCTCAAGCCCCCTCCCACCGGGAGAGGGAGGAGACAGCGGGCCTCAAGCCGGTAGGCCCAAAACAAAACGGGCCTCAAGTAGCCCGAAGGGCGATAGGCCCAAGAAAAAAATGCCAGACGGCCTGTAAGCCGGGTTCTGTTCCGCCCCGAAAGGCGGCGACGATCATTCCTCTGGACCGCCCATTGCTGGACGGTTCTCGCGACCTACCCGGACGCCTCGGGCGGTGAACCCTGCGAGCGAACCCGCGCGACGTCCCTATTCGGTCTTGCTCCAGGCGGGGCTTGCCATGCCGCCGACGTTGCCGCCGACGCGGTGGGCTCTTACCCCACCCTTTCACCCTTCCCCGGGCCGGAGCCCAGGCGGTTTGCTTTCTGTGGCGCTATCCCTCGGGTCACCCCGGGCGGGAGTTACCCGCCGCCTCTTCACCGTGGAGCCCGGACTTTCCTCGACAAGAGCAAGCTCTCGCCGCGACCGCCCGACCGTCTGGCGGGGGCTAAGTGCGCGCGAACGCGGCGAAGGTCAACGTCTGCTTTCTCCCTCCCCTTCATGGGGAGGGTGGCTGAGCCGCAGGCGAAGTCGGGTGGGGGCGCTTCAGCAAGTCAGACACGACGCACGTTCGCCTCGCCCTCCCCACCCGGTCGCTTCGCGACCACCCTCCCCATGAAGGGGAGGGAGAATTTTAGTCCAGAACGCCGGTGACGCTCTCCACCGAGGCCAGTTGCAGCAGACCGACCAGGCGGGCGCGGGTCTCGCCGTCGGCGACGCCGTCGATGCGGTCGGGCCGCCAGTGGCGCTGGAAAGCCTCGACGGTCAGGCGGGTTTCATCGTCGTATTCGCCGCCCGGCTTCAGCCCGTAGCCCAGCCGGTGCAGGCCCGAGCGCAGGACGATGACGCCCAACCCCTCGTCGCCCGGCGACAGGTCCGCGCCCAGGGCGGCGATGCGTTCGGGCGCAGGATCGAACCACAGGCCCTGGCCGGCCTCGGCCAGACGCTTCCACGGGAACAACTCGCCTGGGTCCTGCTTGCGGTCCGGCGCCGTGTCGGAATGGCCGATGATGCGGGAATCGGAAATGGTCCAGCGCGAGCGAATATCCGCGATCAGGGCGATCACCGCCTGAACTTGCGCCTCGGGAAAGGCGCGATAGCCGAACTCGTGGCCCGGATTGACGATCTCGATGCCGATGGAGGCGGCGTTGACGTCGGTCTCGCCCTGCCAGACGCCCCGGCCCGCGTGCCAGGCGCGGCGCTCTTCCGGCACCAGGCGCAGGATCACGCCGTTCTCGTTGACGACATAGTGGGCCGAGACCTCGGCGGCGGGATCGCAAAGCCGAGAGACGGCCTCATCAGCCGTCTGCATCCCGGTGTAGTGCAGCACCAGCATGTCCGGCAGCCCGCGCCGGGCGTTGAAATTAGGCGACGGGGCGTCGGTGAAGCTCAGCATGACGCCCGATCAGCGCCCTTCGCGTTCCCAGCCGTAGGCGACCCAGGTGTCGCCGACCTTCTGGGCGTCGATCACGCCTTCGTCCTGACGCGCCTTGGCCGTGCGGGCGCGACGGGCGCGGAAAGCGAAACCGGCGAAGAAGACGACCACGCCCGCGATCAAGGCGATCACGGCTACGGCGGCGGCGGTCAGCACGGCGAGCACCGCACCCACGGTCAGGGCGAGGGCCGTAGCCACCAGCCCGCCGAACCAGACGAAGGGCGCCATCAAGCCGCCGCCGGTGCGGCGCCGGGCGTTGAAGCCGATCTGGGCGAAGGGGTCGGACTGAATCATGGAACTGCCTTTCATGGCGCGCCGATGAAGGAACGCCCGAACCTCAATGTCGGTCCATCGACCTGAACGGTCAATGGACTGCGACATCACGGCTCGGTCAGGAAACGCCTCAGAAGGCCGGCTGATCGGCCAGAACCACGGCGCCGCGGCTGCGCATCCGCTCGGCCTCGACCCGGTTCAGCACGGCCTGGGCCGCCGGATCACCCATGACCTGACCGACCGAGACCATGGTCTCTGCCGCCTGACCGGAGGCGCCGAAGGCCGAGGCCAAGGCTTCCCACGGCGACTGCGGCGTCGGGAAGCGCTTGAACCGCACCGATTCGCTGGTCGGGATATTGGCCAGCTTGCGCGCCTTGATGACGGCTTCGTTCAGACCGCCCAGTTCGTCGACCAGACCCAGACCCTTGGCCTGGGCTCCGGTCCAGACCCGGCCCTTGGCGATTTCCCGCACCCGCTCGACCGGCAGCTTGCGGCCCGTCGACACGCGGGCCACGAAGTCTTCGTAGACCCGATCCATCGAGGCGGCGAAGGCGGCGCGCTGGGCTTGGTCAAAGCCCTGCACCGGCGAGAAGGCATCGGCGTAGTCGCCGCCGACCTTGAGTCCGCGCATGTCGACGCCGAAACGACCCAGGGCGTCGGCCAGCACGAACTTGCCGCCGAAGACGCCGATGGAGCCGGTCAGGGTCGAGGGCTGGGCCACGATCCAGTCGGCTTCCGAACTGACCCAATAGCCGCCCGAGGCCGCATAGGCCCCCATGGAGACGACCACCGGCTTGCCCGCCGCCTTGGCCGCGCGCACGGCGGCCAGGATCTGTTCCGAGGCCTCGGGCGAACCGCCCGGCGAGGAGACGCGGAAGACGATGGCCTTCACGCTCTTGTCCTCGATGGCGTCATAGATGGCCTTGGCCGTATCGTCGGAACGGATGTCAGAGCCAGAGCCGAAGGGCGAGGCGCCCTGGCCGCGGCCGGTCATGATCGCGCCCTCGCCGCCGACGATGGCGATGGCCGACTTGCCCGAGCCGTTGCGTGCGCCCTGCATGGAGGCGTAGTCGCCGAACTTGATGATCTTGGCGTCCTTGCCGGCCTTGGCCTTGGCGGCGGCTTCGGCCTCTTCGACCTGACCGATCTTGTCGACCAGCTTCAGCGACAGGGCCTGTTCCGCCGAATAGGGGCCGGCCTCGATGGTCGCTTTCAACGCCTCGGGCGTGGTCTTGCGGTCGCGCGCCGTATTGGCCAGGGCGCCGTCGTAGATGGAGGTCATCCAGGCCGTCATCGCCTCGCGGTGCGGGGCGGTATAGTCGCTCTGCGTATATTCGTTGACGGCGTTCTTGTACTCGTAGCGCTGCTCGAACTCGGGTTTGACGCCGTACTTCTCAAAGGCGCGGCCCAGGAAGAGGCTGTCGCTGGAGAGGCCCACAGCCTGGAAGCTGGCGGTGTTCTGTATCCACAGCTGGTCGGCGCTGGCGGCGACCATATAGCTGGAGACCACCGCGCCGATCGGCATGAAGCCCTGGCTGTGGGCGATGACGGTCTTGCCCGAGGCGCGGAAGCGGTGGATCGCCTGACGCACTTCGTCGGCGGCGGCGGGGGTCATGCCGCCCTCCGGCGCGCGGACCAGCAGCACCTTGACGCTGGCGTCCTTCTCGGCTTGGGCCAGAGTGTCGACGATGTGGATCACCGACAGGCCCGAACCGCCGAAAGCAGCGAACGGATTGGTCGGCTGCTGATCCGTCAGCCCTTCGCGCAGGTCCAGCTCCAGCACCGAGTTGGCGGGCGCGGTCGGCTTGGAGGCTCCGGCCGCCGCCGCGAAGAACAGCAGGGCCGCAATCGGCAGGACGATGAAGAAGGCCACGAGCCCGGCGAAGACGCCGAGCATGGTCAGGAAGAACTGTTTCATGAAAAAGGCGGCCGTCCCGTCAGTGGCCACGCGCGGCCTGCCGCGAGCATAAAGCGCGGATGGTGGCCGTCAAATGAAGGGGCGGTAATGAAACGCGAAAAGGGCCCGCCGTCGCCGGCAGGCCCTTCCCTCACCACCGCTTCAGCCGATCAACGGCCGATGTCGTAGGTCCCGCTGATGTCGATGCGGACCGTCAGTTCGCCAGCCGACACCGGGGTCGAGGCGCTTCCTGCGTCCATGGCCATGGCGCGGGCGTACATGGGACGCGGCGGTTCAGGCATATAGCCGCCGCCCTCGGTCAGGGTGCGGACCCCGCCCAACTGGACGCCCAGAGCCTGGGCATACAGCCGCGCCTTGTCCTGCAGGGCGCGCACGGCCAGCTGGCGCGCCTGATCCTCGGCGGCCTTGGCGTCCTTGAGGCCGAAGGCGATGCCGTCGATCTGGTTGACGCCGGCCGCGACCACGGCGTCGGCGGTCGTGCCGACCTTGGTCAGGTCGTTGATGATCACGGTGACGCGGTTCGTCGCCTGATAGCCGCGCAGCTTGGGCGGTTCGTTCTGCTGATAGTCGTACTGCGCCGACAGGTTCAGGCCCGAGGTCTGGATGTCGCGCTCGTTGATCCCGGCGCGGCGCAGGGCGGCGACGACGCGGGTCATCTGCTGCGCGTTCTGGGTCATGGCCTCCTGGGCCGTAGCGGCCTCGGTGACGACGCCGAAGTTGATCGTCGCCTGATCCGGCGCGACCTTGACCTCGCCAAAGGCCGACAGGTTGAGAGCGGGTTGTTGCGCCATGGCGTGCATCTGCATCGGAGAAGCGCCCGTCTGGGCAAGGGAGACGGCGGGAACCGCCAGGGTCATCAGGGCCGTGCCCAGCATCAGGGCGCGTGCGGTGCGGGTCATCATCGTCTCCGTGGAAATCCATTGGCCGGACGTGTTCGCCAGCCACGACCTACCTTGGCCGTTTCAACCTGAACAAACGCAAAAGCCCCCAGAGCAGGTTCCATTCATCGACATGAAAAGCGTGACAGGTCCGGGGCGGCTTTGCAGCGAGCGCATCCCCTGCTAGGCACGTCATCCCTGCTTCGGGGGCCTGTAGCTCAATGGTTAGAGCCGACCGCTCATAACGGTCTGGTTGGGGGTTCGAGTCCCTCCGGGCCTACCACCCTCTCCTCGCATCGCGGCCTGCGCCGCGCCTTCGGCCAGGCGATGCAGGTCCCGCCCCGAACAGCGCGACCAGTCGATATCCTCCAGCAGACGCTCCAGCGACGGCTGACGCATCACGCTCATGACGGGGTCGACCCGCCCTGCGTCATGCCCGCGACCAGCCCGATCAACAGACCCACGGCCAGAGCCCGGTTGCCGGGATCACCGGCGCGCGCCTCCTCGACCCGCAGGGCCAGTTCGCGATCCAGCCATGCCAGACGCCGCGCGAAGTTCTCATCCGCCTGCGATGCACTGTTCATCCCCACTCTCCCGAAACAGCCCGCCCAGGCAGGCTTGAAGGAAGCTACGCACGGCTTGTGACACCCTCAAGTCAATTGTTCGCTTTTTGTTCTATTTTCTCGCCGCGCGTCGCCCGCCCTTTGTGCAGCAAGGTCTGAGCCTATATGGCGATCTCCCGAAGGAGAGCCGCCATGTCCTACATCGCCCGTGACGACCGCCCCGCCGACAAGGCTGAACGCTACGCCGAGGTCGAGGCCGAGATTCTGGCCGTGCTGGACGGCGAGCCGAACCGGACGGCCCGGATGGCGACCGTGGCCGCCATGCTGGCCGACGCCTTTCCCGCCTTCTTCTGGACCGGCTTCTACGTCGTGGACGAGGCCAAGCCGCAGGAACTGGTCGTCGGGCCCTATCAAGGGACGCTGGGCTGCCTGCGCATTCCCTTCGGGCGCGGCGTCTGCGGCGCGGCGGCGCGCGACCGCCAGACCCAGGTGGTAGAGGACGTCCACGCCTTCCCCGGCCACATCGCCTGCGACAGCCGCTCGGCCAGCGAGATCGTCGTGCCGGTGCTGGATGCGGCAGGCGGCCTGATCGCCGTGCTGGACGTGGACGCGACGGAGAAAGCCGCCTTCAACGCCGTGGACGCCGAGGCGCTGGAGCGGCTGATGGCCAAGGTCTTTGCTGCATGAACCGCGCGCGCAGCGTCCTCTACCTGCCCGCCTCCAACGCCCGCGCGGTGGAGAAGGCGCGCGGCCTGGCCTGCGACGTGGCGGTGCTGGACCTGGAGGACGCGGTTGCGCCCGAGATGAAGGCCGAGGCGCGGGCGGCGGCGGTCGCGGCGGCGCGCGAAGGCGGCTTCGGGCCGCGCCTGGGCGTGCGGATCAACGGCTTGGACACCCCCTGGGGTGACGACGACCTGGCGGCGCTGCGGGATACGCCGGTAGACCTGATCGTCGCCCCCAAGGTCGAGAACGCCGCGACCGTGCGCGCCCTGTCTGACGCGATGCGCCCCAGCGTCGAGCTGTGGGCCATGATCGAGACGCCGCGCGCCCTGGTGGACCTGCGGGACATCGCCGAGGCGGGCGGGGCGTTGAAGGGGCTGATGCTGGGCGTCAACGATCTGGCCAAGGACCTGAAAACGGGCGCGTCTCCCGACCGCGAGCCGCTGAAGCCCTGGCTGGCGGCGGTCGTGGCCCATGCACGGGCCAACAGCCTGAGCGCCATCGACGGGGTCTTCAACCGGATCAAGGACGAGGCTGGCTTTGGGGCCGAATGCGCGCAAGGGCGACTGTACGGCTTTGACGGCAAGAGTCTGATCCACCCGTCGCAGATCGAGGGCGCCAATGCGGCGTTCGGGCCGACTGCGGAAGAGATTGCCTGGGCGCGGAGGGTGGTCGCCGCCTTCGCCGCGGCGGAGGCCGAGGGGCTGGGCGTGATCCGCGTCGAGGACGAGATGGTGGAGCGGCTGCATCTGACGGCGGCGCAGGATTTGCTGGCGGAGTTATGAGCCTCCCCCCCTTGCGGGAGAAGGACGCTAGGGAGTGGCGCGCAGACTCTACAAACCGTAGACACGGCTGATGACCGCACCGCTTCCGACACCTTCCAAAACCCGCGCCTGGGTCTGTGCGCCGGGGGTGCTGAAGGTCCCCTTCCTGTCGGCCTTCCTGCCCGACTATGACCTATCGGCTCTGCCCGGCTCGCAGACCGAGGCGGTGCTGGGCTGGGGCATGAAACCGACAGCGGCGGCGGGGCGGCGCTGGGCGGAGAAGCACGGCAAGCCCTATGTCGCCCTGGAGGACGGCTTCCTGCGCTCGGTCGGGATCGGCGAAAGCAGAGCCACCAGTCTCAGCCTGATCGTCGACGACCTCGGCGTCTATTACGACGCGACCCGGCCCAGTCGGCTGGAGCATCTGATTCAGACGGCGCCCGACTGGTGCGACGCGGCGATGCGGGTCCGGGCGCGCGGCCTGATCGACCGGATCATCGCCTCGGGCGTGTCGAAGACCAATATGGGCGGGCCGCTGGATGCCGCCGTGCTGAAGCCGGGTCGTCGGGTGCTGATCGTGGATCAGACCTTTGGCGACGCCTCCATCGGCTATGGGCTGGCGACGGAAAAGAGCTTCTCGGACATGCTGGCGACGGCGCAGCGCGACGAGCCGGACGCCCAGTTGATCGTCAAGCGCCACCCGGCGGTGGCCGCGGGGCGCAAACAGGGATGCATCCCGGCCAGCGAACTGGACGGCATCACCTTGATCGACACCGATGTGCGGCCCGCTGACCTGCTGACGGCGGTGGACGCAGTCTATGTCGTGACCTCGGCCCTGGGGTTCGAGGCCCTGCTGCGCGGCCTGCCCGTGCGTTGCTTCGGCGCCCCCTTCTATTCGGGCTGGGGCCTGACGACGGACGCGGTTTCGACCGGGCGGCGCGGCGTGGCGCGTGATCTGGATCAGGTCGTGGCGGCGGCGCTGATCGCCTACACCCGCTATGTCGATCCGGTGACCGGCCAGCGTTGCGAGGCCGAGCAGGCGCTGGAACGGCTGATGGCGCTCCGCGACCGCGCCGACCGGCTGGCGGGCGACTGGGCCGCCGTCGGCTTCGCCCCGGCCAAGCGCCCGCCGGTGCGCCGCCTGTTGAACTCGCCCAAGGGTCGGGTGCGCTACTTCTGGCGTTCATCCGCCGCCGTCGCCCATGCGCGAGCGACGGGCGGCAAGCTGATCTGGTGGGCGGGCAAGGAGACGCCGCAGATCCGCGCCGCCGCCGACGCCTTCGAGGGGCCGATCGTGCGCATGGAGGACGGCTTCATCCGTTCGCGCGGCCTGGGGTCCGACTTCTTCGGCGCCTTGTCCGTCGCGCTCGATGACCAAGGCGTCTATTACGACCCGACCCGGCCCAGCCGTCTGGAGAGCCTGATCGAGGCGGGCGAGCCGTCGCCGGATCAGGCGGCGCGGGCCGAGGCCCTGCGTGTCCGCGTGGTCGAGGCGGGCCTGTCGAAATACAATCTGAAGGGCGCGGGCGTCCCGGCGTCCTGGCCGAAAGACAGGCCGATCCTGCTGGTCGTGGGGCAGGTCGAGAACGACCGCTCGATCATGATGGGCTGTAGCCCCGACTTGCGCACCAACTCGGGCCTGGTGAAGGCGGCGCGGGCGGATCATCCCGAGGCCTTCCTGATTTATCGCAACCACCCGGACGTGACGGCGGGCAATCGGCCCGGCCTGCTGGATCATGCGGCGATGGAGGAGGTCGACGCTTCGGCCGACGATCTGGACATCGTCGACTGCCTGAACACCTGCGACCGGCTGGCGACCCTGACGTCGCTGACCGGGTTCGAGGCCCTGATGCGGGGCAAGGCGGTCAGCGTCTATGGCCGGCCCTTCTATGCGGGCTGGGGCCTGACCGACGACCAGCTGACGTTCGAGCGCCGCGTCCGTCGCGCCAGCCTGCAATCCGTCATCCACGCCGCCCTGATCGGCTATCCCGTCTATGTCACGCCCGAGGGTTGGCCGTGCGAGGCCGAGGACCTGGTCGAGGCCCTGATCGCCGCGCGCGATCATCCCCTGCCCGCCCCGCCGCGTGGCCGCATCAACAGATGGTGGCGCGGCATCAAAGCCAGTCTCGACCGGAGCCTTCCACCGGCCTATTGAGGTCGTTCGTCATAACGGACGCCCTCAAGCAGCGAGGCGCCGCGCGCCGAGCGTTAGGGAACTAAAAAGTTGCAAAAAGCCGTCATCTCCGCCACCGGCCTGTTTACGCCGGAGCAGTCGATCTCGAACGCCGAGCTGGTCGCCGCCTACAACGCCTGGGCGGAAGGCTGGAACGCCGAGAACGCCGAGGCCATCGCCGCGGGCGAGTTGGAGCTGAAGACGCCGTCGTCCGAGGCCTTCATCGAGAAGGCCTCGGGCATCCAGTCGCGCTTCGTCATGGACAAGTCGGGCATCATCGACCCCGAGCGGATGCTGCCGCACCTGCCCGCGCGCGGCGACGACGAGCTGTCGATCCTGGCCGAGATGGCGGTCAAGGCCGCCCAGGACGCGATCAAGGCCTGGGGCAAGCCGGTTAGCGAGATCGGCGCCGTCATCTGCGCCGCGTCGAACATGCAGCGCCCCTACCCCGCCATGGCCATCGAGGTGCAGCAGGCCCTGGGCATCGAGGGCTTCGCCTTCGACATGAACGTGGCGTGCAGCTCGGCCACCTTCGGCATCAAGACGGCGGCGGATTTTGTGGCCTCGGGCTCGGTCAAGGCCGTGCTGATGGTCAATCCCGAGATCTGCTCGGCCCACCTGAACTTCAAGGACCGCGACAGCCACTTCATCTTCGGCGACGTGGCCACCGCCGTCATCATCGAGGCCGAGGATCAGGCCGGACCGGGCGGCTGGGACATTCTGGGCACGAAGCTGAAGACCAGCTTCTCGAACAACATCCGCAACAACTTCGGCTTCCTGAACCGCGCCGCCCTGCCGACGGGAGCCAGCGAGCCCCTGTCGTCCGACGGCCTGACCGACAAGATGTTCGTCCAGCAGGGCCGCAAGGTCTTCAAGGAGGTGGTGCCCATGGTCTCGGAGATGATCCTGGACCACGCCGCAGAACTGAACCTGGACCCGCACGGCCTGAAACGGATGTGGCTGCACCAGGCCAACATCAACATGAACACCCTGATCGGCAAGAAGGTGCTGGGCCGCGAGCCCGAGCCGGAAGAGAACGTCATCATCCTGGACGACTACGCCAACACCTCCTCGGCCGGATCGATCATCGCCTTCCACCTGAAGCACGACGGCTTTGCGCCCGGCGACACGGGCCTGATCTGCAGCTTCGGCGCCGGCTATTCGGCGGGCACGGTTTTTGTGCAAAAGCGCCCCTGAAACCACATAACGGGAATCATTATTTCCGGCCCCGCTTGCACTGTTCGGAAAATTTTGCAAACCGTTACGGGTGTCGAGAACCTGGGGGACGACGCCCGAATGACTCAGACAGTTTCACCGTGGGCAGAAAAGCTCAGCGATCCGTTGGCTCATGACGTGGCCACGGTGCTGAAACATATGGGCGGATCGGCCCATCAGGACATCGTGGTCAACTGCGTCGCGGCGCTGAAACGCCAGCGCGGCGAGTCGGTGACCCAGGACCTGAAGGCCAAGATCGTCGAGGTCTTCGAACGCTACCGCGACTTCTTCATCAAGCCCTTCGGCGAGAACTCGCTGCGCTGGGCCCTGGCGCCGGGCGTCGCCTAGACCTCAGCCTTTCAGGCAAACGAAAAGGCCCGCTCCTCTCGGAGCGGGCCTTCGTCGTATCTAGCGCCAGACTTGGAGGTCAGGCCTTAGAAGCGACGGATGTAGCTGACCGAATAGGCGTCAGCTTCACCGCCGTTGTCGCGGAAGTCGCGACGGGTCCAGTCGGCGCGGACGCCGTTGACGCCGTCGACGTAGTAGTTGGCGCCGACGCCGTAGTTCCAGCTGTCGCCGCCCACGTCGGTGTTGGCGCCGGGGAACTCCTGCTTCAGCTCGGTGTGGCCGTAGCCGCCACGAGCGAACAGTTCCAGCTTGTCGCTGACCGGGTACTTGCCGACCACGTAACCGGCGGCGTCCCACTCATGCTTGATCGAGCCGTCGATGCCGGCGACGGTGAAGTCGTCGTCCTTGACGCCCACGGAGGCTTCGGTCTCAAGCGCCAGGTAACGGTTCAGGTTCACGCCCAAGCGGCCGGTCACGGCGCCGGTCGTGGCGGAGTCGCCCTCCAGATGCGTGTAGCCCAGCGAGCCGTAACCACGGGCGTCAGGACCAGATTGAGCAAATGCCGGAGCGGCGATTGCAGAAATAGCGGCGGCGGCGAGAAGAATGTTACGCATTGTTTCTATAACTCCTAGTAAAACCAGATGTGGTGACTTCTGCGGTCACCGGCCCCATCCAGCGAGGAGTTAAATGGGTATTCCGCCGAGGCGTTCCATAGGCGAATGAATACACGGTCGTAACCGTGCGCTACCAGACACATACAGCGTTACGCTGATAACGACTTTATTCCGGCACGAAAAAGGCGGCCCCGAAGGACCGCCCTTGCACGCTCAAGCCTGAAACGGGGCCCAGAGCCTGATCTGTGTCAGGCTCTGGATTGATACGGGAGCGAATATCTGAGTTCAGATGCGATCGCATCTGAACCGATTTCGCTCTAGCGGTCCTTTTCGCGCTCCTCGCCCGAGCGGGCGGCCAGCGCCGCCTGGGCCGCTGCCAGACGGGCGATGGGCACGCGGTAGGGCGAGCAGGAGACGTAGTCGAGGCCCACGCTCTCGCAGAAGGCGATGGACGAGGGGTCGCCGCCGTGTTCGCCGCAAATGCCCATCTTCATGTCCGGCTTGACCGCGCGGCCGCGCTCGGCGGCGATGCGGATCAGGTCGCCCACGCCGTCCTGATCCAGACGCACGAAGGGATCGGTTTCGAAGATGCCCTTGTCCAGATAGGCCTGCAGGAAGTGGCCCGAGTCGTCGCGGCTGATGCCGAAGGTCGTCTGGGTCAGGTCGTTGGTGCCGAAGCTGAAGAACTCGGCGTACTCGGCCAGGTCGGCGGCGCGCAGGGCCGCGCGCGGCAGTTCGATCATGGTGCCGACCAGGTAGTCGACGCTGTCGCCCGCCTCGGCGAACACGGCTCGCGCGGTGCGGTCGGTCAGTTCGCGCAGGTACTTCATCTCCAGACCCAGGGCGACCAGCGGGTGCATGATCTCCGGGATCGGAGCCAAACCAGATGCATGCTTCACCTCCAGCGCCGCCTCCAGGATGGCGCGGACCTGCATCTCGTAGATCTCGGGATAGGCGACGCCCAGGCGGCAGCCGCGGTGGCCGAGCATGGGGTTGGTCTCGTGCAGTTCCCGCGCGCGACGCTTCAGCTTGGCGGCGTCCAGACCCGAACCGGCGGCCAGGGCGTCGATGTCGGCGTCCGTGTGCGGGATGAACTCGTGCAGCGGCGGGTCCAGCAGGCGGATCGTCACCGGCAGGCCGGCCATGATGGTGAACAGGTCGGCGAAGTCGGCCTTCTGGAAGGGCGCGATCTTGGCCAGGGCGATGCGGCGGCCCTGCTCGTCGTCGGCCAGGATCATCTCGCGCACGGCGGCGATGCGGGCCTCGTCGAAGAACATGTGCTCGGTGCGCGACAGGCCGATGCCCTCGGCGCCGAAGCCGCGCGCGGTCTTGGCGTCCAGCGGGGTCTCGGCGTTGGCGCGGACCTTCAGGCGACGCACGCCGTCGGCCCAGGCCATCAGGGTCTGGAAGTCGCCCGTCAGTTCCGGCTCGATCATGGCCACGGCGCCGTCCAGCACCTCGCCCTTGCCGCCGTCGATGGTGATGACCTCGCCGGCCTTGAAGGTGCGGCCGCGGGCGGTGAAGGTCCCGGCCTTCTCATTGATCGAGATTTCACCGGCGCCGGAGACGCAGGGCCGCCCCATGCCGCGCGCCACCACGGCGGCGTGGCTGGTCATGCCGCCGCGCGCCGTGACGATGCCGCGCGCCGCGTGCATGCCGTGGATGTCCTCGGGCGAGGTTTCCTCGCGCACCAGGATGACGGCGTCGCCGACCTGCGACAGGCGCTCGGCCTCGTCGGCGTCGAAGACGATCTTGCCTGTGGCCGCGCCGGGCGAGGCCGGCAGGCCCGCCGCGACGACGGTGCGGGCGGCGTTGGGGTCCAGGGTCGGGTGCAGCAGTTGATCGAGCGCGGCGGGTTCGACCCGCGACACGGCCTCTTCCTGCGAGATGACGCCTTCGGAGGCCAGATCGACGGCGATCTTCAGCGCCGACTTGGCGGTGCGCTTGCCGTTACGGGTCTGCAGCATCCACAGACGGCCCTGCTCGACCGTGAACTCGATGTCCTGCATGTCGCGGTAGTGGCTTTCCAGCCGCCCGACCACGTCGACGAACTCGGCGAAGACGACCGGCATGGCCTCTTCCATCGAGAGAGCCGTCTCGCCCATCTCCTCGCGCCCGGCCTTGGTCAGGGACTGCGGCGTGCGGATGCCCGCGACCACGTCCTCGCCCTGGGCGTTGATCAGGAACTCGCCGTACAGCTTGGCTTCGCCGGTCGAGGGGTTGCGGGTGAAGGCGACGCCCGTCGCCGAGGTCTCGCCCATGTTGCCGAACACCATGGACTGGATGTTGACGGCCGTGCCCCAGCTTTCGGGGATGTCGTGCATGCGGCGATAGAATTTCGCACGGTCGTTCATCCAGCTGGCGAAGACGGCCGAGACGGCGCCCCACAGCTGGTCATGCGGGTCCTGCGGGAAGGGTTGGCCCAGTTCGCGCTCGACCAGGACCTTGTAGTCGGCGACCACTTTTTCCCAGTTCTCGGCGGTCAGGTCGGTGTCGATCGAGACGCCCAGGCGATCCTTGTGGTCGTCCAGGACCTCTTCGAACTGATCGTGGCCGATGCCCAGCACCACATTGGAATACATGGTGATGAAACGACGATAGCTGTCGAAGGCGAAACGACGGTCGCCGGACAGCTTGGCCAGACCCTCGACCGTCTGGTCGTTCAGGCCCAGGTTCAGCACCGTGTCCATCATCCCCGGCATCGAGGCCCGCGCGCCCGAGCGCACCGAGACCAGCAGGGGGTTGGCGGCGTCGCCGAAGGTCTTGCCGACAATGCCCTCGACGGTCTTCAGACCGGCGGCGGCCTGTTCAGCCAGCGCGGCCGGATAGGTCTCGCCGTTGGAGTAATAGTGGACGCAGGCTTCCGTCGTGATCGTAAAGCCGGGCGGCACCGGAAGGCCGAGAGAGGACATCTCGGCCAGGTTCGCACCCTTGCCGCCGAGAAGGTTCTTCATCGACGCATCGCCGTCAGCAGATCCCCCGCCGAAGCCGTACACCCACTTGGTCATCTTGCAGTCCCTGAGCCGTGGTCAGTCGTCGCAGGACCGAGTCCCGCTTACGGTGGCCCTGACTAGCGTGCTGCAAGCGCGAAGGCGAGGCCGTGGGTGTAACAATCCGTGTGAGGATGTGTCGGGATGCAGATTTTCGGCCTTCTGCGCCGCCCCCTCCGTCTCGTCGGCTCCGCCGCCGATCCACCTCCCCATCGCTGCGCGACAGGGAGGAAAGACACGCGCCCTTCCTCCCCACTTTGTGGGGAGGGGGACCGCGAAGCGGTGGAGGGGGCGACGCGACGGTCGGTAGGGAGAGCGCCTCAGCCCGCGATCTGACCGAAGTCCGCCACCCGGCCCATAACGCCGCGCACCTGACCCAGCAGCTTCAGACGGTTCTCACGCTCCTCGGCCACGTCGGAGTTGACCATGACGCCGGTGAAGAAGGCGTCGACCGGCCCGCGCAGGGCGGCGAGCGCCGTCATGGCGGCGGCGAAGTCTTCGGTCTCCAGCGCGGCGTCCACGGCGGTCGCGGCGGCGGCGGCGGCAAACGCAAGCGCGGTTTCTTCCGCCGGCTGGTTGGCCAGGCCGGTGGCGACGGCGCCTTGCGGCAGCGGTCCCTTCTTTTCCTCGGCCTTGAGGATGTTGGACGCCCGCTTGTAGCCGGCCAGCAGGTTGGCCCCGTCGTCCGTGGCGAGGAAGGCGGCTAGCGCCTCCACCCGACGCACGATCCGCACCAGGTCGTCGTCGCCCAGAGCGAAGACGGCGGCCACAAGGTCGTGGCGTTGGCCCTGGTCGCGCAGCAGGACGGTCAGACGGTCGGCGAAGAAGGCGCTGAGTTCAGTTTCGACCGCGAGCTTGTCGACGGCACGCTGGACATTGCCCTTCTCCAAGGCCGCCATAGCCGCCGAGAAGGCGTCGCCGCGAAGGCCGATACGAGCACCGTTCTCCAGCACCAGCCGGATCACGCCCAGCGCGGCGCGGCGCAGGGCGTAGGGGTCGCGCGAGCCGGTGGGCTTTTCGTCGATGGCGAAGAAGCCGACCAGGGTGTCCAGCTTCTCGGCGATGGCGACGGCGACCGTGACCGGGGCGGTCGGGACGCTGTCGCCCGGACCTTGCGGCTTGTAGTGGTCGCGCACGGCGTCGGCGACGGCGTCGGGGTAGCCGGCCAGACGGGCGTAGTAGCCGCCCATGATCCCCTGCAGTTCGGGGAACTCGCTGACCATGCCGCTGGCCAGATCGGCCTTGGACAGGCGCGCGGCCTGCTCGGCCTGATCCGCGTCGGCATCGACCAGAGGCGCGATTTCGCGCGCCAGCGCCGCGATGCGGTCCACCCGCTCGGCCAGGGTGCCCAGCTTGGCGTGGAAGGTGACGCCCTTCAGCTTGTCGTTCCAGGCGTCGAAGCCAACCTTCTGGTCCTCGTCCCAGAAGAAGCGGGCGTCGTTCAGGCGGGCCGAGAGGACGCGGCTGTTGCCGGCGGCCAGGGCCTTGCCGCCATCGGTCGCCTCGACGTTGGCGACGACGAGGAAGTTGGGCGCCAGACCGTCCTTGGACGGATCGCGCACGGCGAAATACTTCTGGTGCACCTTCATCGACAGGCGGACCACTTCGGGCGGCAGGGACAGGAACTGCGGGTCCATGTCGCCCGGGATCGGCGTCGGCCATTCGGCCAGACCGGCGACCTCGTCCAGTAGGCCGTCGTCATCGACCAGCACCAGACCACGCGCGGCGCAGGCGGCCTTGGCGGCTTCCAGAATCCGCAGTTTGCGGTCGGCCACGTCCAGCAGGACGAAGTCGCGTTCCAGCTTGGCGCGATAGTCGGTAAAGTCCTTGACCGCGAACGGCTTGCCGCTGCCGAGGAAGCGATGGCCCTCGGTCACATCACCCGATTGGATGCCGTCGATCTCGAACGGCACCACCGCCCCGTCGAACAGGGCGATGATGCGCTTGATCGGGCGCACCCAGCGCAGGCTTCCCGTGCCCCAGCGCATCGACTTGGGCCAAGGGAAGCTGCGGACGATCTGATCGACGGCCTCGGCGAAGACCTCGGTCGTCTGACGGCCCTTGCTGCTGATCTCGGCGAACCAGACGCCGTCGCGCTCGACCAGTTGGTCCTGGGTCAGGCCGGTCTTGCGCAGAAAGCCTTCCAGCGCCTGAGCGGGGGCCGAGGTCTTGGGCCCCTTGACCTCTTCGTTGCGGTCCTCGGCGGCGACCGGCAGGCCGTCGATCACCAGGGTCAGGCGACGCGGCCCGGCGAAGACGTTCAGCGCGTCCCAGGTCAGGCCGGCGGCCTTGAACCGATCCGAGACCAGACGTTCCAGGTCGCGCGCGGCGCCCTGCTGCATGCGGGCGGGGATTTCTTCGGAGAAGATTTCGAGAAGAAGCTGGGGCATCAGTTTTCGTCCCGCACCCATTGATCGCGGGCGCGCCAGAGGGCCCTTCCCCCTTGATGGGGGAAGGGTTGGGATGGGGGTGACAACACGGCCGAACGGATCGCATCGACCACGTCCGACAAGCCGTCCGTCACCTGTTTGGTGGAAAAGCGGATCACGCGAAAGCCCTGACTTTCCAGCCAGGCGGTGCGTTCGGCGTCATAGGCGACCGCTTCGAGTTCCTCATGCAGCGGCCCGTCGATTTCCACGATCAGGCGGCTGTCATGATGGACGAAGTCCGCGATGTAGCGGCCGATCGGCGCCTGACGGCGAATGTTCAGCTTCAGGCGGCGCAGTTCGTCCCAGAGAATGCGTTCCGGGAAGGTCATGTCGCGACGCAGTCGCCGCGCGCGGCCGACAGCACCCGTCAGATGACGCGCGCGCAGAGGGCTGAGGGCGTCACCCCCATCCCCAGCCCTTCCCCCATCGAGGGGGAAGGGAGCCTGTGGCGTCAACTGATCGTCAACCGTCACGACGTCGCCTTCTCATGTTCGACTTGGGCCAGAGCGCAGGCTTTGCACAGGTCGCGGATGCGGCCGATGTAGCTCTGGCGTTCGGCGACGGCGATGGCGCCGCGGGCGTCCATCAGGTTGAACAGGTGCGAGGCCTTCAGCACCTGGTCGTAGGCGGGCAGGACCAGAGGCTGGCCCTGCGGACCCTTCATGGTCAGGAAATGGGCGGCCTCGCGCTCCATGTCCTCGAAGCGGCGCTTCAGCGCGGCGACGTCATAGCCGTGGAAATTGGCTTCGGACTGCTGGCGCTCGTTCTCGAGGAAGACCTCGCCGTAGGTCAGGCCCTCTTTGTTGAACTTCAGGTCATAGACGTTGTCGACGCCCTGAACATACATGGCCAGACGCTCCAGCCCGTAGGTCAGCTCGCCCGAGACCACGTCGACCTCGATGCCGCCGACGCCCTGGAAATAGGTGAACTGCGTCACCTCCATGCCGTCGCACCAGACCTCCCAGCCCAAACCCCAGGCGCCGACGGTCGGGTTTTCCCAGTCGTCCTCGACAAAGCGGATGTCGTGCAGTTTCGGATCGATGCCGATGGCGGCCAGGGAGCCGAGATAGAGCTCCTGCAGGTTGTCCGGGTTCGGCTTCAGGATGACCTGATACTGATAATAGTGCTGCAGCCGGTTGGGGTTCTCGCCATAGCGACCGTCGCCGGGACGGCGCGACGGCTGAACGTAAGCAGCCTTCCACGGCTTGGGTCCCAGCGCGCGCAACACCGTCGCCGGGTGCAGGGTGCCGGCCCCGACCTCGATGTCATAGGGCTGCAGAATGGCGCAGCCCTGGTCGCCCCAGTATTTGTGCAGGGTCAGGATCAGGTCCTGGAAGGCGAGGGGTTCGGTGGTCACGTCGGCTCGTTTTCGCAGCGCAAAATTTGAGCGCGGACCCTAGAGGGCGGCGGGGCCGAGTTCAACCGGACCGCCCCTCCATTCCGTCATCCCGGGGCGGCGCAGCCGAACCCGGGACCCAGACGGCAAGTTCAAACTGATGATCGCCAGCCCGGATCAGACGCCTGGGTCCCGGATAAGCGCTTCGCGCTTTCCGGGATGACGGCAGAGGTTAGCGAGCTCCGGCCAGCACGCAGGCGCGCCCCCACCAACCGGAGCGTTGCAGCGAGCCAACAGCAAGGCTTGCAGAGGCCGCATCGTCGAACAGACCGAAGACCGTCGCGCCCGAGCCCGACATCCGCGTCAGGCGGCAGCCCGGCGCGGCGCGCATGGCCGACAGCGCCTCGGCTATGCCCGGCGTGACGCGCAGGGCGGGGGCTTCCAGATCATTGCGCTGGCCCTTCAGCCAGTCGATCACGGCGGCAGGCGACCAGTCGGCGGGGCCGTCCGGACAGTCGGCCCCGCCAGCGGGCGCATCGTCATAGGCGCGGTACACCGCCCCCGTGGGCGACGCCAGGCCGGGGTTCAGCAGAACCGCGTGCAGCGGCGGCAGGCGCGGCTCGTCGCGGAGGTCGTCGCCCCTGCCCGTCGCCCAGGCCGGGCGGGCGCGCAGGCACATGGGACCGTCGGCGCCGACCACGCCCGCGACGGCTTCCAGCGCCGCCTCGTCCAGATCGAGGTCCAGCAGTTGCGCCGCCAGCCGGATGGCCGTTCCGGCATCCGCCGAGCCGCCGCCCAGCCCCGCCGCGATGGGCAGTTGCTTGTCCAGCGTCACGGCGACCGGCGGCGCGCCGATCCCGACCGCCTCGCCCAGCGCCCGCAAGCCCCTCAGGATCAGGTTGTCGCCCTCGCCCGCCAGAGCGCCGCCAAACGGGCCGGTGACGGCCAGCGACAGGGCGTCCGCCCGCGTCACCGTCACCGCGTCGCCCACATCGGCGAAGGCGACCAGACTGGCCAGGGGGTGATAGCCGTCGTCCGCCACCGGCCCGACGTGCAGGAAAAGGTTGATCTTGGCCGGAGCCAGGCTGCGCAGCGTCACCGGATCAGTCCGCGACACCCGCGCCGGTGTCGTCGGTCGGGTCCTGACCCAGCTTGTCGCGCAGCTTGGCCTCGACCTCGGCCTTGCGCTCGGCCTCGACCTCCAGCGTCAGGACGCGGTTCCATTGGAAGCCCGCCTCGCGCTGACGCCCCACGGCCCAGTAGGCGTCGCCGAGGTGGTCGTTGATCTCGGCGTTGGCGGGCTCCTTGGCCACGGCCTGTTCCAGGGTTTCCACCGCTGCGTCGAACTGGCCTCGGCGATATTGCGACCAGCCCAGCGAGTCCTGGATATTGCCGTCCGACGGATCGGCGGCGAAGGCGCGGGCGATCATCTCGGCCCCCTGCTCGACCCGCGCGCCGGTGTCGACCCACAGGTAGCCGAGGTAGTTGAGCACGGTCGGGTTGTTCGGCTGCTGCTGAAGCGCGGCCCACAGTTCGGCCTCGGCTTCGGGCTTGCGGCCCAGCGCCTCATAGGCGGCGCCGCGCAGGAAATGCACCTCGAAGCCCTGATCCGCCGTCATCAGCAGCGGCCCGTTCAGAACCGTCAGCGCCTCGTCGAAGCGCTTCATCTGCACCAGCTGCCCGGCCAGCAGATAGGCGATGCTGGCCTCGTTCGGGCGAGCCTCGACGGCGCGGCGCAGTTCGGCCAGAGCCTGTTCGGCCTGCCCGTCCTTTTCGTAGCTGAGCGCGCTCTGCACGCGAGCGGCGGCGTAGAGCTCGACATCCTGTGGCCCGACCTGGGCCAGGGCGGCGCGGGCCGCAGGTTCCAGTTCGGCCTGTTGCAGGGTCTGGCCGATCAGGAAGCGGTTCTCATCGGTGGGATCGAGATTCAGAGCCAGGCGCAGATAGACCACGCCGAACTCCAGCGCGCGCTGGGCGATAATCTGATCGGCGGCGGTCTTCAACGCCAGGGACGCGCCCTGACGATAGTTGGGGGCCGCAGGCGGGCGGCCCTTGGCCAGGACGCGGGCGCGCGCCGCCATGGTGGCGCGGTCGGTGGAACCGGCGGTGACGGCGGCCTCATACTGGACCAGAGCCTCGTCGCGCTTGCCGCGCCGCTCCAGGAACTCGCCGTAGGGCAGACGGAACAGGCGCGAGGCCAGGGCGTGGCTGGTCAGGTCGCGCCATTCGGCGTCGGCCTCGTCATGGCGGCGGCGCAGCTCCAGCAGCCGGGCGCGGTTGGCGCGGGCCACCAGGACGCTGATCGGGTCCAGATCAGTCGGCGGCTGGGCCAGGGCGCGGTCCCAGTCCCCGGCGGCGGCGGCGATCCACGGCTGGACATAAAGGCCCGCGCGGGCATGCGGCTCGCCGATGGGGGCGGCCTTCAGCATGGCGTTGGCGCGGCGGGCGTCGCCGTGAACAAAGGTCTGCACCGCCGCGACCAGACGACCGGCCTGGACGATGACGGGCGAGACGCCCTCGCCTTCCGGCGCGATGCGGGCGGCGACGTCGAGGTCGCCGGCCAAAAGCGAGGCGGTGAAGGCCTGTTCGCGGACGCGGGGCTGTTCGGGGGTCAGGGCCTCGACGCGCGCCAGATAGTCGGCGCCCGCCTCGCTCTCGCCGCTGGTCAGGGCGTTGCGGCCCGCCAAATAGTAGCCGTAGGCGCTGCGCCCCTCGGCGTCGGTCGGGATCGGGGCCCAGGTGGCCGGGATGGGCGGGGTCTCGGGCGTCGCCGGCGCATCAGCGATGATGATTTCGGGGTCTTGGCTGTCGGCGTCAGCCGGGGGCGACGCCTCCGGGGCCGTCGACGGTTCCGCCTCCACCTGAGCGGGCGCAGCGTCGTTCGGCAGCGTCTGCGGCGCCTCCTGCGCCAAGGAGGGCGCGGCGATGCCCAACGCGATCAGCGAGGCGGCGGCGAACAGGGCGGAACGACGGAAGGCAAAGCGCATGGGCGGACCCTTCACGCTTTCCCTTCCGCCCGCAAGATCAGCTTCGCCTCTTGCTGTGGTTTCTCTTTCCTCCCCATTCCATGGGGAGGTGGCGCGGCGCGTCAGCGTCGTGACGGAGGGGGCGACTCCACGGCCGACGTCTGTGTCGCCCCCTCCACCGCGCAGCCTGTCCTTGGGCTCGCCAGAGGCGAGACCCGAGGGCGGTCCCCCTCCCCATGAAATGGGGAGGAAAGGTTCGCCTTACATGTTCGGGTAGTTGGGGCCGCCGCCGCCTTCGGGCGTGGTCCAGACGATGTTCTGCGACGGGTCCTTGATGTCGCAGGTTTTGCAGTGGACGCAGTTCTGGGCGTTGATCTGGAAGCGCGGGTTCTGGCCCTGCTCGTCGGTCAGCACCTCATAGACGCCCGCCGGGCAATAGAGCCGCGCCGGTTCGCCGTACTTGGGCAGGTTGACGTTGATCGGCACGCTGGGGTCCAGCAGCTTCAGGTGGGCCGGCTGATCCTCGGCGTGGTTGGTGTTCGAAATGAAGACCGACGACAGCTTGTCGAACGACAGCTTGCCGTCCGGCTTGGGATAGGTGATCGGCTTGAAGTCCTTGGCCAGGCCGGTCGAGGCTGCGTCCGTCTTGGTGTGCCTCATGGTGCCGAAGACCGAGAAGCCGCCGGTCAGGTGGTTGACCCACATGTCGAACATGCTGACCGCCCCGCCCATCATGGTGCCCAGCTTGGACAGCATGGGCTTGGCGTTACGGACGACCTTCAGCTCCTTATAGACCCACGACGTCTTGTAGGCGGCCTCATAGGCCTCCAGCACGTCGCCCGCGCGGCCTGCGATCACGGCCTCATAGGCGGCGTCGGCGGCCAGCATGCCCGTCTTCATGGCGTTGTGGCTGCCCTTGATGCGCGGCACGTTCACGAAGCCCGCCGAGCAGCCGATCAGGGCGCCGCCGGGGAAGGCCAGCTTGGGCACCGACTGGAAACCGCCCTCGGTGATGGCGCGAGCGCCGTAGGAGATGCGGGTGCCGCCCTCCAGATGCTCGGCGATGGCCGGGTGGTGCTTGAACTGCTGGAACTCGTCGAACGGCGACAGATAGGGGTTCTGATAGTTCAGGTGCACGACGAAGCCGACGGACACGTAGCGGTCGCCGAAGTGGTACAGGAACGATCCGCCGCCGGTCTTGTCGTCCAGCGGCCAGCCGGTCGTGTGCTGGACCAGGCCGGGCTGGTGCTTCTCGGCCGGGATCTGCCACAGCTCCTTTAGGCCGATGCCGAACTTCTGCGGGTCCGAGTTCGCCGTCAGGTCGTGGCGGGCCATGATGGTCTTGGCCAGCGAGCCGCGCACGCCCTCGGCGATGAAGACATACTTGCCGTGAAGTTCCAGACCGGGCTGGAAGTCGCCGGTCGGCTTGCCCTCGCGGTCGATGCCGAAGACGCCGGCGACGACGCCCTTAACGCGGCCCGACGGTTCATCCCAGACGACATGGCTGGCGGCCATGCCGGGATAGACCTCGACCCCCAGGGCCTCGGCCTGCTCGCCCAGCCAGCGCGACACATTACCCAGGGAGGCGATGTAGCAGCCGTGGTTGTGCATGAAGGGCGGCATGGCGAACATCGGCAGCGAGGCCTGACCCTGCGGACCCAGCACCAGGAACTTGTCTTTTGTGACGGGCGTCTCCAGCGGGGCGCCGCGTTCCTTCCAGTCGGGGAAAAGCTCGTTCAGGGCTTTGGGATCGATCACGGCGCCCGACAGGATATGGCCGCCGATCTCTGCGGATTTCTCCAGCACGGCGACCGAAATCTCTTTTCCGTCCTTCTCGGCGCGCTGCTTCAGGCGGATGGCGGCGGACAGGCCGGCGGGGCCGCCGCCGACGATGACGACGTCGTATTCCATGACCTCGCGCTCGACGCCTTCCAGCGCTTCCGCCGGCGGCAGCTTGTCGATGACGGCTTCCTGCCACGCGTTGATCGCGCCGCCTTCGATCGCTTGCTCGCCCATGATCCCCTGAATCCTCGTTATCGTCGTGGTTATCCGTCTTATCGTGAGGTGACGCAGCGGCGGTCAAGGCTTATCCCTGTCACGGAATGACGCCCCAGCCCCTCGACACCGCCGCAACCGAAGCCCTGCTCGCCTTCTGGCGCGATGCGGGGGTGGACGCCTGCTATCTGGACGCGCCGGTCGACCGCACCGTCTTTGTCGCCCCGCCCGCGCCACAGATGCTGCAAAAGGCCTCGGCCACGGTCACGGCCCTGCATGGGGGCCAGCACGGGGGAATGTCCAGCGCGGACGCGGTCGCCGAGGCGCGTCGCCTGGCCGCCGCCGCGACGACCATGGACGAACTGGCGGAGGCGGTCGCCGCCTTCGAGGGCTGCCCCCTGCGGGCCATGGGGGCCAAGCAGGCGGTGTTCGCGCGCGGCAATCCCAGGGGCTCGATCCTGCTGATCGGCGAATCGCCCGGCGAGACCGAAGACCTGCGCGGCGAACCCTTCGTCGGCCAGGCGGGGCAACTGCTGGACCGGATGCTGGCGGCGGCGGGTCTGGCCGATCAAGCCTTCATGACCAACACCGTCTTCTGGAAGCCGCCCGGCAACCGCCTGCCGACGCCGCAGGAGCAGGCGGTCTGCGCCCCCTTCCTGGAACGTGCCTTTGCTCTGATGCAGCCCAGGGCCGTGCTTCTGGTCGGGGCGGCGGCGGCGAAATCGGTGCTGAACACCGAGGAAGGCCTGATGAAGATTCGCGGCCAGTGGCGCGAATGGCGGCTCGACGACGGGACGGCGGCGGCCCCCGCCATCGTCACCCTGCACCCCGCCTTCCTGCTGCGTCAGCCCCAGGCCAAGCGGGTCGCCTGGGCCGACATCCTGTCCCTGGCGGCGCGTCTGGATACGGCGCAGGTTGAGCCTGCTGTCTGATTCAGGCATGGTTAGCGGCTGACGACCAGTCCACAGAGCGCTGACAATCCCGGCACGATACGGGAGCCGCGCCGACGAAGGGGGCCGCCGCGTATGTACCTTTTCCGCCGCGCGGCTCTCGCGCCTCTCCTTGCTGCTACGCTCTGCGCCACGGTTGCGCCTGCCGCCCTGGCCCGTGAAGGGGGCGGAGCTGACAGCGGGGCTGATGGCGGCGGGACGGCCTATGTCGGCAATGACTCCGATAGAACCCCCACGGCCCTGAGCAGTTCCGATCGGCTCAGCTACACCACCGCCTTCGACGCCCTGCGGCGCGGCGATCTGGAGCTGGCCCGCGCCTCTGCACGGCAGGCCCAGGACCGCGTCCTGCTGGGCCAGGTCGAGTTCGAGCGCCTGTTCCATCCCACCCATGTCGCGACCTATGACGAGCTGGCGGCCTGGTTGGAGACCTATTCCGACCTGCCGATGGCGCCCCGCGTCTATACCCTGGCCATGCGGCGCCTACCCGACGGCGCGCCCGAGCCCAAGCGTCCCGGCAACCTGCTGGAGCGGACCTGGGCCAGCGTGACCGGCGCCAGGGACGGCGGCGTGACCGATCCGGCCAAGGCCGCCCGCGTGGCGCTGAACAACGACGACCTGGCCGGCGCCTATCGCACCGGGGCCGAGATGGGCGACTGGTGGAGCGCAGGGCTGGCCGCCTGGCGCCTGCATCAGTTTTCCGACGCCTTCCGCGCCTTCGAGCGCGTGGCTCAGGACCCGACCGAGGACCCCTGGGTCCGCGCCGGCGCCGCCTTCTGGACCGCGCGCGCCGCCGCCCAGTCGGGACGTCAGGACAAGGTGGCCGAAAACCTGCGCCTGGCCGCGCGCTGGCCCGCCACCTTCTATGGTCAGATCGCCCTGCGCCAGCTGGGCGAAGAGCCGGTGATCGAGAACATGGGACCGCGCGCCTATGGCGCCGCGCTGCAACGCGCCAGCCTGACGCCTGAGCCGGCCGGCGTAGACGCCCGCGAACTGAACGCCTTCATCCGCTCGGACGAGACCGCGCGGCGCACGGTCGCCCTCTATGAAGTCGGGCGCCGCAACGAAGCCGAAGAATCCGCCCGCACCGGGATGCGCTCAGCCGGCGACGACAGCGCCCGGCGCCTGTGGGCCGGCCTTTATCGCACCGTGGCCCCCAATCGCGCGGCCCAGTCCGAGGCCAGCCGCATCGACGCCACCCGCTATCCCATGCCGGTGCTGGAGCCCGAGGGCGGCTTCACCATCGAGAAGGCGCTGGTCTACGCCATCGCGCGCAAGGAAACCGACTTCAACGCCAGCGCCCGTTCGGGGGCCGGCGCCTATGGCATGATGCAGGTCATGCCGACGACCGCCGCCCATATGACCGGGGATCAGGGCTATGTGCGCAATCCCGAGCGGCTGTACGTCCCGGCCACCAATCTGAAGCTGGGTCAGGACTATGTGAACCGCCTGTTCCAGATGGAAGCCTTCCAGGGCGACCTGCTGAAGGCCGTGGCCTCCTACAACGCCGGGCCGGGGCCGATGCTGGCGGCGGTGCGCAAGCTGGGGCCGGACGCCGATCCCCTGCTGCTGATCGAGACCATCGACGTGCCTCAGGCCCGCGAATACGTGGAAAAGGTCGTGGCCGCCTATTGGATCTATCAGCGAATGCTGGGCGCGCCGCTGAACACGCTGGACGCCGTGGCCTCGGGCGCCAAGGCCGTGCCGATCCGTCTGGACTATGTGGCCCCGCCGCCGACTGGACCGATGCAGGTGGCCGAGGCCGCCCCGGTCGCCGGTACGCGCTAGAGCTAGAGTCGCGTCAGACCACGCTGGACAACAGCATGGCCCAGACAAAGGCGAAGGCCAGAGCCGCCAGGAAATAGCCCCGCGCTGTCCTGCCCCAGTTGGTATTCCGGCTGATCGTCCGCATCGCCCATCCCCCACGGCCAGACGCCGTGAAGGCAGAATGTAACATCACTCGTTAATCGCCGGTTTTCGGCCAAGCTTAAGCGGCGTTAGCCAGAGCCAGCCGCTGCCATTCCTCGAAATCTGGTTGGGCCAGCAGAGCCTCGACATAGGTCCGGGCGACGCCGTCCGCATCGCCATGCCCGCTCAGGTCGATCTGATAATGGCGCACCCGCGCCGCGACGGGGGTGAAGAAGGCGTCGGCGATCGACCAGTCGCCGAACAGCCAGGGACCGTCGGCGCCGAAGCGGCTGCGCATCTGCCGCCACAACTCGACCAGCCGCGCCAGATCCCGATCCAGCGCCGGATCGGACGGCGTCTCGGCCCGCGCCGCCCCGGCCATCGGATGATCCGGCCCCATGCCGCACAGATCGCGCAAGGCCATAAAGCCAGAGTGCATCTCGGCCGTCGCCGAACGGGCCAGCGCCCGCGCGGTCGGATCAACCGGCCACAGCTGCGCCTCGGGATAGTGTTCCGCCGCCCATTCGCTGATCGACAGCGTGTCCCAGATCGTCTCGCCGTCGACCTTGAGCAGGGGCACGAAGCCCGACGGCGAAAGACGACGCAACTCGGCCTTCTGCGCGTCGGTGCGATAGGAGACCTCGCGGGTCGTGAACGCGGCCCCCGCGCGTTTCAGCACCAGCCAGGGCCTCAACGACCAGGTGGAATAGAGACGCGGTCCGATGATCAGTTCCATGGCGAGGCTCCCTATGCGCTCGCCATCAATGGCTGGAGGACAGCTTCAGCACAACCAGGCCCGAGATGATCAGCACCGCGCCCGCGATCCGCATGGGGGTGATCGGCTCGCCCAGCACCGCGATGCCGACCACGAAGGCCCCGACCGCGCCGATGCCGGTCCAGATCACATAGGCCGTGCCCAGCGGCAGGGTCTTCATCGCCATCGACAACAGGCCGAAGCTGATGATCATGAAGACGATGGTGCCGACCGTCTGCCACGGCTTTGAAAACCCGTCCGACGCCTTCATCAGGAAGGCCCAGACGATCTCGAACAGACCGGCGAACAGAAGAAGAATCCAGGCCATGACAGTCTCCCTTGCATGGCGAGCCGGGTCGTCCCGGCGGTCATGCCCTGAAAGGGAGAGGTCGTCCTCTGAGGCCCCCTATCTGGGACAAGGGGGCCAGAAGTCAATGGCTGCTCTTTCCTCCCCATTCCATGGGGAGGGGGGGGGACCGCCCCCGGGTCTCGCCTTCGGCGAGCCTGAGGACAGGCTATGCGGTGGAGGGGGCGGCGCAAACGTCCCCCGTCGAGACGCCCCCTCCGTCACGTCGCCTTCGCCGCCGCGCCCGTCGTCCAGGCGCCTCCGACGCCTGTTCCTCCACCCCATCGCTGCGCGACAGGGAGGAAAGACGCAAGTTTGCCCGGTGAACCTTGACTCCCCGCCCTTCCCGCACGACACGACCGATCCATGATCACGCGCTATACCCGCCCCGAAGCCGTCGCCATCTGGTCGCAAGAGACCAAGTACAAGATCTGGTTCGAGATCGAGGCCCATGCGGCCACCAAGATGGCCGAACTGGGGGTGATCCCTCAGGACGCCGCCGACGCCATCTGGGCCAAGGGCAAGGACGTGACCTTCGACGCCGACCGCATCGACGAGATCGAACGCACCACCAAGCACGACGTCATCGCCTTCCTGACCCATGTGTCGGAAATCGTCGGCGAGGAAGCCCGCTTCCTGCACCAGGGCATGACCTCCTCGGACGTGCTGGACACCTGTTTCGCGGTGCAGCTGGCGCGCTCGACCGACCTGCTGCTGGGCGGCGTCGACCGCGTCCTGGCCGCGCTGGAAGTCCGCGCCAAGGAACACAAATACACCCCGACCGTGGGTCGCTCGCACGGCATCCACGCCGAGCCCGTGACCTTCGGCCTGAAGCTGGCCGGCTATCACGCCGAGTTCCAGCGCGCCAAGCGCCGCCTGATCACGGCCCGCGAGGAAATCGCCACCTGCGCCATCTCGGGCGCCGTCGGCACCTTCGCCAACGTCGATCCGGCGGTTGAGCAGTACGTCGCCGACAAGATGGGCCTGGCCGTCGAGCCGGTCTCGACCCAGGTCATCCCGCGCGACCGTCACGCCGCCTACTTCGCCGCCCTTGGCGTGGTCGCCTCGTCGATCGAGCGGCTGGCCGTGGAGATCCGCCACCTGCAGCGCACCGAAGTCCTCGAAGCCGAGGAGTTCTTCGACAAGGGCCAGAAGGGCTCGTCGGCCATGCCGCACAAGCGCAACCCGATCCTGACCGAGAACCTGACCGGCCTGGCCCGTCTGGTCCGCTCGGCGGTCGTCCCGGCGATGGAGAACGTCGCCCTGTGGCACGAGCGCGACATCAGCCACTCCTCGGTCGAGCGCGGCATCGGCCCCGACGCCACGGTCCATCTGGACTTCGCCCTTCACCGTCTGGCGGGGGTGATCGAGCGCCTGAACGTCTATCCCGAGAACATGCAGAAGAACATCGACCGCCTGGGCGGTCTGGTGCATTCGCAACGGGTCATGCTGGCCCTGACCCAGGCCGGCGTGTCGCGTGAAGACGCCTATGCCGCGGTTCAGGAGAACGCCATGAAGGTCTGGCGCGGCGAAGGCGCCTTCCTCGACTTCCTCAAGGCCGACGCCCGCGTCACCCTGCCCGCCGATCAGCTGGAAGCCCTGTTCGACCTCGGCTACCACACCAAGAACGTCGACGTGGTGTTCAAGCGGGTCTTCGGCGAGGGCTGAGACCCTTGCCTGCGGTTGGGCGGTCGGTCGGCTTCGATCCTGTCGTCGACGACCGCACCCGCATCCTGATCCTGGGCAGCCTGCCGGGCGACGCCTCGCTGAAGGCGGCCCAGTACTACGCCCATCCGCGCAACGGCTTCTGGCCCCTGATCGGCGGGCTGCTGGGCGAGGGTCTGACCGCACTGCCCTATGAGCAAAGGCTGGATCGTCTGAAGGCGCATGGCGTCGGGCTGTGGGACGTCATCGCCTCGGCGGAGCGATCCGGCAGTCTGGACGCCGCCATACGCTCGCCAAAGGCCGCCGACCTGCGCGGTCTGATCACCGCCCTGCCCGGCTTGCGCGCCGTGGCCTTCAACGGCGGGCTGGCGGCGAAGCTGGGGCGGCGCATTCTGGCCGATCTGCCCGATCTGGACCAGGTCGCCCTGATCGACCTGCCGTCCTCAAGCCCGACGCACGCAATATCCTTGTCGGCAAAGGCGGAAAGCTGGGCCATACTGAGCGACTTCCTTCCCGAATAAGTCGGCCCGCTCGATGATTCTGACCCTATCCTGCCCTGACCGCCACGGCATCGTGGCGGCCGTCTCCGCCTTTCTGCTGGAGCGAGACGCCAATATTTCCGACGCTCAGCAGTTCGGCGACGCCCTGAGCGGCTACTTCTTCATGCGCGTGGTGTTCGAGCCGATGGAAGGCGACGCCGAGGACGCGATCCGCGCCGCCTTCACGCCGCTGGCCCTGCAGTTCGACATGGACTGGACCCTGCGCGGGCCGGAGCCGCGCAAGGTGATGATCCTGACCTCGCGGTTCGATCACTGCCTGGCGGACCTGCTGTACCGCTGGCGCATCGACGAACTGCCGATGCAGGTGACGGCGATCGTGTCCAATCACCCGCGCGACATGATCGGCCACGTCGATCTGGGCGACCTGCCCTTCCACCACCTGCCCATGAGCGGCGACAAGACGTCCCAGGAGGCCCAGTTGCTGGCCCTGATCGAGGCGACAGGCACGGAGCTGGTGGTGCTGGCGCGCTATATGCAGATCCTGTCGGACGACCTGACGGCGCATCTGGCGGGGCGCTGTATCAATATCCACCACTCCTTCCTGCCGGGCTTCAAGGGGGCCAAGCCCTATCATCAGGCCCATGCGCGCGGGGTGAAGGTGATCGGCGCCACGGCCCACTATGTCACCGCCGACTTGGACGAAGGCCCCATCATCGAACAGGACGTGGAGCGCATCAGCCACCGCGACGCCCCCGCCGATCTGATCCGCAAGGGCCGGGACATCGAACGCCGCGTTCTGGCGCGGGCGGTGTCGCATCACCTGCACGACCGCATTCTGATGCACGACGGCAAGACAGTCGTCTTCGCCGACTAGGTTCAATCGTGATCACGCGCCGCGCCGGATAATTTGAACCATTTGGCCTGCTCGACCGTAGTTCTCCCCGACCCGCCGCCCCTTCGAGCGGCTGTCGATGGAGAGACGACATGAAGATGATCCGTACCGCCAGCTTCGCTACCGTATCCGCCGCCGCCCTGCTGACGCTGGCCGCCTGCGGCAACAATGAAACCAAGGTCGAGAAGGCGCCGGCCGACGCCATGCCGGCCGATTCGGCCGCAATGGCGCCTGTGACCACCGATCCCATGGTCGGCGGCGTGGCCATGAGCCCTGCCGACAACATCGTCACCAACGCCGCCAAGGCGCCCAACCTGACCACCCTGGTCGCCGCCGTTCAGGCCGCGGGCCTGGCCACGACCCTGCAAGGCCCCGGCCCCTTCACCGTCTTCGCCCCTGACAATGCGGCGTTCGAGAAGATCCCGGCCGCCACGCGCACCAGCCTGATGGAGCCGGCCCAGAAGGCGGCCCTGACCAAGATCCTGACCTATCACGTCGTGCCCGGTCGCCTGACCGCCGCCGACATCGCCGCCGAAGCCCAGAAGGGCGGCGGCACCGCCACCCTGACCACGGTTCAGGGCGAGAAGCTGATGGTCAAGGACGCCGGCGGCGGCAAGTGGACCATCACCGACGCCAAGGGCGGAACCTCGACCATCACCCAGGCCGACGTCGGCCAGTCGAACGGCGTGGTCCACGTCATCGACACGGTGCTGATGCCGAAATAATCGCGGCGACAGCCTGAAATAGAAGAAGGGCCGCTGCCATATCCGGCAGCGGCCCTTCTGAATTCGGTCGGTTGGAACCGAGACCTATTCGCCGGCGCGGATCTGTTCGCGGGCGATCGAGGCCAGTTCGTCCATCTTGGAGCGAAGTTCGCCCTCGGACACCGTCAGGCCCGAGCCCTTGAAGTCGCCGGCGACCTTGCGGAAGACGTCTTCCTCGCCCGGCTGCTCGAAGTCGGCGCGGACCACGGCGGCGGCGTATTGCTCGGCGCTGTCGGTCGACAGGCCCATCTTCTCGGCCGCCCACAGGCCCAGCATCTTGTTACGACGCGCGATGGCCTTGAACTCTTGTTCCTGATCGAGGGCGTACTTGGACTCGTAGCCCTTTTCCCGATCGTCGAAGGTCGTCATGCGCGTAGTCACTCCAGTGGCGGACGGAATTGGGGTCCGCATCGCCGTCTATAGCCCCCTCGCCTGCGAACGCAACTGGACTCGCGGTCGCGGTTCTGACGCTGCGTTACAGGAGGATATTTGTGTCACAGACGCCCTTCGGTTAAAGGGCGTGCGATCTTATATACCCGTCGTCGATTCAGGATCGCGCCGCCCACAGCCGCCGGGCCGCGCGTTTTTCGTTTTGAGGACAGTCTGTTTTCTTCCCTCTCGGGACACGACCATGAATTCCAAGCGCAAGAAGATCTACGAGGGCAAGGCCAAGATCCTGTACGAGGGTCCCGAGCCGGGCACGCTGATCCAGTATTTCAAGGACGACGCGACCGCCTTCAACGCCCAGAAAAAGGCCGTGCTGGAAGGCAAGGGCGTGATCAACAACCGCATCAGCGAGTTCGTCATGTCGCGCCTGAACGGCATCGGCGTGACCAACCACTTCATCAAGCGTCTGAACCTGCGCGAGCAGCTGATCCGCGAAGTCGAGATCATTCCGCTGGAAGTCGTCTGCCGCAACGTCGTCGCCGGCTCGCTGGCCACCCGTCTGGGCCAGGAAGAGGGCACCGCCCTGCCCCGTTCGATCATCGAATTCTACTACAAGAAGGATGAGTTGAACGACCCGATGGTGACGGAAGAGCACATCACGGCCTTCAACTGGGCCACGACCCAGGAGCTGGACGACATCCTGGCCATGACCGTCCGCGTCAACGACTACCTGTGCGGCATGTTCGGCGCCGTCGGCATCACCCTGGTGGACTTCAAGATCGAGTTCGGCCGGGTGTGGGAAAACGACTTCGCCCGCGTCATCCTGGCCGACGAGATCAGCCCGGATAGCTGCCGGCTGTGGGACACCGCCACCGGCGAGAAGCTGGACAAGGACCGCTTCCGTCGCGACATGGGCGACGTCATCGAAAGCTACACCGAGGTGGCCCGCCGCCTCGGCATCATGAAGGACATGCCGACCGTGATCCAAGGAGGACTGCACTAATGGCCAAGGTGAAGGTTCACGTCTTCCTCAAGCCCGGCGTTCTGGACGTTCAGGGCAAGGCCGTCGAAGGCGCCCTGCAAGGTTTGGGCTGGGCCGGCGTCGCCAACGCCCGCGTCGGCAAGATGATCGAGTTCGACCTCGATGACAGCGTGTCCGACAAGGAAGCCGAGGTGAAGCGCATGTGCGACACCCTGCTGGCCAACACGGTCATCGAAAGCTACCGGATCGAAGTGGCGTAAGGCCGCGACAATCTGACGATCAGGGCCGCTCGAAAGAGCGGCCTTTTTTGTTTTCCTCCCTGTCGCGTAGCGATGGGGAGGTGGCGCGGCGCGCCAGCGCCGTGACGGAGGGGGCGTCTCGACGGCTGATCGCTGCGCCGCCCCCTCCACCGCTACGCGGTCCCCCTCCCCATGAAATGGGGAGGGAAAGAAGGGCCTACTCGCACAGATAATCCCGACTGAGCGGGACCGCCGTCTGCTTTTTGGTCAACTGCAACTGGAAGACCATGTGCCCCAGTTCGCGGAAAGCGACCTCGCTGGCGGCGAGATAGAACTCCCACATCCGGCAGAACCGCTCGTCGTAGAGGGTCAGGGCCTCGTCGCGGCGCGCCAGGAAGCGTTCTCGCCAGATCCTGAGCGTCTCCGCGTAGTGCAGCCGCAGCACCTCCAGGTCCGTCACCCACAGGCCCGAGCGTTCAATGGCGGGCAGGACCTCGGACAGGGCCGGAATATAGCCGCCGGGGAAGATGTATTTGCGGATAAACGGTTGCGTGCGGCTGGGCGGGCTCTTGCGGCCGATGGAATGGATCACCGCCACCCCGTCGTCGTCCAGCAGCCGGGCGACCGTGTCGAAATACTCCTGATAATTGGGCGCCCCGACGTGCTCGAACATGCCGACCGAGATGATGCGGTCGAAGGTCTGGTTCAGGTCGCGATAGTCCTGCAGCAGGAACTCGGCCCGGTCGGCCAGACCGCGCGCCGCCGCCCGCTCATTGGCCGCGCGGTGCTGTTCGGTCGACAGGGTGACGCCGGTGACGCGCGCGCCGCGTTCGGCCATCGACAGACCCAGCCCACCCCAGCCGCAACCGATGTCCAGCGCGCTCTGCCCCGGCGCCAGCAGCAGCTTGTCGACCAGCCGCCGCTTCTTGGCCGTCTGGGCCTGTTCCAGGGTGGCGTCCGGCGTCTCGAAGAAGGCGCAGGAATATTGCAGGTCTTCGTCCAGAAACAGCCGGTAGAAGTCGACCGTCAGGTCATAGTGGTGATGAACGTTGTTGCGCGCGTGCAGCCGGTCGTTGGCCTGCTCGGCGCCGCGCCGAATGCGTTGCAGCAGGTCCAGTTTTCCACCGCGCGGCCGGATGGCCAGCTGCGACGTCGTCAGCTGCAGGAAGGCGTAGATGTCGCCGCCCTCGACCCGGAAGGTCCCGTCCATGAAGGCCTCGCCAAGCGCCAGATCGGGGTTGGCGGCGATGGCCAGGGCCGTCTTTGTGTCTTGGATCACCGCCGTCAATTCCGGCGTTCCCGGTCCCGCCGTCAGCTCGCGCCCGTCCGGCAGGCGCACCCGCACGGCTCGCGTCAGGAAGGTCTGATCGAGAAGGGCTTGCAGCATCCGGCGCTCCGCGCTTTGAACCAGGATCAAGCTTGGCTAGGAACAGACTGTCGCTGCGCAACGGTATCAAAGCCGGACCGTTCCGTCCGACAACCAGATCAAGGGAGCGCCGCCGATGACCTTCACCCTGACCTCCGCCGACATCCGCGACGGCGGCATCCTGCCTGACGCCCTGGTGAAGGCTCTGGGCGACACCTCGCCCCAGCTGTCCTGGTCCGGAGCGCCGGAGGGCACGAAGAGCTTCGCCGTCACCTGCTATGATCCCGACGCCCCCACGGGCTCGGGCTTCTGGCACTGGACCGTGGCCAATATCCCCGCCGACGTGACCGAACTGGCGGCGGGCGCGGGCGCCGTCGGCGGCGCCAACCTGCCCCAGGGCGCGGTCCAGGGCCGCACCGACTATGGCGAGGCCGGCTTCGGCGGGGCCGCCCCGCCGCCCGGCCACGGCCCGCATCGCTACATCTTCACCGTCTTCGCCGTGGACACGGACAGGCTGGACGTGACGCCGGACAACTCGGGCGCCGTCTTCGGCTTCAACCTGCATTTCCACACGCTGGCCAAGGCCTCGATCACCGCGACCTACGAGAACACCGGCGGGTGACGGCGGCGACGCTCGACCATCAGCAGAGGCTGGCGACGGTCCCCGACCTGTTCCGCCGCCTGATGGCTCGGCCGCTGGAACCCCTGACGCGGGCGCGACTGCCCGCAGCCGGGGCGGTCTATGTCTTCTATCAGGAGGACGAGCCTATCCATGTCGGCAGCCCGCCCCATCTGGAGGAGCGTTTGCTGGCGCCGTCGCTGCGTCTGGCGCTGGCCGCCCGCGTGCACCAGCCAGGCCATGGCGTGCCTCTGATCAGCGTCAGCGAGCCCGCGCCGCGTCCCGGCCGCCGCCAGCCGATCGAGGCCCGCTGGCTGAACGTGCCAGATGGTCACGATCGGCTGCTGCTGGAGCTCTACGCCGCCCAGACCCTGGGCCTGTCGGTGTCGCACCCCAAGGTCCGCGCAGAACTGGCGGCCGCCTGAACCCAGCGCAAACAAAGCGTGATGAGCTGAACGTCCGGCCAAGGTTGCGCCTGCGACCTCCGTCCCTATTTTGCGGCGCACAGTAAGTTTGTTGCATTGCGATAGTTCATGCCCCCCACCGACGCCGCCGCCTGTATCGACGAGCGCATCTGCGCGCCGTCGCCCGCGATGGAGACGGTCGCCGCGCCCGGCAAGGTGGCGCTGGTCCTGCTGGCCCTGGCGATGGGGGGCTTCGCCATCGGCGTGACCGAGTTCGCGGCCATGAGCGTCCTGCCCGACTTCGCAGCGGGTCTCGGCGTCGATGAGCCGACCGCCGGCCATGTCATCAGCGCCTATGCCGCCGGCGTGGTCGTCGGGGCGCCGATCCTGGCGGTGCTGGGGGCGCGCGCGCCGCGCTGGCTGCTGCTGATCGGCTTCATGGCCCTGTTTGCGGTCGGCAATGCGCTGAGCGCCCTGGCCCCCAACTATGAATGGATGCTGGCCTTCCGCTTCCTCAGCGGCATTCCGCACGGGGCCTATTTCGGCGTCTCGGCCCTGGTGGCGGCGTCGCTGGTGCCGTTGCGGCTGCGCACCCGCGCCGTCTCGACCATCCTGCTGGGCCTGACCGTCGCCACCGTCATCGGTGTGCCGGTCGCCACCGCCGTCAGCCACGCCTTCGGCTGGCGCTGGGCCTTCGCCATCGTCAGCGTTCTGGCGGTCATCACCATGGCCCTGGTCGCCCTGTTCGCGCCGCGCGATCCGGCTCACGCCGACGCCAGCCCCCTGCGCGAGTTGGGCGCCCTGAAGCGCGGACAGGTCTGGATGACGCTGGGCGTCGGGGCCATCGGCTTCGGCGGCATGTTCGCGGTCTACGCCTATCTGGCCTCGACCCTGACGGCGGTGACCGGCGTCGGCGCTGAGGTCCTGCCCTGGGTCTTCGCCATGTTCGGTCTGGGCATGATGAGCGGCAACCTGCTGGGCGCCTGGGCCGCCGACCGCTACGGCATGAAGGCGGCGGGCGGGCTGCTGCTGTGGAGCGCGGCGGCGCTGGCGCTTTACCCGTTCGCGGCCCCGCACCTGTGGGCCATGCTGATCGTGGTCTTCCTGATCGGCGGCGGCGGCGGGCTGGGCTCGATCTTACAGACCCGCCTGATGGACGTCGCCGGCGACGCGCAGACCCTGGCCGCCGCCTTGAACCACTCGGCCTTCAACACCGCCAACGCCATCGGCCCCCTTCTGGGCGGCATGGCCATCGCGGCAGGCTGGGGCTGGACCTCGACCGGCTGGGTTGGCGTCGCCCTGTCGCTGGGCGGTTTCGCGGTCTGGGTCGTCGCCTGGCTGAGCGGACGCAAGACAGGTCAAAGCCACGCCTGACATCCTGAACAATTGATGCTAGGAGGCCCGCCCATGAGCGCAGCCGTCATCGTCTTCCCCGGGTCCAACTGTGATCGCGACTGCAAGGTCGCCATCGAACGCTCCACTGGCGAGCAGGTCGAAATGGTCTGGCACGCCGAGACCGAGCTGCCGAAAGGCCTCGATCTGATCGTCCTGCCGGGCGGTTTCTCCTACGGCGACTATCTGCGTTGCGGCGCGATGGCGGCCCAGGCCCCGATCATGCAGGCCGTCAAGAAGGCCGCCGACGACGGCGTCACCGTGGTCGGCATCTGCAACGGCTTCCAGATTCTGTGCGAAGCCGGAATGCTGCCCGGCGCCCTGCTGCGTAACAGCGGCCTGAAGTATATCTGCAAGCCGATCAGCATCACGGTCGCCAACGGCCAGACCCGCTTCACCTCGGGCTATCAGGGTCAGCGCGAGGTCGTCATGACCCAGGGCAACGCAGACGGAAACTACTTCGCCGACGCTGAAACTCTGGCCCGCCTCGAAGGCGAGGGCCAGGTGGTGTTCCGCTATGTCGACAACCCCAACGGCTCGGTCGCCGACATCGCCGGCATCCAGAACGCACGCGGCAACGTGCTGGGCATGATGCCCCACCCCGACCGCGCCTTCGAAGCCGAACTGGGCAGCGCCGACGGCGCCACCCTGTTCCAGAGCATCTACGCCGCGGCCTGAACGGCCTAGGCGTCGGACGCCTTGTCCAGTTGCTCCTTGTCGTCGACCTGAGAGGTCTTGCGGTCCAGCACGCTGGCGCTGCGGCCCAGTTCGTCGACTTCGAGTTCCGGTTCTATCGGCTCGCCGTCTTCATCCAGCGGGCGTTCCAGCGTCCCGGCTGCGCCGGATTCGCCGATGGCGGCCAGTTCGCGAGCGCCGACGCCCAGGCCCTGTTCCAGGGCGCGGTTGGTTTCGACCTCGTCGGTTTCGAGGGCGGGGTCTTCCGGCAGGTTGTCGGGGTCGGCCATGGTGCGTCTCCTTGATGGGCGTCCTGCTGTTCTAAGCGGAGCGGCGCGCGTACGGTTCCGGTGAACCAAACCCCCGCCCGACGCGTAGTTACGGCGAAGCTGAGCCGGAGCCGCCCCTATGTCCGCCATCGAACGCCCTACCCCCGCCCAGAGAACCCGCCGACTGGTGGTGCTGGCCGCGGCTGTTTTCGCCGTCGTGGTTCCGGTCGTGCAGAACCTGGGCGGCTTCGGCCTGTCTCAGGCCGAGTTCGCGGCGGACGGCAATCAGACGTTGCAGGTGGCGGGCTACGCCTTCTCGATCTGGGGCCTGATCTATCTGGGGCTGCTGGCCTATGCCGGGCGTCAGGTTCTGCCTCAGACCGGCGAGAGTGTGCTGATCAACCGCATGGGCTGGCCCTCGGCGGTGGCCCTGTTCGGCATCGGCTTGTGGATCATCGTCGCGGCGCTGAACCTGAAGGCGGCCAGCGTCATAGTCATCTTCGCCTCGCTGCTGGCCCTGGTGGTCCCTCTGCTGGCCAATGCCCGGACCATCCGCGCAACCGGGATCATGGACCGTGACCGCTGGTTTCTGATCTGGCCGCTGGCGGCGCTGGCCGGGTGGCTGACCATCGCCGCGCCGCTGAACCTGATCACCACGGCGACGGCCTTCGACGCCCTGCCCGCCTTCCTGTCGCCGACAGGCTGGGCCATCGCCGCCGTCGCGGTCGTGGTTCTGGTCGGGGCGGCGGTGACGGCGAGCCTGCGCACCCTGGCCTTTCCCCTGCCGATTGCCTGGGGTCTGGTCGGGGCCTTTGTCGCAGAACAGGAGCGGAATCCGGTGCTTGGCTTCACCGCCCTGGGCGCCGCCTTCCTGCTGGTGGTCGCCGCCGTCATCCTGGTCTTCGGTCTGAAACGCGGGATCGAGCGTCGTCTCTGATCGGACGGGCTGACAGGAGGCTCAGACCCGGCTAGAAGCCCCGCCCATGAGCGCTCCGCAAAAGACCACCGCAGAATTGGCCGCTGAATACGGTCTGGCTCCGAACGAGTATGAGGTCCTGCTGGACCGGCTGGGCCGAGAGCCCAACCAGGTCGAGTTGGGCGTCTTCTCGGTCATGTGGTCCGAGCACTGCTCCTACAAATCCTCCAAGAAGCAGCTGATGAAGTTCCCCGTCACGGGACCGCGCGTCATCTGCGGCCCGGGCGAGAACGCCGGGGTCATCGACATCGACGACGGCGACGCCTGCATCTTCAAGATGGAGAGCCACAACCACCCCTCCTATATCGAGCCCTATCAGGGCGCGGCGACGGGCGTGGGCGGCATCATGCGCGACGTCTTCACCATGGGCGCCCGCCCGGTGGCCCTGCTGAACGCCCTGCGCTTCGGCGAGCCTTCGCATGAGAAGACCAAGCGACTGGTCAAGGGCGTGGTCTCGGGCATCGGCGGCTACGGCAACTGCGTCGGCGTGCCGACGGTCGCCGGCGAGACGAACTTCCACAAGGGCTACAACGGCAACATCCTGGTCAACGCCATGTGCGTGGGCATCGCCAAGGCCGATGAGATCTACTACTCGGCCGCGCCCGAGGCCGGGCATGACGTGGTCTATTTCGGCTCCAAGACGGGCCGCGACGGCATCCACGGCGCCACCATGTCCTCGACCGAGTTCGACGACGAGTCGGAGGCCAAGCGCCCCACCGTCCAGGTCGGCGATCCCTTCGCCGAGAAGCTGCTGATCGAGGCCACGCTGGAGCTGATGGCCTCGGGCGCCGTCGCCGCCATCCAGGACATGGGCGCGGCGGGCCTGACGTCCTCCTCGGTCGAAATGGCGGGCAAGGGCGGCGTCGGCGTCGAGCTGGACCTCGACAAGGTGCCCCAGCGCGAAGAGGGCATGACCGCCTATGAGATGATGCTGTCGGAAAGCCAGGAGCGGATGCTGGCGGTCCTGAAGCCGGGCTTCGAGGACGTCGGCTATCGCATCTTCCAGAAGTGGGGTCTGGACTTCGCCATCATCGGCAAGACGACCAACACCGGCCATCTGGTGCTGAAGCATCACGGCGAGGTGGTCTGCGACGTACCGCTGGCCCCGCTGTTCGACGACGCCCCCCTCTACGACCGTCCCTGGGTCCAGCCCGAACTTCAGCCGCGCCTGGAGCCGTCCGAGGTTCCGGCGCCGGAAAGCTGGAACGACGCGGTGATCAAGGTCATCGCCTGCCCCGACATGGCGTCCAAGCGCTGGATCTGGGAACAGTACGACCGCCACGTCATGGCCGACACCCTGCAGGACTCCTCGACCGGCGCTGACGCCGGCGTGGTCCGCGTCCACGGCACCGACAAGGGTCTGGCCGTGACCAGCGACTGCACCCCGCGCTATGTCCAGGCCGACCCCTATGAAGGCGGCAAGCAGGCCGTGGCCGAGGCCTGGCGCAACCTGACGGCCGTGGGTTCGCGTCCCATCGCCATCACCGACAACCTCAACTTCGGCAACCCGCAGCGCCCCGAGATCATGGGCCAGATCGTCCGCGCCACCGACGGCATGGCCGAGGCCTGCCGCGAGCTGGACTTCCCCGTCGTCTCTGGCAACGTCAGCCTCTATAACGAGACCAACGGCGTCGCCATTCCGCCGACCCCGACGGTCGGCGCGGTCGGCCTGCTAACCAACTACGACGTGACCACCGGCTTCGGTGGCATGGCCGAGGGCGATGTCCTGGTCCTGATCGGCCAGACCCACGGCGAGTTGGGGTCGTCCATCTATCTGCGCGAAGTTCTGGGTCGTGAAGACGGTGCCCCCCCGCCGGTCGACCTGAAGCTGGAACGCAAGACCGGCGACTTCGTGCGCGGCCTGATCGAAGCGGGCGAACTGACGGTCGTCCACGACCTGTCGGACGGCGGTCTGGTCGGCGCGGCGGCGGACATCGCCCTGGCCTCGGACGTCGGCATAGAACTGAACGCCTCCAGCGCCGCCCACGCCCACGCCTTCCTGTTCGGCGAGGATCAGGCCCGCTATCTGGTCGCCGTCTCGGACGCCGAGGCCCTGCTGGCGAAAGCCAAGGAGGCCGGTCTGCACGCCTCGGTCGTCGGCGTCGCCAAGGGCGCGGACTTCGCCTCCTCGGGTCCGAAGGGCGAGCTCTACCGCATACCGGTCGCCCACCTGCGCGAGTTCCACGAAGGCTGGATGCCGAACTGGATCGAAGGCTGATGCGCGCCGGAGTCTTCGCCTTCGTCCTCGGCGGCGCGGCCGTTGTGGCCGCCTGCGACATCGAGGGCGGCGACCCGGTCCAGCACGCCTTGCGCGACGCCTCGGCGGCCCGCCAGGCGGCGGCGTTGAAGACCACCGAGGAAGAACAGGCGGCCGCCGCCCGGCGCGCCGCCTCTGCTCCCGTCGCCCCCGCTGAGGGCGACGAGCTGTCGCGCCTGATCGCCGCGCGCCGTCAGGCCGTCGCGGACACCCGCGCCCTGCTGGCCGCCACCACCGACCCGGCCCTGAAAGGCCAGTTGAGCGGCGACCTCAAGGCCGAGGAAGGGCGCCTGCGCGCCCTCGAGACCCGCGCCGCCGCGCAATAGCCTTCTCCGGGGAAGCCAGCATGAGAACCGCCGTCGTCATGCCTGTCGGGGCGCGGTTCTGCCTCGACCAGCCCAACTCCATGGAGACGGTGGCCCGCACCCTAGCCAAGGCCGATACGGGCGAGGTCCGCATCTTCTGTTGCGAAGGCGCCGGGGGCCGTGATGGTCTGTCGGTCCACGCCCTGCCGACCGCTGATCGCCTCAAGGCCCTGCGTCAGGCGCTGAACGACTATCGCCCCGACGTCATCGAGTTCCATCAGCAGACTCAGCAGGCCGTCGCCCTCGCCCGGGATTTTCCCGACGCCGCCGTCACCCTGTATCGCCACAATGCGGTGAAGCCGCCGCGTCACTTCATCGACCGCTGGCGCTATGAGCGGCGCTACGACCGCATGGACGGCCTGATCTTCGTCAGCGAGGCGGCGCGGAGCGACTTCCTCAAGGACTTCCCGCGTCTCGAGGCCAAGGCCTTCGCCGTGCCCAACCCCATCGACGTCGACCTGTGGCGCGCGCCGGTCGAAAACCGTGCGCCGGTCATCGTCTTCGCCGGACGCGCCATGCCGGAAAAGGGCGTCGACCTGATCTGCGCCGCCCTGCCCGAGGTGCTGGAGCGCCATCCTGACTGGCGCGCCGTGCTGATGCTGAACGACTGGGACAGGCACGCGGACTGGGCCGAACCCCATGTGGCGCCGCTGAACCGATACGGCGACCGCGTCCAGATCCTGCGCTCGGCCCCCCTGGCCGAGGTGCGCGCCGTGATGCAGACGGCGGCCATCGCCCTGACGCCGTCGGTCTGGGCCGAGCCTCTGGGCCTGACCGCGCTGGAGGCCCATGCCGCGGGCGCGGCCCTGATCTCGTCCGGTCGCGGCGGCCTGCGCGAGGCCAGCGGCCCGCACGCCCTCTATGTCGATGACCTGACGCCGCAAGGCCTCGGCGCCGCCATCGAGACCCTGATCCGGGCCCCCGAAGGGCGGGAGGCGATGGCGCGCTCGGCCCAGGCCTATGTGATGGATGTCCACACGCCCGAACGCCGCGCAGCCCAACTGGCCGCCCTGCGGGCAAAGCTGGTCCAATCCAAGCGCGCCGGTCGCTCGACAGGCCGATAGCCGCAAAAGCCCCTTCCTTTTGACATTATCGTCAATACATATGGATCGACCCTGAAAAGGAGCGCTTCATGACCGACGCCGCCGCCTCGACCTTCCGCCCCTGGACTCCGCCGCGCCGGACCCAGAGGATGAACCTGGCGCATTTCCTGTGGCAGAGCTGGCGCGATCCCTTGCAGATCTGGAGCCAGGCCCACTTCACCGAGCTCTACATCGACGGGGCCTCGCCGCTGGGCAAGACCCTGGTGGTCAGCGATCCGGTCGGCGTCCGCCACGTCCTGACCGACAACGCCGCCAACTATGAGAAGGGCGATCTGCAACGCCGCGTGCTGGGCCCCATGCTGGCCGACGGCCTGCTGCTGACCGAGGGCGAGCAGTGGCGGCGCGCACGGCGCATCATGGCCCCTCTATTCACCCCCGCCCATACGGCCCGCACCGCCGAGGCCATGGACCGGGTCTGCCGCCGCCGCGTCGAGGGCTGGCGGCTGGAGCACGGCGCGCGGGTGCTGAACATCGACAGCGAGATGAGCGGCCTGACCTTCGACATCCTGTCGGCGACCCTGTTCTCGGACGATCTGGACGGTGACGCGGCGGGGTTCGAGAAGGCGTTGAACCATTTCCTGGCCGTCGGGGCGCGGATCAGCCCGCTGGACGCGTTGAAGGCGCCCGACTGGATTCCGCGCCTGGGCCGCGTGGCCTCGGGCGGGGACGCGCGTTTCTTCAAGGACCGCGTCGACGCCCTGGTGGCGCGGCGCCGCGCGCGGATCGAACAGGACGGCGACGCGCCCGAAGACCTGCTGACCGCCCTGCTCAGCGCCCGCGACGAGGAGGGCGACGGCTCAGGCCTGTCGGATCACGAGGTGGCGTCCAACATCCTGACCTTCATCCTGGCCGGGCATGAGACGACGGCGCGGACCCTGGGCTGGACCCTGCACCTGATCAGCCGCGACAAGCGCGTGGCCGACATCCTGAAGGCCGAGGCCGACGGCTGGGACCGCAGCGCCGCGGGTCTTCGCGACCTGCACTGGCACCGGGCGGTGATCGAGGAGGCCATGCGCCTGTTCCCGCCCGCCCCGGCCATGATCCGGCAGGCCGTGGCCGACGATGTGATCGGCGGCTACGCGGTCAAGGCGGGCCAGAGCGTGCTGATCGTGCCCTGGGTCATCCATCGCCACGAAAAGCTGTGGGACGAACCCGACGCCTTCCGGCCCGAGCGCTTCCTGCCCGAGAACCGCAAGTCCATCGACCGCTACGCCTGGCTGCCTTTCAGCGGCGGCCCGCGCATCTGCATCGGCGCCGCCTTCGCCATGCAGGAGGCGATCATCGCCCTGGCCGAAATCCTGAAAGTCGCCGAGGTCGAAGCCATCACCCCGGTCGAGCCCCGCCCCGTCCATCAGGTGACGCTGCGCAGCCAACGGACGATGCGGCTGCGATTGCGGGCGCGGCGGGATCGGCCAGTCGCAGCCTAGACCTGCGGAATAGCCTGGCTCAGCCGCCCGCCGACGCGGATGGCTTCAACCCGCGTCGCCAGGCCCGTGCGGTCGTCGGTCTCGACGAAGACGCCGCAGATGGTGGCCGGGCCGCTGGCGGGGACATAGCGTCCGCCCGACAGCCGCGTGGTGAAGCGGCGCAGCGGCTCTTCCTTGTCGTTGCCGATGACCGAGTCATAGTCGCAGCAGCCGCCGGCGTCGGTCTGATAGGCCGTGCCGTGGGGCAGGATCTGGGCGTCGGCGGTCGGGACGTGGGTATGGGTGCCCACGACTAGGCTGGCGCGTCCGTCGCAGAAGTGGCCCATGCCCATCTTCTCGCTGGTCGCCTCGGCGTGCATGTCGACGATGACGGCGTCAGCGACGACGCCCAGGGGGGCGGCCTCCAGCTCGCGCTCAACGGCGCCGAACGGGTCGTCCATCGGGTCCATGTGAATCCGGCCCAGGACGTTGATGACCAGCACCCGGCGGCCGTCGGCGGTGATGAAGACATCGGCGCCGCGTCCCGGCGCGTCCATCATGCGCGGATAGTTGGCGGGACGGATCAGGCGCGGCTCGCGCACGATATAGGTCAGAGCCTCGCGCTGATCCCAGCTGTGGTTGCCCAGGGTCAGGACATCGGCCCCGGCGGCGAAGATCTCGCGCGCCGTGTTCTCGGTGATGCCGAAGCCGCCTGCGGCGTTCTCGGCGTTGACCACCACAAAGTCGAGTTTGAGGTCGCGCCTCAGCCCCGGAAGATGATCCGAAAGCCCATCGCGCCCGGACTTGCCGACCACGTCACCGAAAAATGCCAGTCTCATGGGACGGCTCTATAGCCGGTCTCGGTCAGAACGCCATGCAGACGCATGTCATGAGGCTCTAGCGCCAGGCGCTCGACCTGCTGCCCGGCGTAGGCGAAGCCGACGCGCACCGCATCGGGCAGGACGGCGAAGGTCCGGTCGTAATAGCCCCCGCCCTGCCCCAGCCGCCCGCCGTGGGCGTCAAAGGCCAGCAGGGGCGTCAGGATCAGATCGGGCGTGACCACTTCGGTAAGGGGCAGAGGCGCGGGACATCCAGCGGCGTCCAGCTCCAGCGGCTCGCCCGGCGCCCAGGCGCGAAAGATCATGGCCGCGTCGCGCTCGATGACCACCGGCAGGCAGAGGCGCCGCCCCGCCTGATGCAGGGCCATGGCCAGGGCGTCCGTGTCCAGTTCCGAACCCATGGCGCGATAGAGGGCGACCATGTCCCCGGCCGGCAAGGCTCCGGCGTGACCGGCGGCGCGCTCAGCGGCTTCGTTGTCGACCTCGGCCAGCCGCTTGCGCAGGGCGCGCATGGAGGCGCGGAGTTCGTGCTTGGAGGTCATGGGGATTCTCTACACCACCGACGTCTGCCTTTCCTCCCCACTTTGTGGGGAGGGGGACCACGAAGTGGTGGAGGGGGCGTCACAGACGCATGACGTGGGGTCGCCCCCCTCCGTCTCGTCGGCTGCGCCGCCGATCCACCTCCCCATTCGCTCCGCGAACAGGGAGGAAAGACAAAGCTGCGCTCAAGCCGCGAGCGACCGCGTCGCGAGCATAGAGCGCAAACCGCGCTCAAGCAGCGAGGCCCCGCTGGGCCGAGCGATAGCGCAAAAAAGGAGAAGGGTGGCGGCGCCGCAAGAACCGTGAAGAACGTTTAAATCCTCTCGACCTGGGTAGCCAGGTGGGCTCCATATGACCAAGCCCTCGAGCCCGGTCAGGGACAGATCCCTTAGAGTGAATTAAGGTCAGAAGGATATGTTGTCTTCGACGTGAGCCGCAGCAGGACCCGCCGTCGGACAAGATAGGCGGTCCGAGGCGTTTCAACAATGGCGGATCAACACCTTCTCTTTCCTCCCCATTTTATGGGGAGGGGGACCGCGTAGCGGTGGAGGGGGCGGCGCAAACGTCAGCCGTCGAGTCGCCCCCTCCGTCTCGTCGGCTACGCCGCCGATCCACCTCCCCATGAAATGGGGAGGAAAGACAAGGTGTCAGATCGTCTGGCAGATCTTCTCGATGCGGGCCGCAACCGCGTTCAGCGCCTCGGCCACGCCGTCGCCGGCGGGCGGCGGCGGGGCCTTGACCGGGCCGTCCTGCGGGACCGGACCCTGGCCCTTCTCCAGGCGCTGTCGGGCCTCCTGCAGTTCGTCGGCCAGCATCAGCGAGGCCATCAGGAACAGGCGCAGATCACCCACATGGCCGACCTCGCCGGAAATCTGGCGCACATGGACGTCGAACTGTTGGGCCAGGGTGCGGACGCGCTCTTCCTGGCCGTCGGCGCAACCGACGGCGTAGGGACGGCCGTTGATATCCACTGTGACGGTCGCCATCAGCGCGCCTCCTGTTCGGCCAGAACCTCGCGCACGGCCTCGGCCGCGCGGCCCAGGGCCTCGGCCGCGTCACGGCCCGCGGCTTCCAGCTCGGCGATGCGCACCAGGTCGGCGGCGTTCGACGCCCGGGGCGCAAACAGGTCGTCGTCGGTGATGGCGGGGGCGGTGGCCGGACGCGCCTTTAGCTCCAGCACCTTGCGTTCCAGCAGGGTCAGGGCCTTGTCGATGCGTGTCTTTGCGGCCGTAACGGCGTCCATTGGGGTCCTTTCGTCCAGATTCCGTATAGAACCTGTGCGCGCGTCGGGGTAAAGCGGCGCCGCCCCGCTATATCCTGTTTCCTGAGGAAAGGTCTCGCCGTGACCGACGCCCAAGCTGCATTCGCCAAGCCTTCGCCCAAACAAATGGCCGACGCCATTCGCGTCCTGGCCATGGACGGCGTCGAAAAGGCCAAGAGCGGCCACCCCGGAATGCCCATGGGCATGGCCGACGTCGCCACCGTCCTCTACTCAAAATTCCTGAAGTTCGACGCCAGCCGCCCCGACTGGGCCGACCGCGACCGCTTCATCCTGTCGGCGGGCCACGGCTCGATGCTGATCTACAGCCTGCTGCACCTGACCGGCTACAAGGACGCGACCCGCGAACAGCTGGAAAACTTCCGCCAGTGGGGCGCCAAGACCGCCGGCCACCCGGAATACGGTCACATGACCGGCATCGAGACGACCACCGGCCCCCTGGGTCAGGGCATCGCCAACTCGGTCGGTTTCGCCCTGGCTGAGCGCCATCTGGCCGCGCGCTTCGGTTCGGACCTGGTCGACCACCGCACCTGGGTCATCGCCGGCGACGGCTGCCTGATGGAAGGCGTGTCGCAGGAAGCCATCGCCCTGGCCGGCCGCCTGAAGCTGAACAAGCTCTGCGTCATGTGGGACGACAACGAGATCACCATCGACGGCAAGGTGTCGCTGTCGGACAACACCGACCAGCTGGCCCGCTTCAAGGCCTCGGGCTGGGCGGTCAAGGCCATCGACGGCCACGACCACAAGCAGATCCAGAAGGCCCTGGCCTGGGCGACCAAGCAGTCGAAGCCGACGCTGATCGCCTGCAAGACCAAGATCGGCAAGGGCGCCGCCACCATGGAAGGCAGCCACAAGACCCACGGCGCCGCCCTGGGCGCGACCGAGATCGCCGCCACGCGTCAGGCCCTGCACTGGTCCTTCGACCCCTTCGACCTGCCGGAAGGCATCCAGAAGGCCTGGGCCAAGGTCGGCAAGCAGGGCGCCAAGACGCGCAAGTCGTGGGAAGCCCGCCTGCTGAACCACGCACAGCGTGACGACTTCACCCGCGCCATGGCCGGCGACCTGCCCAACGGCGCCTTCGAGGCCCTGGACGCCAAGCTGAAGGAACTGGTTTCGAGCCAACCCGCCCTGGCCACGCGCCAGTCCTCGGGCGAGGCGCTGGAGACGGTGTTCAACGCCATCCCCGAACTGATCGGCGGCTCAGCCGACCTGACCGGCTCGAACAACACCTTCGTCAAGAACACCCAGATCATGGACGCGCCCGACTACGCCGGTCGTTACGTCAACTGGGGCGTGCGTGAACACGGCATGGCCTCGGCCATGAACGGCATGGCCCTGCACGGCGGCGTCATCCCCTACGCCGGCACCTTCATGGTCTTCTCGGACTACAGCCGCCCGGCGATCCGCTTGGCCGCCCTGATGGGCGTGCGCGTGGTTCACGTCCTGACCCATGACTCGATCGGTCTGGGCGAAGACGGCCCGACCCACCAGCCGGTCGAGCATCTGGCGGCGCTTCGCGCCATTCCCAACCTGATGGTCTTCCGTCCTGCGGACACCGTCGAGGCGCTGGAGTGCTGGCAGGTCGCCTTGCAGCACAAAAAGACCCCGTCGGGCATGTGCCTGTCGCGTCAGAAGACCCCGGCCGTGCGTCTGACCGACGCGGGCGAGAACCTGTCGCGCAAGGGCGCCTATGAGCTGAAGGCCGCCAACGGCGCAGCGAAAGTCACCCTGTTCGGCACCGGCACCGAGGTCGCCCTGGCGCTGAAGGCCGCCGAGACGCTGGAGGCCGAAGGCGTGCCGACCCGCGTGGTCTCGGTCCCCTGCTTCGAACTGTTCGAGCAGCAACCCAAGGCCTATCAGGACGCCGTCATCGGCCGCGGCACCGTTCGCGTCGCCGTAGAAGCCGCCATCAAGCAGGGCTGGGAACGCTTCATCGGCGAAGACGGCGGCTTTGTCGGCATGACCGGCTTCGGTGCCTCGGCCCCGGCCGAAGTCCTCTACCGCGAGTTCGGCATCACCGCCGAGGCCGTGGTCGAAGCCGCCAAGGCCCGGCTGTAAGCCTCGTGCGCCGCCCCCTCCTTGTCGAAGCCCTCATCCTGAGCTTCGGCTTGTCGATGGCGGGCGGCGCCCCTGCCCTCGCTCAGACCGCCGTCCCCGTGGCCGTCGAGACGCCCGTCGTCATCGGCCAGTCCTACGCCCTGCCCTCCGCCGTCATGGGCCAGACGCGCGAGATCAACGTCTGGCTGCCTCCCGGCTATGCCAAGGGCAACCAGACCTATCCGGTCCTCTACGTCCTCGACGGCGGACAGGATCAGGACTTCCACCACATCTCGGGCATCGCCCAGCTGGGGACCATCGTCGGGACGACGCGCGACGTCATCGTCGTGGGCGTCGCCTCGGTCGACCGCCGCAACGAGCTGGCCCTGCCGACCGAGAACGCCGAACTGATCGCCCGCTATCCGACCCAGGGCCAGTCCGACCGCTTCCGCCGTTTCGTCGGCGAAGAGGTCATGCCCTTCATCGAAGCCCGCTTCCGCACCAGCAGCGAAACCGCCCTGATGGGCGAGTCTCTGGCCGGGCTCTTCGTGGTCGAGACCTTCCTGAAAGAGCCGCAGATGTTCGACGCCTATGTCGCCGTCAGCCCCAGCCTGTGGTGGGACGGCGGACGGCTGGCGCGGCAGTCGGGGGCGCATCTGCGCGACCACTCCAACGACCCGCGCACCCTGATCCTGACCCTCGGCGACGAGGGCGAGGAGATGCAGGCGCCGATGGACGTCCTGACCGCCAACCTGCGCGATCACGCCCTGCCCGGCGTCAAATGGGACTTCACCCCGCGCTCGACCGAGAGCCACGCCAGCATCTATCACGGCGCCGCCCTGGACGCCTTCCGCCGCCTCTATGCGGTCCCGGCGCCATGAGCCACCTCGGCGCCGTCAGCCTGCTGGTCCGCGACTATGACGAGGCCATCGCCTTCTTCGTCGGCAAGCTGGGCTTCGAGCTGAGCGAAGACGCCGACATGGGCGGCGGCAAGCGCTGGGTCCGCGTCACGCCCAAAGGCGGCCAGACCTCGCTGCTGCTGGCCAAGGCGACGACGCCGCAACAGCTGGCCCGCGTCGGCGATCAGGCCGGCGGACGCGTCTGGCTCTTCCTCTACACCGACGACCTGATGCGCGACCACGCCGCCTGGCTGAAGGCCGGCGTCGTCTTCCGCGAAACGTCCCGTCACGAGGCCTATGGCAAGGTGGTGGTCTTCGAAGACCTCTACGGCAACGCCTGGGACCTGATCGAACCTGCTACCGGAGCCTGACGCCATGAAGATCGGCACGCCGCTTACCGACCACGCCACCCGCGTCATGCTGCTCGGCTCGGGCGAACTGGGCAAGGAGGTGGCCATCGAGCTGCAGCGTCTGGGCGCCGAGGTGATCGCTGTGGACCGCTACCCTAACGCCCCGGCCATGCAGGTGGCGCACCGCAGCCACGTCATTCCAATGACCGACCCGCAGGTGCTGAACGGGATCATCATGGCCGAGGCCCCGCACATCATCGTGCCGGAAATCGAGGCCATCGCCACCGACGTCCTGGCCGCCATCGAGGCGGCGGGTCTGGCCCGCGTCATCCCGACCGCCCGCGCGACCCAGCTGACCATGAACCGCGAGGGCATCCGCCGTCTGGCCGCCGAGGAGCTGGGCCTGCCGACCAGCCCCTACGCCTTTGCGGGCAGCGCCGAGGAACTCGCGGCGGGGGCCGAGGCCGTGGGCTTCCCCTGCTTCGTCAAGCCGGTGATGTCGTCCTCGGGCAAGGGTCAGTCCTATGTCGAGCGCGCCGATCAGGTCGCCGAGGCCTGGACCTATGCCGAAGCCTCGGGCCGGGTCGCGGGTGGCCGGGTCATCGTCGAGGGCCGCATCGCCTTCGACTATGAGATCACCCTGCTGACCGTCCGGTCGCTGCGCGACGGCGCCGTCCGCACTGATTTTTGCGCCCCCATCGGCCATCGCCAGCAGAAGGGCGACTACGTCGAAAGCTGGCAGCCGCAGATCATGAGCGAGGCCGCCTTGGGGGCGGCGCAGGACATCGCGGGCAAGGTCACGGACGCCCTGGGCGGCCTCGGCGTCTTCGGCGTCGAACTGTTCGTCACCGGCGACCAGGTCTGGTTCTCCGAGGTCTCGCCGCGTCCCCACGACACCGGGCTGGTGACGCTGGCGACGCAGACCATGAGCGAGTTCGCCCTGCACGCCCGGGCCATCCTCGGCCTGCCGGTGGACGTCAGCTTGCGCGAACCGGGCGCCAGCGCCGTCATCTACGGCGGCCTGGAGGCCGAGGGCGTGATGTACGAAGGCGTGGCCGAGGCCCTGTCGGTGCCGACCGCCGACCTGCGCCTGTTCGGCAAGCCCGAGGCGTTCGAGCGTCGCCGCATGGGCGTGGCCCTGGCCCGCGGCGCGGACACGGATCAGGCGCGTGAGCGGGCGGCGGAAGCGGCGGGCAAGGTGCGGGTGGTGAGACCCTGACGCTTCTTTCCTCCCCATTTCATGGGGAGGTGGCGCGGAGCCGAAGGCGACGTGACGGAGGGGGCGGCTCGACGGCAGACGTTTGCGTCGCCCCCTCCACCGCTCCGCGGTCCCCCTCCCCATAAAATGGGGAGGAAAGCAGGAGGCGCGCCGCTGCAAAGCTTGCCCTGACTGTAAAATAAAGGCGCCGACCTTCGACTTTAGTCGGTTGGCGCCGGGCCCATAAAGGGTTCAGAAATGCCGAAAGGTCGCACCCAAGCCGACCCGGAGGACCGTTTCGCCATGGGCAAGCTCAGGACCGCGCTGATTTTCGGCGCCATCGCCATACTGGGGGCGATCGCCCTCGCCGTCATCGCCCTGCATCAGGGCGAGAGCATCAGCGCCGTCTGGATCGTGGTGGCGGCGCTCTGCGTCTACGCCATCGCCTATCGCTTCTACGCCCGCTACCTGGCCGGAAAGGTCATGGGGCTGAACGCGAAACGGCCCACGCCGGCCGTGCGCCACAACGACGGGCTCGACTATGTGCCCACGCCCCGCAACGTCCTGTTCGGCCACCATTTCGCGGCCATCGCGGGCGCAGGCCCTCTGGTCGGGCCGGTGCTGGCGGCGCAGATGGGCTATCTGCCCGGCGTCATGTGGATTCTGGTCGGCGCGGTGCTGGCGGGGGCGGTGCAGGACATGATGGTCCTGTTCATGTCCACCCGCCGCGACGGTCGCTCGCTGGGCGACATGGTCCGCACCGAGATGGGCCCCATCCCCGGCATCATCGCCCAGGTCGGCGTCCTGATGATCATGGTCATCATCCTGGCGGTTCTGGCCCTGGTCGTCGTCAAGGCCCTAGCCGAAAGCCCGTGGGGCACCTTCACCGTCGCCGCCACCATCCCCATCGCCATCTTCATGGGCCTCTACACCCGCTACCTGCGACCCGGCCGGGTGGGCGAGGTCTCGGTCATCGGCGTGGTCCTGCTGATCCTGGCCATCATCGGCGGGGGTCACATTGCCGCTGATCCCTTCTGGGGTCCGGCCTTCACCCTGTCGGGCACAACCCTGGCCATCGCCATGATGGCCTACGGCTTCGTCGCCTCGGTCATTCCGGTCTGGCTGCTGCTGGCGCCGCGCGACTACCTGTCCACCTTCCTGAAGATCGGCGCCATCCTGGGCCTGGCCGTCGGCATCCTGATCGTGCGCCCGCACATCCAGATGCCCGCCGTCACCCCCTTCATCGACGGCTCTGGTCCGGTCTTCTCCGGCGCCCTCTTCCCCTTCCTGTTCATCACCATCGCTTGTGGCGCCGTCTCGGGCTTCCACGCCCTGATTTCCTCGGGCACCACGCCCAAGCTGCTGGAGAACGAGAACCAGATCCCGCTGATCGGCTATGGCGCCATGCTGTGTGAAAGCTTCGTGGCCATCATGGCCCTGATCGCCGCCACGGTGCTGGACCCGGCCGTCTATTTCGCCATGAACAGCCCGGTCGCGGTGATCGGCGACAACGCCGTCTCGGCCGCCGCCGCCGTGGCCCAGTGGGGCTTCCACATCACTCCGGCTGAGCTGGAGCAACTGGCTCGCGACGTGGGCGAGCACTCCATCCTGTCGCGCGCGGGCGGCGCCCCGACCCTGGCCGTCGGCATGGCCCACATCCTGTCGGGCGTCATCGGCGGCAAGGCCATGATGGCCTTCTGGTACCACTTCGCCATCCTGTTCGAGGCCCTGTTCATCCTGACCACGGTCGACGCCGGCACCCGCGTCTGCCGCTTCATGATCCAGGACCTGATGGGCGTCGCCGTGCCCAAGATGCGCGAGACCAAGTCCTGGACCGCCAACGTCCTGGCCACGGCCCTGACCGTCGGCCTGTGGGGCTACTTCCTCTACACCGGCGTGGTCGATCCGCTGGGCGGCATCAACAGCCTGTGGCCGCTGTTCGGCATCGCCAACCAGATGCTGGCCGCCGTCGCCCTGATCCTGGGCACCGTGGTCCTGTTCAAGATGAAGCGCGAGCGCTTCGCCTGGGCCACGGCGGTTCCGGCGGTCTGGCTGCTGATCTGCACCCTGACGGCGGGCTTCCAGAAGCTGCTGCATCCCGACGTCAAGATCGGCTTCCTGGCTCATGCGCGTAAGTATCAGGAGGCGCTGGCCGCCGGCGACCTGCTGGCCCCGGCCAAGACGGCGGGCGACATGCACCGCATCATCATCAACGACTACGTCAACTCGGCCCTGACGGCGGGCTTCCTGTTCGTGGTCCTGACCATGGTGGTTTACGGCGTCCGCGCCTGCCTCAAGGCGCGCCGGATCAACCACCCCACCGTGGTCGAACAGCCCGCCGCCCACGAACTGACGCTGGAGGACGAAGCCATGGACATCGCCCGTGCCTAGGCCCTCCCCTCAGGTGGAAGAACCGGCTGGCGGCGCGGACCTGCTCTGCGTCTGCCGCGATGCGCTGGTGCGGTGGGGCAAGGACGCCCGCCGCACCGCCAGCCTCATGGTCGGCCAGCCCGACTATGAGATCTATGTCGCCCACGCCGAGGCGACCCACCCGGATCAGCCCCCGCTGGACCGCACCGCATTCTTCCGTCTGCACGAAGCGCGGCGGTTCGGGGCGGGCGGCGCCTTCCGCTGCTGCTGACGGCCAAACGGTTACACCCGAACACACCTTGTTACGGCGGCGGGCTTGAATCACAGCGCCGATCGTCCGAGTAAGGCATCCAATCGAAATCGCCCTTGCTCAGGAGACCTCCCCCATGACCGTTCGCGTCGCCATTAACGGCTTCGGCCGCATCGGCCGCCTCGTGCTTCGCTCGATCGTCGAGCATGGCCGCACGGACATCGAGGTCGTGGCGATCAACGACCTGGGCCCGGTCGAGACCAACGCCCACCTGCTGCGCTATGACTCGGTGCACGGCCGCTTCCCCGGCACGATCACCTCGGGCGAGGACTGGATCGACGTCGGCACCGGCAAGATCAAGGTCACGGCCGAGCGCGACCCGGCCAACCTGCCCCACGCCGAGCTGAAGGTGGACATCGCCTTCGAATGCACCGGCATCTTCACCTCCAAGGACAAGGCCTCGGCCCACCTGAAGGCCGGCGCCAAGCGCGTCCTGGTCTCGGCCCCCGCCGACAACGCCGACAAGACCATCGTCTTCAAGGTCAACCATGAGACCCTGACGGCCGACGACATCGTCGTGTCGAACGGCTCGTGCACCACCAACGCCCTGGCCCCGGTGGCCAAGGTGCTGAACGACCTGTTCGGCATCGAGCGCGGCTACATGACCACCATCCACGCCTACACCGGCGACCAGCCGACGCTGGATACGATGCACAAGGACCCGTACCGCGGTCGCGCCGCCGGCCTGTCGATGATCCCGACCTCGACCGGCGCCGCCAAGGCCCTGGGCCTGGTCCTGCCGGAACTGAAGGGCAAGCTGGACGGCTCGTCGATCCGCGTCCCGACCCCGAACGTCTCGGTCGTCGATCTGAAGGTCGTCGCCGGTCGCGAAGTGACGGTCGAGGAAATCAACGCCGCCCTGCAAGCCGCCGCCGACGGCGCCATGAAGGGCGTTCTGGCCACGACGACCGACCCGCTGGTCTCGATCGACCTGAACCACATTGCAGCGTCGTCCACCGCCGCCCTGCCGCAGACGCAGGTCGTCGACGGCAAGCTGGCCCGCGTCCTGACCTGGTACGACAACGAGTGGGGCTTCGCGACCCGCATGGCCGACACCGCCCTGGTGATGGCCAAGTTCCTCTAAAGACGAAACGCTGAGCCCTCTCCTCCCCACTTGTGGGGAGGGGACCACGAAGTGGTGGAGGGGGCGGCGCAGACGCCAGCCGTTGTGTCGCCCCCTCCGTCTCGTCGCCTGTCGGCGACGATCCACCTCCCCATTCGCTTCCGCGAACAGGGAGGAAAAACACAGAGGCACCCATGACCTTCCGCACCCTCGACGACGCCGCTGACCTGTCCGGCCAGACCGCTCTGGTCCGCGTGGACTTCAACGTGCCGATGGAGGGCGGCAAGGTCAGCGACGACACCCGTCTGAAGGCCGCCCTGCCGACCATCCACCGCCTGCGCGAAGCCGGCGCCAAGGTCGTGCTGCTGGCCCACTTCGACCGGCCCAAGGGCGAGCGTGTCCCGGCCATGAGCCTGCGCCCCGTGGTCGAGCCGCTGGAGCTGCTGCTGCACGGCCCCGTCCGTTTCGCCGACGACTGCGTGGGAGACGAGGCCAAGGCCGCCGTGGCTGATCTGGACGCTGGCGGCGTGCTGCTGCTGGAGAACGTCCGCTTCCACAAGGGCGAGGAAAAGAACGACCCGGCCTTCGCCGCCCAGCTGGCGGAGTTGGGCGACCTCTACGTCAACGACGCCTTCTCCGCCGCCCACCGCGCCCACGCCTCGACCGAGGGCCTGGCCCGTCTGCTGCCGGCCTATGCCGGTTGCGCCATGGCCCGCGAGCTGTCGGCCCTGGACGCGGCGCTCGGCAATCCGCAGAAGCCCGTCATCGGCATCGTCGGCGGCGCCAAGGTCTCGACCAAGCTGGACCTGCTGAAGAACCTGGTCGCCAAGCTGGACTACCTGGCCATCGGCGGCGGCATGGCCAACACCTTCCTGCACGCCCAGGGCGTCGATATCGGCGGTTCGCTGTGCGAGAAGGACCTGGCCGAGACCGCGCTCGAGATCATTGAGGAAGCCCGCCAGAAGGGCTGCGAGCTGCTGCTGCCGGTCGACGTCGTCGTGGCCAAGGGCGTGAAGCCGGGCATCGAGTCGGGCGTGCGCGCCCTGGACCGCATCGCCGCCGACGACCTGATCCTGGACGCCGGTCCTGAAACGGTCGCCCGTCTGGCCCGCGCCATGGACCTGTCCAAGACCCTGATCTGGAACGGCCCGCTCGGCGTGTTCGAGGTCCCGCCCTTCGACAAGGCCACCGTGGCCGCCGCCAAGCACGCCGCCGAGTTGGCCCACGCCGGCAAGCTGGTCGCCGTGGCCGGCGGCGGCGACACCGTCTCGGCCCTGAACCACGCGGGTACGGCCGACGACATGACCTTCGTCTCCACCGCCGGCGGCGCCTTCCTGGAATGGATGGAGGGCAAGGTCCTGCCGGGCGTCGAGGCCCTGCGCGCCTGATCCTGGCCTGACGCGAGGGCTGAAGCCTCAGCCCTCGCCGAACGGCGGCGGTAGCCGACCGGCCTTGAACAGGACGGTCGGCTCCTCGTCATAGTCGCCCAGATCGGTGTCCGCCGAGACCGTGAAGGCCACCACCCCATGCCGCAAGGGGGCCGGCCGCTCGGCCTTGCGGCGCGCCTCCTCGGCGTCCTTGCACCCGATCTGAGGTTCAGCGCGCACGGCGCCGTTCTTGGCCTGAACATAGGCCTGAACAATGTGGACGGTTTCGGTCGCCATGGCTCATGTCGTCCTGAGACTGGACCCGCCCCATACGCGGGCCGGATCAAAGAAGCGGGGAATCGCCCCCACGACCGTTGTGCGCCAGAGACGCCTGGCGTCCAAGGCTGCAGGCGCTGCGCCCTTAGTCGTCTTCGCCCGCGTCGATGGCGTTGGCGACCAGATCCCGCCACGTCGGATCGGTGTCGTCCACCAGATCAACATCGTCCATCAGGGCCACTGCCCCGCCGCCGTCCGGCAGGATCAGGCCCAGCACCTCCATGACCTCGCCGTCCGAGCCGACATGGGCCTCGGCCTGCACGATCACCGCCGCCTGCTCGCCGTCGTCCTCCCACCAGATGACCGGCTGCGGCAGTTCCATGTCTATGACGCGAGGCTCTTCCGTATCGCCCAGAGCAAAGACGGCCCTGCGCGCCTGAACATCGTCCAGCGTCGCCACCGCCCCGGTGAAGGCCTTCAGCCGAGACCAGTCGTCGACGTCATAGCCGCCGCCGTCTTCATCAATAGGCTCCTCGCCCTGGGTCATCTGCCGCTCCATGCTCCGACGCCGATCAGCGCCCGCTAGCAGCCGCCCGTCACGCCCGCAACTGCTCCCGCTGCCTTCTCGCGGTTCCAGAAAAAAAGCCAGACGCCCGAAGACGTCTGGCCAGATGGCTATGGGGATAGCCGAAGGAAACACTTCTCATAGGCTAGGTAAGGCGTACTCAAGTCGCCCGCATGGGGATGCGGGATTCAGAACCTCTTCGATACGCTGAAGGCCACAAGGCGCGGATCCAGGGTGAAGATGTTAGCGGTCAGACCGGTGTCGTCGCTGTTGGTGAAGGTGTCGGTGAGCGGCGTCTTGTCGAACAGGTTCTTGACGTAGGCCTGGAAGACCAGACCGTTGTCAGGCTGCTCCAGCGTCACCGACAGGTTGGCGTTGTCCCAGGCCCTCAGGCGGTCATACTCGGTGTTGTAGGCGCGGGCGTAGCTGCTGCCCTGATAGTAGTAGTCACCACGGACCGTCAGATCCCATCCGCCGAGGAAGAAGGTGTATTGGGCCCCGATATTGGCGGTCCAGTTCGGCGAATTGGGCAGCTCATTGCCGCTGAGATCAGCCTCGAACCCGCGCCCGCCGTTGGGGGCGTCGGTCAGAGGATTGTAGGTGAAGTTGAACAGACGCCAGAGCGGCACGATGGATGGGTAGTTCGGGTCGAAGCTGCCGGTGCGCTGGGAACCGCCGCACAACCCCTGAAGCGCGAGCGTTTTGAAATTCTCAGCGTAGCTGGACGCCAGGATGGTTTCGACATGCTTGGTGGGGGCGATACAGTTCGACGGCACCTGCAGCCAGGGGCGCAGCACCATCCAGTCTGCATTGCCCTGGGTCCGGTTCATGAGGTCGATGGAACCTTCGCCATCGCCGATCCGCGTGTTCAGATAGCCGATATTGGCGTCCACGCGGAAGTTGCGATTGGGACGGAAGATCGTCTCCAGCTCCACCCCCATGCTGCGGGCGTCGAAATTCTCGTTCAGAGAAATACGGTCCTCAATCTTCGACACCTGATAGTCGTCGTAGTCATAGTAGAAGGCCGTCATATTCAGACGCACCTTGCCGTCATACAGGGAGTTCTTGGTCCCGATCTCGAAAGCGTTGACATATTCCGGGTCGAAGGTTTCAGCCAGAGGCTGATACTGGATCACCTTCGGGTTGATATCGACGCGCGGGGGATTGGCCCCGCCCCCCTTATAGCCGCGCGCAAACGAGGCATAGACCAAGGTGTCGTCGGTGAACCGGGTCACAGGCTTCCAGTCCAGCACCAGACGCCCGGTGACGGCATCCCAGCTTTGGTCAATGTCCGGCAAGGCCGGATAGCCCTGACTGACATAGCCGCCCGACATCGGCCCCGGATTGCCGCGGTCCGCCCCCAGCAGCAACTGACTGGGATAGGGGGTGCTGACCTTGCGATCGTCCGTGTAACGCAAGCCTGCGGTCAAACGCACAGTCGGAGTCAGATCCCAATAGCCCTCGCCGAACACAGCCCACGACCGGGTATGAATGACGTTCTTGCTACGGAAATAGTTGTGCCCGTCGCCAGCCAGATTGGCGATGGGCGTCGGATCGACATAGACGCACTCCTTGGTCGCCTGAGGAGTGCAAAGAAGCGGTTGCCGCCCTATGTTCGCAGGCAGCCCTACTGCAACATTGTAATAATATTCCGCCAAGAACGTGAATACATTATTGAACACGTAGTAATCATCTTTTGACTTGAAGTCTAAATAGTTAGCGCCAAGGCTAAAATTAAATCTACCGTCAAAATCAGACTGAAGCCTCAACTCCTGCGTCCACTGCCTATTGTTCGACTGACTTACATCCGCAGACAGCATACGATTAGACGTTCCCAACTGAGGGTCCGTGTAATACCCGCCAGGAAGAGCCGACGGTCCAATGATTAAATTACCAAAAGTATCTCTCTGACCGTCGGTGTTGCTGAAGATGGGGTTAGAGACAAATCGGTTGTAGTCCTGCGAGGAATAGTAGGCGTCCTCGGCATAGGCCGTTTGAGAAATCAGCTTCAGACGATCAGTCAGGTCGTACGCCATATTGAACTGGGTGACGTCGTTCTTCACGCGAAAGACCGGATCATAGCTGGTCGAGATCTCGCGCAGATTGCGCGACTGCGTCACACCCGCATAGGGGTCGGTTCCCAAGGGCACGCCCACTATCGTCTTTCCTTGGGCGTCGTTGCCAAAGGACAGCGAAGCCAAGAAGATATGGGCGAAGGCGCCGCCGTTAGGGACGCCATAGGCCGCGTCGTCATACAGTGAGCCGGGCAGACAGCCCTGACTCAAACGGTTGCGGATCAGTTGCGAGGTGATGGTGACCTTGCCCACCTTGGTCGGGCCGGGATCGGTGGTGCAAAGCTGCTTGCCTGTGCGAGACCGATTGTCGTCCTCGCCGAAATGCTCCCAGATCAGATTGGCGTCGAACCTGTCATTGGGCTCCCACGCCGCGGACAGTCGGGTGGTGTAGAGGTCGCGCCCGTTGACCGTGGTGCCCTTGAAGGTGTTCTGGTCAAAGCCCTCGCGCTTGGTCAGGCCCGCCACCGCGCGCACCGAGAAGGTTTCCGTCAGAGGGATGTTGACCATCATCTGACCGCGCATGGAGCCGTAGTTGCCGGTCTCCGCCTTCAGCAGGGCGTCGAAATCAGGCCCCGGCAGGTTGGGGATCATATTGACCACGCCGCCGGTGGCGTTGCGGCCATACAGGGTGCCTTGCGGGCCGCGCAGCACTTCAACCCGGTTCACATCCAGGTATTCCTGCTCGAACAGGCGGTTGCGGATCAGGGGGGTGTTGTTGAAGCTGACCGCCACCGCAGGGTCGGACGAAGCCGAGATGGCCTTGGTCCCGATCCCGCGGATCGTGAAGTTGTACATGCTGAAGTTGGCCTTGGAGAAGGTCACGTTCGGGATGGCCCGAACCAGCTCCGCCCCGCCTTCGATCTTCAGCGCATCCAGGCTTTCGGCCGAGAAGGCCGACACGGCGATCGGCACGTCCTGAATGGATTCTTCCCGTTTCTGAGCGGTGACGATGATGTCGTCGACGGCGATAGCGTCCTCTGGCAGGGCGCTCTGAAGCTGAGGGGCGACGCCGAGCGTGAAGGTTCGCCCGTCGCCCGAGGTGATGGTTAGACCCGAGCCCGCCAACAGCTGCCGCAGACCGGCGTCTACCGCCATCTCGCCCCGAACGGCGGCGGTGCGACGCCCGCGCACGTCGGACGCCGAGACCAGGATCTGCACGTCCGCCTGCCGCGCAAAATCGGCTACGCCGCTGGATGCGGCCTGGGCCGCGACGTTGAACGTCTTGGTCTGGGCCCAGGCCGGGCCTGCCGCCGCCATCATGACGACGGCGGTGGTCGCCATCAGCGCGTGTCGAAACTCTGAACTGTAGGCCATAAGATCCTCCCCGATCCCTGCGCGTTTTTCGCGCTTATCATTGACGACGTTCGGCTCACCGACTTCCGTAAACATTCATGTCAATTGTTGTCCGCAGCGATCAGAGACGGGAGATACGGATCACCTCATCGTCCATGAGGACGCGCGCCTCAGCGGTCACCGCCACCGCGCGGGCGAAGGCTTCCGGCTCATTGGTGCGGAATCGTCCCACCAGGGCTTCGGACGCCAGGCCGGGCCCCTCGATCCGCAGCTGGCGCGTGTTGTAGCGATTGAACTCCACGACGGCGTCTCCCAGCGTGTCGCCGTCCAGCACGATATCGCCGCCTCGCCAGGCCAGCCGGCGGTCGATCTCGGCGGCGGCGCTCTGACTCATCCCCGGCCCCATGGCTTCGCTGACGAAAGCATGGTCCCCTACCGAAAGGCGCCGGACATGCTCCGGTGCATTCGCCGACCACACCTCGACGACGCCTTCAGTCACCAGAACGTCCGAGCCCCGCTCATGTCGGCGCACGGAAAAGGCCGTGCCGACCGCGCGCACGCGCACGTCGCCGGCGACCACCACGAAGGGCCGCGCCATGTCCTTGGCGACCTGAAACCAGGTCTCGCCCCGCTCCAGATCGACGCGCCGCATCGTCCGGTCCAGCGCCACCTTTAACTGGCTCTCGGTGTTGACCGCCAGCATGGAGCCGTCCTCCAGCGGTACGCGACGGATCTCCCCGCGCACCGTACGGATGCGCGCGTCCAGCACGCCCCGCGCCACTCCCCACACAGAAACCCCGCCGACAGCCGCCGCGACGGCCCCGCCTGTGACTAGCCAGCGGCGGCTGGGCCTGCGCGTCTCTCGCTCTTCGCTCACCCCCAGAACGCCCGCCCGATCCAGCTGCATCCAGGCCGCCTGGGCGCGCAAGAAGGCCCCGCGACGGCGGCTGTCGCCCTCCAGCCAGGCGTTCAGCTCGGCTTCGAGCGCCGCGTGCGAAGCCTCGCGGTCCAGCCGCGCGACCCAGGCCAGAGCCTGATCCTCAATGACCTTTGCGGTCGCGCGTTCGCCCATGGCTTCGCTCCGTTCTTATGGCCTCAGCCGCCTCGCCTTCCCCTTCCGCGATCGCCTTCAGGATCAACCGCAGCCCGCGCACCACATCGTTTTCCACGATGGTTTCCGTGACCCCCAGCCGCTTGGCGATCTCGCGCTGTGAGAGGCCTTCGATCTTGCGGAGCTCGAATATGTGCCGACATCGCCCCGGCAGACCCGCGATCAAGCCCTTCACCCGCTCCAGCTCGCGGCGTGCAGCGGTGATCCGCTCGGGCGAAGGATCATCCCAAACGACGTTCAGGGCGTCGATTTCCGCCACGGTTTCCATGCGCACGACGCGCGCGCGGCGCATCCGGTCCACAACGATGCTGCGCGCCACCGTGAAGAAATAGGCCCGGGGGTTGGCGATGTGGCCCACCTCGGTCATGCCGGCCAGCCGACAATAGGCGTCCTGCACAATGTCCTCGATCTCATTGACCGGCACCATGCTGCGCCTGAGCCAGGCGCGCACGTCCGCTTCGTGCGGCAGGATGTCCCGCCCCACCCAGGCGACCACTCTTCGACGATCATCGTCCATCCCCGCCTCCCCCTCCATTCGATAGCACGACGAACGGGGCGACAGTTTCCGTATAATTACGTTCCCTCAAGCACGTCGCGAACGGTCGAAAGACGGTTTCGGCTGATGGGCAGGGGCGCGCCTTCGTCCATCAGCAGGCGACCTCTGCCGCCATCCCGCTCGAAGCCGCGAACATGGGCGAGGTTGGCGATGACCGAGCGGTGGACCCGCAGGAAGCCTTCCGCCAGGTCTGTTTCGAGCCGATCCAGCCGGGCGGCGTGCAGCATCTTCCGTCCCCTGGTCAGCCGCAGCTCCACATAGTCGCCGGCCCCGACGACAGCCACGATGTCCGCCAGCGGCACCCGCTCGACCCCGCGCGACGACGCCACCGTCAGACAGTGGGGACGGGCGGCGGCGCGGGTCAGCGCGACCTCGCGTCCCTGATCGTCGCGGCCCAGCCGCACGACCTCGGCCATGAGCAGGGGAAGAACCAGCCCCGCGGCGAACAGGAAGTAGGACAGGTCGATGAGCCAGTTGGGAAAGAGCACGCCGACCGCCATGAAGGCGGCCAGATAGATCAGAGTCAGCCGCGCGCCCGGCACACCCCGACGCACGCCGACGCCGCCCCCCACGGTCGAAAGGGCCAGCCCGACCATCAGGGCCGCAGCGGTCTTCAGATCAAAACCGGGCGCCAGCCAGGTCGCCGTCACGGCCGCCACGGTCAGGGTGATCAGCGGACGGCGCGCCTGGGGCCAGAAACGCGACACGACGTAGGAGACGAGCAGAACCGCGAAGGCGGCGGTCAGAACCCAGATGCCGACCAGCCGCAAACCATGAATGGGATAGGCATAGGGAACCAGCGCCCGCAGACTCTCCAGCATCGCCTGCACCCCCGCGACACCAGCCAAACCCGCCAGCGCCAGGCTCGAACGGGTGCGGCGCAGGCTGTAGATGACGCCAAAGCCGAAGGCGGCGGCGAACAGGGCGCCGGCGATGAGGAAGGCGATCGCCACCAGCACCGCGCGCGACGGCCAGGGGTATGGGGCGACCATGATGGCCGCGATGGGCCCGTCCAGGCGCACCAGACCATGGAAGGACGACAGGCGGACCACGACGACATTGTCCGCCGCTCGCCACATCCGTTCGGGGATCGGCAAGGTCGCCTCGTAACGGCCGGGCCTTTCCGTCGCGGACGACCCGCCCGGTCGACCATTCTCGCCCAGCCTCTGCCCGTTGAGCCAGGCCTCCGACGAAGCGGCGCCGACGACATAGAGCGCGACAGGCTTGTCACCCTGCGGGCGCTGCACGACAGAGCGAAGCCAAAGCTCCCGCCCTTGCGGGTCGATGACATCGCCCGCCGGGCGACAGTCGTGCACCACGGGCGCCGCCGCTCCCGCTTCAGCGCGACAGACCTGCCACTCCAGTTCCTGCGCCCACAGCGTCTTCGGGAGCGAGATCAGGAGAATCGCGATGAAAAGAATCCGCCACATGACGGCGACCCTATCGCCATTCACCGGAAAGCGCTGCCGTTCACCGAACCAGGGGCGCCGTTCGCCGAAGCGCGCCCCACACGGTGGAAAACCCTGCTTCAACCGTCGTCATGACCCACACCTTCCTGAACCGCCGCTCCTTAATCGCCGCCGCCGGCCTCGCCGTTCCTGGCATGGCGTTCCTGTCCAGCGCCGCCCGCGCTCAGGCGGCTCAGCCCCAGGCCGGCCCCTTCCGCTACACGTCCGGCGACGGTCAGGAAGTCGACGCCGAACGCGGCTTCTTCGAGGTCCCCGAGGACCGCCGCATCCCCGGCTCGCGTCGTATCCGCCTCGGCTATGTGCGCTTCGCCTCGACCGCCAAGAACCCTGGCCCGCCCATCGTCTATCTGGCCGGAGGTCCCGGCGGTTCCGGCGTGCGCACCGCGATGGGCCCGCGCTTCCCCATCTTCATGGCCTTGAGAGAAGTGGCCGACGTCATCGCCTTCGATCAACGCGGCGTCGGCCTGTCGGCCAGCATTCCTGACCGCGCCGCCACGACGCCCTACCCCGCCATGACCCATGCTGGCGTCACCGCCTGGTATCGCGAAGAGATGCAGAAGGCCTGGATCGACTGGAGCCGCGCCGGCATCTCCATGACCGGCTACAACACCGAACAGAACGCCGACGACATCGAGGACCTGCGCCGCCACCTGGGCGTGGAAAAGATCAACCTGTGGGGCATCAGCTACGGCACCCACCTGGCCCTGTCGGTGCTGAAGCGGCATCCCAACTCAATTGGCCGCGTCGCCCTGGCCAGCCTCGAAGGTCAGGATCAGACCATCAAGCGGCCCGCCCACATCGACATGTTCCTGGACCGCGTGGATCATCTGATGGGCGCCGACCCGGCCGTCCGCGCGGCGATCCCGAACATGCCGGCCCTGATGCGCCGCGTGCATGAGCGGCTCGAGGCCGATCCGGCCACCCTGACCTTCGCCGGTGAGAACGGCCCCGTCGACGTCAGGATGGGCGGTTTCGGGGTCCAGCTCCTTGCCTCCGCCCTGGTCGCCAATCCGCCGCAACTGTCCATGCTGCCGAACATTTATCTGGCGCTGGACGCCGGGAAGACTGACGTCCTGACGCCGCTCTTCCCGCCGCCTCACCGCTACTTCAACCTCTCCGGCATGCCGGAGGCGATGGACCTGGCGTCGGGCGTTTCGCCCGCACGCCTGGCGCTGATCGAGAAAGAGGCGAAGACAGCCGTTCTGGGCGACGCCTTCAACCTGCCCATGCCGCATCTGCTGGGCGCCATCCCCGGCGTTGATCTGGGCGACGACTTCCGTCAGCCGATCCGCATCGAGACCCCGGCCCTTCTGGTCGCCGGCTCCCTCGACGGCCGCACCCCGCTGGAGGAACAGGCCGAGGTCATCGCCCAGTTCCAGAACAAGGCTCAGGTTCTGGTCGAGAACGCCGGCCACAACGTCTTCGAGGCCCACCCGGAGGTCCAGACCCTGCTGGTCAAGTTCTTCGGCGAGCACGCCGTTCAAGACACCCGACTGACCCTGCCGCCCCCGACCTTCCCCATCGCCTGAGAAGCGGCAAGCCAGACCGGCCCCAGCGTTTCGCAAGCCGGCCACCGCGAACCGAAAGCCCCGGCTGATCGCTCAACCGGGGCGTGGCGTTCGCTCAGCCGACGGCTTGTCACCACTCAGGCGGTAGGTAGGGGCCGCCGCCCGTGCAGAGGTACATCGGCGTGGCGTCGAAGTAGGGGGTGTGAAGCTGGACGCGCTGGGCATAGACGTTCTGCCCGCTGACGACGCAGCCTCGATCCGAGTCGTAACCAATTACGATGGTTTTGGCGGCGTCCTCGTACAGGACGTAGGAGTAGGCGATCTGAGGATCGAGATAGGTTTTGGCAAGGGCGGCGCCGGCCATACCGGCGGTCAACAGACCGGCCACAGCAAAGCCCGCCTTCAAGTGTTTCGACATATCTTTCCTCCCAACTTGCGCCACTACGACGCGAACCCGAGCAGATGACAGTCGGTCAGAACGAACAACTCACAGTTGTGTGAATGTATGCTTTGGCGGCATGACATTCTGTCGCTGGGCGTCATGCAGGCCAGCAAACACAAGGCTGCCTAGGTCTACTTCTTGCCTTAGGACGCTTGAGAGACAGCCGCCGGAACGGCTCTGTGACACCTATCTAAGGTTGACTCCACAATCCGCGTAACGTGAGTGTTCGAAACCTTCGTTGGGAAGGTTTTGGAGGGTGAAATGAAGATCTCGAAACGCCTCGTCGTCGCAGCGGCAGCTTGCCTGGGCTTGACCGCCACCGCGGCCATCGCTCAGACCTCAATGATCATCCTCTACGACACCGTCTACTACAGCGACGCGACCCACACCGTTGAGGTCGGGCGCAACTACGGGGTCTGCTACGGCGGCATGGGCAATCCGATCTGGGCAGGGTCGAGCCAATACACCGACGGGCAGACCACCTCGTTCTACGCAAACGTTCGCGTGGGCCGGTGCACCGCAAATGGTCCCGAACTCGAATAGACTTCTGCCAAAGCCACGCTTCCAACGCCCCGGATCGCTCCGGGGCGTTTCCAATTGGAGCGCCCTGGCCCGAGCCGTCCTCAGGAAGGCCGATGCCCGCTCTCTCCACCCAAGCACGAATAGGGCAGCGTCAATCCCAACGCCAAACCAAAGTCATGCCGTTGATTTAAAATAAAAATTTAAGGCATGGCGACCCCGGAGGGACTCCAACCCCCGACCTCGGCTTTAGGAAAGCCTTGCTCTATGCAGCTGAGCTACGGGGCCACGCAGGTCGTCCCTAGCGGGTCGCGGGGACGAGGGAAAGACGGTCAGGCCGGGTTTTCCACTAGGCAAGAAAATCCTAGCGGTTAATCCGCGTTAAGCTACAATATCTTGTAGGGAACAAAGCCTGAATCGGAGCGAGTCGCTGATTCGGTCCTGATTCGTTTCGCCCCTGTTCCAGCCCATTGGCCGAATCCGTTTACGAATAGCCAAGCTCGTACCCCCCCATCGCCCGCCCTTGCGATCAAACCGACCGCATAGCGACGCGCCGCACCCGGCCCGCCATCGCCGCGCTTGACCCCGGCGCGGAAGTCGCCACCTTCGTCACAGCATGAGTGATCGTTCCGCAGGCTTGGCCCCATCGCGCGTCACGGCGATCCTGGGCCCCACCAACACCGGCAAGACCCACCTGGCGGTCGAGCGGATGCTGGGTCACGCCTCGGGCATGATCGGCCTGCCGCTGCGCCTCCTGGCGCGCGAGATCTATGAGCGGATCGTCAAGCAGCGCGGGGCCGCCGCCGTCGCCCTGATCACCGGCGAGGAGAAGATCGTCCCGCCGCGCCCGGCCTATTTCGTCTGCACCGTCGAGGCCATGCCGCTGGAGCGCCAGGTCGAGTTCCTGGCGGTCGATGAGATCCAACTGGTCGCCGACCCGGAGCGCGGCCATGTCTTCACCCAGCGCCTGCTGCACGCGCGCGGGCGTTTCGAGACCATGTTCCTGGGGGCCGGCACCATGGCCCCCCTGATCCGCGCCCTGGTCCCCGAGGCCGAGATCGTCACGCGCGAGCGCCTGTCCACCCTGTCCTACGCCGGATCGAAGAAGCTGACCCGCCTGCCCCGCCGCAGCGCCGTCGTCGCCTTCTCGACCGAGCAGGTCTACGCCATCGCCGAGCTGCTGCGCCGCCAACGCGGCGGGGCCGCCGTGGTCATGGGAAGTCTCAGCCCCCGCACCCGCAACGCCCAGGTCGAGCTGTTCCAGTCGGGCGAGGTGGACTTCCTGGTCGCCACCGACGCCATCGGCATGGGGCTGAACATGGACGTGGACCATGTCGCCTTCGCCGGGCTTCGTAAGTTCGACGGCACGCGCACCCGCTGGCTGCACGCGTCTGAAATCGGCCAGATCGCCGGGCGCGCCGGTCGTCACCTGCGCGACGGCACCTTCGGCGTGACGGGCGAGGCCGACGAACTGGACGAGGACATCCTCGAACAGGTGGTTACTCACCGTTTCGATCCGGTCGAGGCCGCCGAATGGCGCCACGGGCGGCTGGACTTCGACACCCTGCCCGACCTGCTGCGCTCGCTGACAGTGTCGCCCGAGCGCTTCGGCCTGCGGCTGACGGCCCAGGCGCTGGACGAGACCCTGCTGCGGCGCTTTGCGGCTGACGAGGACGTCAAGAAGGTGGCCCGTTCGCGCGGTGCCCTGATGCGGCTGTGGGAGACCTGTCAGCTGCCGGACTTCCAGAAGACCACCCTGGACGAGCACGCCCGCCTGTCGAAGGAGATCTTCACCGCCCTGACCAGCCGCCGGGGCCGCCTGACCGAGGACTGGGTCGCCCCGCGCTTCAACGATCTGGACCGCGACGACGGCCAGATCGACCAGCTGTCGGCGCGGCTGGCCGGGGTGCGGACCCTGGCCTACATCGCCAACCGCCCCGACTGGATGGATCAGGCCCAGGGCTGGCGCGACCAGACCAAGGCGCTGGAAGAACGGCTCAGCGACGTCCTGCACGAACGCCTGACCGCCCGCTTCGTCGACCGGCGCACCACGGCCCTGATGCGGGCGCTGAACGTGCGCTCCGACACGGTCGCGGGCGTGGCCGACGACGGCGAGGTGACGGTCGAAGGCGAGGTGGTCGGTCATCTGGAGGGGGCTCATTTCACCCCCGACGCGGGCGGCTCGGCCCTGGCCGACCGGGCGCTGAGACAGGCCGCGACCCGCGCTGTCGGACCCGAGATCGCCCGGCGCCTAGGCAAGCTGGCCGCCGAGGCCGATGAGGCCTTCAGCGTCATTCCCAACCCGCGCTCAGGCGGCGGCGATGTGCTGTGGCAGGGCGCCTTGACGGCCCGGATCATCAACGACGATCCCTTCGCCCCGCGCGTGCGGCTGCTGGGCGATCTCGGCCCGGTCCCGGCGCGCGAGCGAGCGCAACGACGGATCGAGGCCTGGCTGACGGGCGAGGCCGGGCGCGCCCTTCGCGACCTGCGTCGCCTGCGTCAGGCGCTCGACAACGGCAGCCTGACCGGCCTGCCGCGCGGCCTGGCCTTCCGCCTGATCGAGGCGGGCGGCGTCATCCCCCGCGCCGAGGTCGAACGCGATCTGGCGGCGCTGAGCCAGCACGAGCGGCGCACGGTCAAGACCTTTGCGATCCGGGTCGGCGCCCATTCCGTCTGGCTGCCCGGCGCGCTCAAGCCCCGCGCCCGGCTGCTGGCCCAGGCCTTCGTCGTCGAGCCCTTCCGTCCCGCCGGCGAGGCCCTGTCGCCCATACCATCGCCGGCGCCCTCGCCCCGCGCGCTGTCAGCCTTCGGGCGTCGCGCCGTCGGATCGTGGAGCACGCCGGTGGAGACGCTGGAACGCTTCGCTGACCTGTCACGCGCGGCGGGCAAGGCGCCGCTGCCGGAGGAGGCCCTGGCCGAACTGGGCTGGACCGCCGAACAGGCCCGCGCCGTACAGGCCGCCCTGCGTCTGCCCCGCGCCGACAAGGCGGCACGCCCCGGCAAGCCCGCCCCGCCGCCCAAGGACTCGCCCTTCGCCGCCTTGGCCCAATTGACCCAGCCGTCCGCGCCCCCGCGCCGCCAGCGCCGCCCGAGGCGCAAGGCCGCCTCCGCGTGACCGCCGCCTCCAGAGGCGAGGACAGCTGCCGTATCGACCTGTGGCTATGGCGCGCGCGCTTCGCCAGGACCCGTAGCGTCGCCGCCGACATGGTCGAGCGCGGCCTGATCCGCCTGACCCACCACGGCGTCCAGACCCGCCTCGACAAGCCCAGCCGCAGCGTCCACCCCGGCGACGACCTGCTGTTCGCCCAAGGCGGGCGGCTGATCACCGTACGCGTGCTCCACCTAGGCGAAAGGCGCGGCCCTCCCGAGGAAGCCCGCGCCCTTTATGCGGCGCTCGACGCGCCGGAAGCCTGACCCACTTTCCTCCCTGTCGCGCAGCGATGGGGAGGTGGATCGACGCCGAAGGCGACGAGACGGAGGGGGCGTCTCGACGGCTGAAGTTTGCGTCGCCCCCTCCACCACTTCGTGGTCCCCCTCCCCATGGAATGGGGAGGAAAGAAGCCGTCTACGGCTTCACGAACTCGCCTTCGATGTGCAGCTCCACCTCGTCGCCCAGCGCCGGCAGGCCGAAGGTGATGCCGAAGTCGGAGCGCTTGATCTTGGCCTCGCCGTCAAACCCGGCCTTGTAGCCGCCGCGCGTCTGACCCGCCTGGTTGAACTCGACCTCCATCGTCACCGGCTTGGTCACGCCCCGCAGGGTCAGTTCGCCATAGACCATGGCCTCGTTCGGCTCGGACGGGTCGACGACGATGCGGGTCGAGCGGAAGGTGGCGACCGGGTGGTTGGCGGTGTCGAAGAAGTCCGCCGTCTGCAGGTGCTTATTCAGTCCGTCCGAGTTGGAATCCACCTCGGTCAGAGGAATGGTCGCCGTCAGGCTGCTGGCGGAAGGATTAGCCGGGTCCAGCTTCAGCTCGGCCTGCACGTTCACGAACTGGCCGACATAGGTAGAGAAGCCCAGATGATCGACCGACCAGGTGATCTTGCCGTGGGCGGAATCCAGCTTGTAGTCGCCGGCCTGAACCTCGGACGGAACCTTGGTCAGGGCGGCCTGGGCGACGACGGCGCCCCCGGCCAGAAGGCTGAGGGCGACAGCCCCCGCGCCGATACGAACGACTGTGGAACGAGCGACGAAACGCATGGGCGAACCTCCTTTTGAGCGGCGATCTGTAATCGTAAGGGATGCAGACGCGACCCAGGCCCGTCAAGCGTCCCACGCCCTTGCGACAGCGCCCTCGGTTGACAGTTGGTTCCGGCGGGGCCATTTGCCCGCCCTCGACCTTGATTGCCCCAAAGAGCCCGCCCGACCGCCATGACCTACATCGTCACCGACGCCTGCGTGAAATGTAAGTTCATGGACTGTGTCGAGGTCTGTCCGGTGGACTGCTTCTATGAGGGCGAGAACTTCCTGGTGATCGCCCCCGACGAGTGCATTGACTGCGGCGTCTGCGAGCCGGAATGCCCCGTCGACGCCATCGTCCCCGACACCGAGGACGAACCCGACGGCAAGTGGCTGCAGGTCAACGCCGAGTACGCCAAGGTCTGGCCCAACATCACGGTCAAGGGCACGCCCCCTGCCGACCGCGAACAGTATGAGCGCGAAACCGGCAAGTTCGAGAAATACTTCAGCCCCAAACCCGGCAAGGGCTCCTAAGTTCTGGACACAATCCGGTCACAAAGTGCCGGAACCGCTCAGTCGTCCTGTGGATGTTTTGAGATTTCCTAATTTTATGATAGGTTCCTCCCTATTCGAAACGGGCGGTTCCGCAGTCATGCGCGCCGCCCGCGTTTGCGACAGTCCCCCGCCGAACAGACGGGGTCGGCCAGAGGTTCGGTGATCCGCTTTCGTTTCTGATGTGTGACCTGACGACCCAACCGACGGGACCAGTTTCCGGCGGCGGGGTTGTTTTCGACCATCAGCTGCGTTCGGCGCTTCGCTTCGCCCCTGTTCCGGGAAAGGAATGACATGACGAGCAAGACCGGTCTGGAATTCAAGGTTGGCGATGCGGTGGTCTATCCCGCCCATGGCGTCGGCAAGGTCGCCGCGATCGAGACTCAGGAAGTCGCCGGCATGTCGCTGGAAGTCTACGTCGTGACCTTCGACCACGAAAAGATGACCCTGCGCGTCCCGACCAAGAAGGCCAAGACCGCCGGCCTGCGCACCCTGGCCGCCGACGACACCGTCACCAAGGCTCTGACCACGCTGAAGGGCCGCGCCCGCGTCAAGCGCACCATGTGGTCGCGTCGCGCCCAGGAATATGAAGCCAAGATCAACTCGGGCGACCTGATCTCGATCGCCGAGGTGGTCCGCGACCTGCACCGCGCCGACACCCAGCCGGAACAGTCCTATTCGGAGCGTCAGCTCTACGAATCGGCCCTGGACCGCATGGCCCGCGAAGTCGCCGCCGCCAACCGCATCGACAAGGACGCCGCCGTCGCCCTGCTGGCCAAGTCGCTGAGCGCCAAGAAGCCGGTCCCGACCGCCGCCGAACTGGCCGCCGCCGAGGCCGAGGCCGAAGCCGCCTGATCCCAGGCGACAAGCTGATACGACCAAGCCCGGCGGAAACGCCGGGCCTTTTTCTTTGGGCTGCGCCTGTCTGAAAGTTCACATATATCGCCGTATTGTCGCCGCATTCCGCTACGCATGTAGCGCTACATATGTAGCAGACATGAGGGCGCGCCATGATCGAAACCCTGCCTCGCAGAGAACGGGAGGTGTTCGAAACCCTGTGCGGACTGGGCCAGGGGGCGACCGCCGCCGTCCGAGACTCGCTGCGCGACCCGCTCAGCGATTCCGCCGTGCGCACCCTGCTGAAACGCCTTGAGGCCAAGGGCCTGGTGATCCGCAGCGCCGACGGCGCCTGGCGCCCGGCCCCACAGGGGCGCGCCCTGGCGGACAGCGCCCTGCGCCGCATGGTCGACACCTTCTTCGCCGGATCGGCGGCTTCAGCCGCCACCGCCCTGCTGGGCCTCACCAAGACGCTGAAGCCCGAGGAACTGGCCGCCCTGCGCCGCGCCATCGACGCTGCGGGCGAGGAGGCCCCTTCGTGACCTGGCCCCTCCTCCTCGAACTCCTGCTCAAATCCGGCGTCATCGCCGCGGCTGGCCTGGGGCTTTCAGCCCTGCTCGTCGCTCGTCCCGCCCGCGAGCGCGCCGCCATCCTGAGGGTGAGCGTCTGCCTGCTGCTGGCCCTGCCGCTCTTCCTCTGGCTCGGCCCCCAGGTGGAGCTGGCCTGGCTGAACCCGCCCGCCGCCGCCGACCTGCCCGAGACCCGTTCCTGGCGCCTGGACCTTCAGCCGATCGCCGGGGTCGCCGTCAGCGGCGAAGCCCCCGCCCGCCTGTCCTGGCCCCTGATCGCCGCCTTCGCCTATGCCGCCGGACTGATGCTGGTCGTTGGCCGCTTCGCCCTGGGCGTATGGGTCCTGAATCGCTGGACCGAGACCGGCCGCCCCGTGACCCATCGCGTCTGGACCGAAACCCTGGCCCGCCTCGACGCCCCGGCCGGCGCCCGCCTGATCGCCTCGCCCCGCGTCCGCGCTCCGCTCAGCTGGGGTCCGCCGCCGGGCGTCATCCTGATCGGCGAGGACGCCGTGCGCCGCCCCGAAACGGCGCAAGCGATTCTTGCTCATGAACTGGCCCACATCCGACGCGGCGACTGGGTCTTTGCTCTTATGTCGCGTCTGGCCCTGGCCCTCTTCTGGTTCAATCCCCTGGTCTGGCTGCTGCACGCCAGCCTGTCCGCCCGAACCGAGGAAGCCGCCGACGCCCTCGCCGTCGACCGCATGGATCGCCATGCCTACGCCCGCGCCCTGCTCGACCTCGCCTCAGACTTCACCTGCCCGGCCGGTTCTCAGATCGCCGCCTTGGGCATGACCGGGTCCCCCGCTTCTCTCGCCAAAAGGATAAGCCGCATCATGAAGGCCCGACAAAAGACCGCGTCCCGCCCCCTGGCCCTGTTCCTGTCCGCAGGCGCCCTGCTGGCCGTCGCCACGCCCCTGGCCGCCGTAGAGCTGACGTCTCGCGCCGACGACATCAGCTGGATCGCGCCGCCGGCTCCGCCCGCGCCGCCCGCGTCAGCCAAGCCGACATCCAGCGCGCCAGCCGCGACGCCGCCATCG
>NZ_QLLC01000029.1 GCF_003350205.1 Brevundimonas bullata | reverse complement strand
ACCGCCGCCATGGGCCAGGGTCGTCAGTCTGGGTTCTGCTTGGGTCATGCCCCCGCGTCCCGCGTCGCGGCCCAGAGGTCAAGCGTCCTGGCGTTAATCGGTGATCCGGGTCGTCGTGATCCCGCGTTGCGCCAGCTTGCTCTGCAAGCTGTCCGCGCCCGCCAGATGGCCCGCGCCGACCGAGATGAAGGCCGTCCCGGAGCCCGCGAGCAGGGTCTGGATCTGATCGGCCCAGGTCTCGTTCCGGTTGGTCAGCATGACAGCGTACATTTCCGGGGATTCCGACTTCATCTCCTGACCGATCAGGACATCCAGACCGTCGACGTCGCCGGTCGACCAGGCCGTGACCATGCGGCCGAGCATGGCGTCAGCCTGATCAAACTCCTTGAGGCCCGAGCGCAGCATGGCCAGTTGGGCGTCTTCAGACATATCGGCGATGAAGCCGATCTGCTGGGAGGCGGTTTCAAAACCCTTGATCGGCTTGCCCGTGGCGGCGGCGCGGGCGTGCAGGACCTGATCGCCGCCGTTGGCGGGGACGTAGCCGGCCTTGGCGATCGAGGCGAGCGCCAGTTGCAGACTGGCCAGCCAGGGGCGCAACGGGTCCAACTGCGCCGCCGTCGCCCCGACCGTGCGCGCGGCGGCGTCGAGGTCGGCCATCTCCTCGGCGGTCAGAAGGCTGGACAGGGGGCGGTCGGGCGAGACGCCCTTGGCCTGGATCAGGGGCATGACGCCGTCCTGATTGGCGAGGTCGGCGATTTCGAACCAGTATTCGTCGGCGCTGGCGAAGGCCTGATCCACGCGGGCCGTGCCCCACGGCGTCTCGGGCTTCAGCACGTGGACCGTACCGAACAGATAGAGGGTCGAATCCGCGTCCTTGATCACCCACAAGGCCGGGCCCGAGCCCTCGGGCGCTGCGGTGACGGCGACGGGGGCAGCCACCGACGATTGCGCCATCGCCGACGGGGCCATCAGCAGGGCGGACAGGGCGGCGCCGACGGTCAGCGTCGAACGCACGCAGGCGGTCAGTCGGTCGAAACGCATGGCAGGCATCCTTTTGAAGAGAGGCGATGACGGGGCGCGTCGGCCAGCGACGACTATTCCTCGTCCGAGAAGATGGATTCGATCGGCATCTGGAACAGGCGCGCGATCTTGAAGGCCAGCGGCAGGGAGGGGTCGTAGCGACCGGTCTCCAGCGCATTGACGGTCTGGCGCGAGACGCCGAGTTCGGTGGCCAGGTGGGCCTGGCTCCAGTCGCGCTCGGCGCGCAGGACCTTGAGACGGTTGTTCATGCCGCGTCCCTCAACGCCGCCCCAGCCACCACCAGGCCCAGGCGATGGTGTAGCCGATCAGCATCAGCGTCAGCATGGCGAAGGCGCCGGTGGCGGCGTAGGCGGCGGGGTCGGTGCGTTCGGAATACCAGGCGGGAATATGGATCGCGGCGGCCTGCGGCAGCGAGGCCATGATCACCAGAACCCCGCCAACGGCCATGCCGCCCGAACCGCCCCAGAACCAAGCCCACTTGTGCGCTTCCCGCGCCGCTTCGTCGATGGAGGACATCCACTTGAAGCCGACCCACAGGGAAATCAGCATGGTGACGGCGGCGAAGCCCCCGACCGCCCACAGGGCGCCCGCGCTGGACGTGATGTCCTGGCCCTGGGTCTCAAGATAGGCCAGGACGCCGCCCATGAGGAAGGCGGCCAGCATGATCAATCCGAAACCGATGACGGACTGGATGATGAGTTTACGCTTGCCGGCCACAACGCCCCCTTAATCTGACAAGGACGTTTTACACTGTCGTCCGCCGCCGTCAAGCGAGGCAGCGCTACTCTGCCGGGGCGTTCAGCAGCTCGGGGCGACTGAGGGTGCGCGGCGACTGTTCGACGGCGGGCAGGTCGGGCAGCTCCTTGCCCTCATGATCGACCTGCAGGTCCTCGAAGCGACGGGCCGAGACCATGACCTGGCTCTCCAGCGAGCCGACGAACTGGTTGTACTTGCCGACGGCGGTTTCCAGCGCCCGGCCGACCGAGGCGGCGTGGCCGCCCATGACCGACAGGCGCTTGTAAAGCTCCTTGCCCAGCTTGGCGACGTCCTCGGCGTTCTTCGCCTGCTCTTCGGCGCGCCAGCCGTAGGCGACGGCCTTGCACAGGGCGAAGAGGGTGGTGGGGGTGACGATGACGACCCGCGAGGCCATGGCCTGGGTCATCAGCTCGGGCTCGTGATCCAGGGCGGCGGACAGGAAGGCGTCGCCGGGCACGAACATGGCGACGAAGTCGGGACTGGGCTTGAACTGGTCCTGATAGGCCTTGGACGACAGCTGGCGCACGTGGGTCTTCATGCTGGCGGCGGTGCGGGCCGACATCGCCTTGCCCTGGGCTTCCTCGTCGCCGTCCGCCTCGTCGGCGAAGGCCAGGGAGACCTTGGCGTCGATCACGAACATGCCGCCGCCGGGCAGCTTGATGATGAAGTCCGGGCGCTGCTGACGACCCTCGTCATTGGCGGAGGAGTTCTGCTCCTCGAAGTCGAAACGGCCCGCCATGCCGGCGGCTTCCAGCACATTGCGGCAGGTCTGCTCGCCCCAGCGGCCGCGACGGCCGGTATTGCCCTTCAGGGCCTCGGTCAGGCGGCGCGCCTCGTCGCGGGTGGCGGTCGAGGCGGTCATCAGGGCGGCCAGTTGCTCCTTCAGCCCCCCGGTGTCCTCGGCGCGGGTCTTCTCCAGAGCGGCGACGTGTTCCTGGAACTTGGCGAGGGTTTCCGAGACGGGCTTGAGCTGGGCCTCCATGCGTTCGCGGGCGACGCGGTCCTGGGCCTGGAAGGTCTCGGTGGCGCGGGCCACTAGCTTGCTCGCCACGGCCTCGGCCGACTGGGAGGCCTGAGCCTTGAGGAACTCCGCCATGGAATCGCGGCTCTCCTCCATCAGCTCCAGCCGGGCGTCGGCGGCTTCGAGCGCCCCCTTGGCCTTCTGCCAGCCCATGAAGGCCCAGAAGAAGCCGGCGACAGCGGCCACGGCGACGACCAGCAGGATGAGTTCGAGCGTGTTCATGCTCCGTTCCTAGCCGGAGTCGGGGGTTGATAATAGTCACCCTCTCCCGATGGGAGAGGGCTTGAGCGCACGAGAGCGTCAGCGATCGTTCTTGCGCGAAAGGGTGAGGGTTGGCGGGTGAAGTTGGTCGAAGGCCTCCGCGAGACGGCTTGCGCCGACTGACGGGGCGGACCCTCACCCTTTCGCCTGGCGGCTCGCCTTCGGCTCTCCGAGGCTCAAGCCCTCTCCCATCGGGAGAGGGAAGTTTTACGCCGGCCGTCTGGCCCGCAGGGCCTGGATGATCGTGCCGTCGTCCAGCCAGTCGAGCTCGCCGCCGACGGGCACGCCGCGCGCCAGGGACGTGACTTCGACGCCCGCCGCCGACAGGCGTTCGGCCAAGTAGTGGGCCGTGGTCTGGCCGTCGACGGTGGCGGGCAGGGCCAAGACGACCTCGCGCGCTTCGCCGCCCCCCATCTCGCCGCCCCTGACGCGGCCGATCAATTCGGCGATGCGAAGCTGCTCAGGCCCGACCCCGTCCAGAGCCGACAGCAGGCCGCCCAGGACGTGATACTTGCCGCGAAAGGCGCCGGAGCGCTCCATGGCCCACAGGGCGCCGGCCTCCTCGACCACGCAGATCAGAGCGTTGTCGCGGGTGTTGTCGGAACAGATCGAGCAGGGATCGCGCGTGTCGGGCGCGGCGCAGATCGAGCAGTTGACGACCTTCTCGGCGGTTTCAGCCAGCGAGGCGGCCAGCGGCACGAGAAGCTGCTCGCGTCGCTTCAACAGGGCCAGGGCCGCGCGCCGGGCCGAGCGCGGCCCCATGCCCGGCAGCTTGGCCAGCAGGCTGATGAGCCGTTCGATTTCCGGCCCGGCGGAAGCGGCCATCAGAAGAGTTTCGGCATTCCGGGGATGTTCATCCCGGCCATGGGGCCGGCAGCCTCGCGCATCAGGGCGCTGTTGACCTCGTCCAGCTTGCGCTTGGCGTCGGCGTGGGCGGCGACGATCAGGTCGGCCAGGATCTCGCCCTCGCCGGGCGCCATCAGGCTGTCGTCGATCTTCACGGCGGTGATCTCGCCGGGGCCTTTCAGGGCAATGGTGACAAGGCCGCCGCCCGAGGTGCCCTCGGCGGTGGTTTCGGCCATCTTGGCCTGGGCGTCCTGCAGCTTTTGCTGCATGGCCTGGGCCTGTTGCATCAGGGCGTTGAGGTCTTTCATCCCCTCTAGATAGGGCGATCCGCGGCCCGGCTCCAGCCCCCGCGACAGAAGGCCCCTTTAACGCGGGTCGCCATCCGCAACAGTTTTTGTGGTGATTGCTCTTGACCTGATCGACGGAAGCGCCAAATAGCAACCATACAAGTTGCTAATCCTGTTCAGGAGGTTCTCCCCATGGCTTTCGACGCCCTTTCCGCTCGCGACGTTCCGGTGTCCGACGCCGTTCTGGCCCAGCTGTTCACCGAGGCGCGCACGCGCAACGGCTGGAGCGAACGGCCTGTGTCCGACGCCCTGATCCGCAAGCTCTACGACCTGACCAAGTTCGGCCCGACGGCGGTGAACGCCACGCCCGCCCGCTTCGTCTTCGTCACCTCGCCTGAGGCCAAGGCCCGTCTGTCCGTGCACATGAGCGAGGGCAACCGCGCCAAGACCCTGGCTGCGCCGGTGAACCTGATCATCGGCCAGGATATCGATTTCCACGACACCCTGCCCAAGCTGTTCCCACACGCGCCGGGCGCCCGCGACTGGTTCCTGGACGAGGCGGGTCGCCGGGAAGCCGCCTTCCGCAACGCCTCGCTGCAAGGCGGCTATCTGACCATTGCGGCCCGCGCCCTGGGCCTGGACGTGGGTCCGATGTCAGGCTTCGATGCGGCGGGCGTGAAGGCTGAGTTCTTCCCCGACAGCAAGGTCGAGCCGAACTTCATCATGAACCTGGGCTACGGCACGGACGAGAACCTGTTCCCGCGCTCGCCGCGCCTCGACTTCGAGGAAGCCGCGCAGATTCTGTAAGCCAGTGATCGTCATCCCGGACGGCGCGCAGCGCCGATCCGGGACCGCCCAAGACGCCGCGTTCCTGCGGTCCCGGACAGCCCTGCGGGCTTCCGGGATGACGGACTAGATCAGTCTTCCTCGTCGTCTTCCGGGATGGCGGGCATTTCCACCGCCGGGGCCAGGGTCTTGATGTCCTTGATCTCGGCGCCGGGGAAGGCCTGCATGATGGAGACGACGAAGGGGTCCGCCTCGACCGCCGCACGGCGGACGGAGCGGGCCTTTTTCTCGACCTCGATCAGGGTCTCGCCGCCGCCCTGGCCGTTGGCGGCGATCAGCCAGGTGCGGCCGGTCCATTCCTTGAGCCGCGAGGCCAGACGCCGCGCCAGATCGACGGGCGAGCCCTGTGCGGGTTCATAGACGATGGCGCCGGGCTTGAACGACACCGGCCGGACGTAGCGTTCTACGTCCATCTGCAGCGTGATTTCGCGCTTCTCGCCGATCAGGGCGACCACGGCCTCGAAGGTCTGAGGATCGGGCAGGGCCGGTTGGGCCATGGGCCGCGCCGCCAGCATGGCCGAGGCGCCGCCTCCTCCTCCTGAGCCGCCGCCGCGCGGGCCGCCAGCGCCGCCGCCCGGCAGGGTTCCGCCCGACTGGATGGCCTTCAGCGCCTCTTCAGGTCCCGGCAGGTCGGCGGCGTAGGCCAGACGGACGATGGCCATTTCCACGGCGTCGGCGGGGTTCGGCGCGCGCCGCACCTCGTCCAGGGCCTTGAGCAGCATCTGCCACGTCCGCGACAGGGTTCCCGCCGAGATGGCCGCGCCCAGCGCCGTCAGCTTCTGCGCCTGATCATTGGGCAGGCGGGTGGCGTTCGGGCCGAGCATCTTGGCGACCGAGGCGGCGTGGCAGTGCTCCAGCAGGTCGTTCGTCACCTGCACCGGATCGGCGCCATAGCCGTAGAGCGTGCGGAAGTTATCCAGCGCCTCAGCCGTGCGCCCCGCCATGACGGATTCGAACAGGGCGATGGTTTGCGTGCGGTCGGCCAGACCCAGCATGTCGCGCACGGTGGCGGTCTGCACCGTCTGCCCGTGCTCGGCCTGAACCAGGGCCTGGTCCAGCAGGCTGAGGCCGTCGCGGACCGAACCCTCGGCGGCGCGGGAAATCAGCGCCAGGGCCTCCTGCTCGATCTTCATGCCTTCGCGGTCGGCGATGCGGCCCAGGTGGCCGACCAGGACCTCGGGCTCGACGCGGCGCAGGTCGAAGCGCTGGCAGCGGCTGAGGATCGTCACCGGGACCTTGCGGATCTCGGTAGTGGCGAAGATGAATTTGGCGTGGGGCGGCGGCTCTTCCAGCGTCTTCAGCAGGGCGTTGAACGCCTGCGTCGACAGCATGTGGACCTCGTCGAGGACATAGACCTTGTAGCGGGCCTCTACGGGTGCGTAGCGGACGCTCTCCAGAATGTCGCGGATGTCGTTGACGCCGGTGTGCGACGCGGCGTCCATCTCCATGACGTCCATGTGCTGGCCGGCCATGATGGAGGCGTCGTGGCGCCCGTGCGCCGTCAGGCTCAACGACGGCTTGTCGATGACGTCGGTTTCGTTGTTCAGGGCGCGGGCCAAGAGGCGGGCGGTCGTCGTCTTGCCGACGCCTCTCACCCCGGTCAGCATGAAGGCGTGGGCGATACGGCCCGTGGCGAAGGCGTTGGTCAGGGTCCTGACCATGGCTTCCTGCCCGATCAGGTCCTCGAAGGTGCGCGGCCGGTATTTGCGCGCCAGGACCTTGTAGGCGCCGTCGTCGGCGGGCTCGTCGGCGAAGGGTTGAGCCTTGGCGGACGTCGGGGCGGGCGTCGAGGCGGGCGCGGCGACCGGGGCCGCCACAGGCTCGGGCGCAGCAGCGGGCGCGCCGAACATGTCGTCGGTGTTCTCGTCCCGCTCGGGAACGTCCTCCTCCCAGGGAGGGCCATCAAGATCAGGATCGACGTCGCTCATGATCCTGTCTTAGCGCGCGCAAGCCGCCAGCGCATCCTCCGCTTGGCCGATATGCACCGTCAATCGCGCAGCCGCGTCACGGCGCTGACGCCTGGGTCCCCGGGTCGCCCTGCGGGCGCCCGAGGATGACGGCAGAAGGGGGAGCCTTACAGATCGGTGGGCAGACGGCCGCCGTTGTCGCGGATCTTCTGAATCACCTGGGCGTGCAGCCAGATGTTCATCGAGGCGCTGTCGGACTTGTCGCCGGTATAGCCCAGCTCGTCGGCCAGTTCCTTGCGCTCGGCCAGCGAGGATTCCAGCCCGACCAGCTTCATCAGATCGACAATGGAGGTGCGCCAGTTCAGCTTCTGCGCCTTCTGGTCGTTCATGAAGTCGAGGATGCCGGCGACATCGACCTCGGGCGCCGGTTGGGGCGCGGTGGCGGCGGCCGCCGTGACCTGGGGCTGGACAGGCGTCGCGGTCGGCGCAGGCGCGACCGGCGCGGCGGGCGCCGCCTCTTCCTTCTTTTTCTTGAAGATGCCGCCGAGGATGGACCCGAGAACGCTCATTCGCCTGCTCCTGAAAGGTGAAGTCCTTTCAGCGGGCCAGAGCGATTCCGGTTCCGTGAAGCTTGCGAGACGCCGCCAAGAGCCCTGCTGAAAAACAGAGTCCAATTCGTCTGAATAGTCTGAAAATCGCGCTTAACCGAGAGCGCCAAACCAGCGCTCAAGCAGGTCGCCATCGCATGGCGAGCGTTAGCGCCACAAAGATGGAAGGTAGAGACCGCGACCCGAAGGTGAATTCGTTGTGGCTGCTGCCTTCCGGCCCTGACCAGGTTGGCGAAGCCTTCGCCCGCGATCTCCGAGGAGGGATATGACGGGTGACGACGCGGGAATCAAGACCCCTCCCCGCGTCGTCTTGTCGGGGGTATGAAGCGGCCATGTCCCATACCCACGTCTTCTCCGGCAATCCGCTCGACCGCTCGGGCGACCTTCGCAACGACATCGCCTGGCTGGGCGAGCAGGAAGCCAATCCCGAGGCCCTGGCCATGCTGCTGTGGGAGGGGCGTCCCCTGGTCGAGGACCATGAGGGCGGGCAGCGTCTGGTCTGGCTAGCGCTGAGCCACGGCCGCGACCTGGTCCCGGACCGCGATCTCTTCCTGGGCCTGTGGAAGGGGGCGCCGGTCTTCGCCATCGAGTTCGAGGGTTCCATCGACCCGACCAGCGGTCCGGCGGGCGGGCTAGGCCAGTTCATCGAGATGCGCGCGGCGGCGGCGGCCCTGCCGGAAGCCGATGTCGCCATCGCCGGGACGGCCAAGAGCCTGTTCGACTGGCGTCGCCGTCACGGCTTCTGCGCCGCCTGCGGCAAGGCCACGGATCAGGCCTCGGGCGGCTGGCGGCGGGTCTGTGCAGCCTGCGGGGTCGAGCATTTCCCGCGCGTCGATCCGGTCGTCATCATGCTGCCGGTCTATAAGGGCGGAAGCGAGCCTCGCTGCCTGCTGGGGCGTCAGGCCGCCTGGCCCGAGGGTCGGATGTCGGCCCTGGCCGGCTTCATGGAGCCCGGCGAATCCATCGAGGAGGCCTGCGCCCGCGAGGTGATGGAGGAGGCGGGGCTGACGGTGTCGGGCGTTGTCTATCATTCGAGCCAGCCCTGGCCCTTCCCGGCGCAACTGATGATCGGCCTGATCGCCGAGGTTACGACCGAGGACGCCGCGCCGGACCAGACCGAGCTGGAGGCCGTGGCCTGGCTGACGCGAGCCGAGGCGCGGGCGGTGCTGGCCGGGACGCATGGGACGATCCATGCGCCGCCGCCATTTGCGATTGCGCGGCGGTTGCTGGAGGCGTGGGCGGAGGGGGAGTAGGCGCGACTCCTCGGCTTTCCTCCCCACTTGTGGGGAGGGGGACCGCGAAGCGGTGGAGGGGGCGACGCAACCTCTGGCTTTCTGTCGCCTCCCCGGACAGGGCAGCGCCGCCCCCTCCGTCTCGGCCGCTATTGCGTCCGATCCACCTCCCCATTCGCTGCGCGAACAGGGAGGAAAGAAGTCACACCAGCGCCCGCGCCGCCTCCAGGTCCGCCGGATTATCCACCGACAGCGGGGCGTCGTCGATCACCGAGGCCCAGATTTGCAGGCCCATTTCCAGGGCGCGCAGCTGTTCCAGCTTTTCGCGCTTTTCCAGCGGGGACGGGAGAGCGGCGCAGAAGCGCATCAGGGCGTCGCGGCGATAGCCGTAGATGCCGACGTGGCGCCAGACGGGGCCGTCGCCGTAGAGCGTCGAGCGGGTGAAGTAGAGAGCCCGCCCGCTGGTCTGGCCTTCCGGCAGGGCCAGCACCGCCTTGACCACGTCGGGGTTGGTGCGGTCCGAGACGTCGGCTTCGGCGGCCACGAGGGTGGCGATGTCGCAGGCTGATTCGCGGGCCAGCAGGTCGGCGCAGGCGCGGGCCAGATCGGGCGAGGCGAAGGGCATGTCGCCCTGGATGTTGATGACGATGTCATGGTCGCCGTCGGGATCGACCGCCTCGACCGCCGCCCGGATGCGGTCCGAACCGCTGGGCAGGGCCGGATCGGTCAGGACGGCCAGGCCGCCCGCCGCCTCGACCGCCTCGACGATCTCGGGATCGCCCGCCGCCACGGCGACGCGGAAGCCGGACAGGGCCGCCTGTTCCCAGGCGCGCACGATCATGGGCTTGCCGCCGATATCGGCCAACGGCTTGTTCGGCAAACGGGTCGCCGCCATGCGAGCGGGTATCAATATCAGCGGATTCATCAGTCTGACGCGTCCTGTGACGCCCGGAAGCGCCCGGGCCGGTTGCGAAGGTCGCGCTAGCGTGTAAGAGACGCCCACGCAAGAATATGCCTGACACCGCTTCCGTGGTGGGGGGGCTCATTAGATACGGGAAGCGACGACGCGCATGAGCGGCGATCTGAAGTGGAACAAGATTATGGGCGCGTGCCTGGGCACCGCCTTTGTCATCCTGGTGGTCCAGCAAGTTTCGGGCATGGTCTATCACACCAAGCAGCCTGAGAAGATGGGCTACTTCGTGGACGCGCCGGACGAAGCCGCGGGCGCCGAGCCGGCCGCCCTGCCGATCGACTGGGGCACGGTTCTGCCGACCGCCGACCTGGCCGCCGGCGAAGCCGCCTTCGCGCGCTGCCAGGCCTGCCACACGGTCAACGCGGGCGGCGCCGACGGCATCGGCCCGAACCTGAACGGCGTCATGGGCGGTCCCGTGATGCACCGTGCGGGCTTCGCCTATTCGGACGCCATGGCCAAACACAAGGCCGAGGCCCCGACCTGGGGCTATGACCAGATCGACGCCTTCCTGACCGCGCCGGGTCGTTATGTTCCCGGCACCAAGATGTCCTTCGCCGGCATCCGCGACGAGAAGACCCGCATCAACCTGATCGCCTGGCTGCGGACGCAGGGCTCGGGCGGCTTCGCCATCCCGGCCTCGGACCCGGCCCGTCAACCGGGCGCTGCGGCGGCTCCGGCCGCTGACGGCGCGGCTCCGGCTGCTGAAGGCGCCGCCGCCACGGAGGCCGCTCCGGCCGCCGAGGGTGCGGCTCCGGCCACGACCCAGGCGACCCCGGCCGCCCCGCCGGCCGCGACCAGCGCCCCGACGGCGTAAGCGTCAGACATTCGAGACGACGGGAAAGGCGGCCTTCGGGTCGCCTTTTCTGCGTTTTGTGGTCAGCCCCCTATCCGCTCATCCCCGCGGAGGCGGGGACCCAGTGAGAGCCACGGACCCACCGACAAGACATACGGCCTAGACTGCGGTGCAACGGATACAGCCAAAGGACTGGGTCCCCGCCTCCGCGGGGATGAGCGGAATATTGTGGCTTAGATCCGCCGGAAAACCGCCGAGGCGAAGCCTTCGCCGGTCAGGCGGGCCTCGACCTCGGTCAGGGCTTCGATGACCACGCCGCCGTGGGCGCCGGTGGCGTGAATGACCTGATCGGCATCGACCATGATGGCCGAATGGCCGGTCCAGTCGTGGTCGCGGTTCGGGGCCATCCAGACGACCAGATCGCCGCGCTGGGCGGCGTCTCGGGCGATGGGACGACCCAGATCGGCCTGGGCGTCGGAGCGGCGCGGGCCGGGAAGGCCGCAGGCCAGCAGGGCCTGCTGCACCAGACCCGAACAGTCGGTTTCGAACGAGGAGCGGGCGCCCAGCGCATGGGGGCGGCCCAGCAGACGTTCGGCCACGGCGACCGGCTCGCGCTCGAAATCGCCGACAGGTTGAAGATCAGTGTCGCTCACCCCCTCGCTCGTCTCGCCCACCAGGGCGTTCAGCGGCAGGGCGGCGGTGACGGAGGCGACGCGGCGGGCAGGCAGAGGCGCGCCGGGCGACAGCAGGTCCAGCGCGATCCAGCCGACCACGCCGTCGCGGCGGGCGCGGCCCCAGGCACGCTCGCCCTGACGATGCAGGACGTCGAAGGCCTCGCCGTAAAGCAGTTGATCCGTGCGCTGGTCGGCGTCCGACAGAATGTCTGCAACCGGAACCCGACAATGCATGGGCTCGGTGCGGCGATAGGCCTCGGCCCGCATCAGACCTTCGAGCGCCTGCTCGGCCAGCACGATCCGATCTCCATCCCGAAGGATCAGAGGCGGGCCGGGCGGGATAAGGGCCAGAAAGTCGGACAAACAGGGCCTCAGCGGCGGTTCACGCGGGTGAACCGCCATATGTAAACGCCGAAGCCAAATCGGGCGTTAACGGCCTCGACTATTTCGCGAATCGGTCGCGCAAATAGCGATAGCAGGCGCGCAGGGCCTGGGCCTCGCCGCCCTCAGGATGTCCGGGACGGGCGCGCGGATTCCAGGCGAAGATGTCCATGTGCGCCCACGATCCGGTCGTCGGCGCGAACTTCTGCAGGAACAGCGCCGCCGTCACCGACCCGGCCTGGGCCCAGGCGGCGGAATCGTTCCTCACGTCAGCGATCTCGCTGTCCAGCGCGGCGCGATAGCCGGCCCACAGCGGCATCCGCCACAGGGGGTCGCCCACCGCGCGCCCGGCCGAGAGGATGCCCTCGGCCAGGGCCTCGTCGTCGGTATAGAGAGGCGGCAATTCGGGGCCGAGCGCCATGCGCGCCGCGCCGGTCAGGGTGGCGAAATCCAGCGTCAGGTCGGGTTCATGCTCGCCCGCCCGCGTCAGGGCGTCGGCCAGGATCAGCCGGCCTTCGGCGTCGGTGTTGCCGATCTCGATGGTCAGGCCCTTGCGGCTCGACAGGATGTCGCCGGGGCGGAAGGCGTCGGCGGAGACGGCGTTCTCGACGGCGGCGACGAGGACCACCAGGCGCACCGGCAGGTCGGCCTGCATAATCAGACGGCCTAGCGCCAGGGCATGGGCCGAGCCGCCCATGTCCTTCTTCATGTTGCGCATACCGGCGGCGGGCTTGAGGTCCAGACCGCCGGTGTCAAACACCACCCCCTTGCCGACCAGGGCCACCAGCGGCAGGTCGGTCTGATCCAGCTTCCAGCCGATCTCCAGCACGCGCGGCGCGCGGTGCGGGGCGGCGGCGCGGCCGACGGCGTGGACGGCGGGGTAGTTGTCCTCCAGCAGGGCGTCGCCGGTCGTGACGGTCAGGGTCGCGCCCGAGCCTTGCGCGATCTCGCGGGCGATGGTCTCGATCTGCAACGGCCCCATGTCGGCGGCGGGGGTGTCGACCATCTCGCGGGCCAGGGCGGCGGCGGCGGCGATGTTCAGGGTCTCGGTCAGGTTGAGTCCCGAAGGCGCGACCAGGCGGGCGCGACCGCGCTCGGGCCGGGCCTTGTAGCGGTCGAACAGATAGCCGCCGAGGGCGAAGGCCAGGGCGGCCTGCTGGGCTGCCTCGCCCTCGACGCCTTCCAGTCGCCAGTCGCCGGCGGGCAGACGGGTCGGCAGCGACCGCGCCGTCATGGGATCAAAGGCCTCGCCCGCGCCGAGCAGGGCCTCAAGCGCCGCGCCGTCGTCGCCGGGCACGATCAGAAGCTGGCCCGCCTTGCCGGTGAAGCCGTTGGCCTCGGCCCAGGCGGCCGACTTGCCGGTCAGCGCCTGCCCCTGCTTCAGTCCTTGGCCTTGCCCTTGCGCGATCAGGCGCACCGGGCGCGCGCTATCGGAAGCGGCGATCAGCAGGTCGGAGTGAACGACGGACATGGGGCGAGCCTTTCCGGCCCTTAAAGGCCGATTAACCAAACCTTGACCCGGAAGAGCGACGCTGAGGCCGCAGGAAACCGTCCGGACCCTCTCCATGTCGCGCACCGCCGCCGCCGCCGCAACCATGACGCTGGCTCTTTGGGGCCTGTCGGGCGCCGCCATGGCGCAAACGCCCGCACCCGCCGCCGTTCAGGCGCGTCAGCCCGCCGACGCCGCGACGCGCGCCAGCTACGACCGCGCCGACGCCCTGGCCCGTTCGGTCTTCTGGTCGCAGGAACAGCAGATCAATCCAATGGACCCGGTCGCCGGGGTCAAGCTGGCCCAGGCCCTGCGCGAAATGGGCCAGTTCGATCAGGCCGCCGAGACGGCGCAAGGGATTCTGACGGTCCAGCCGGCCAACATCGACGCCATGCTGGAGGTGGGCCGCGCCCATATCGCGCGGGGTCAGGCCTTCTATGGCATAGCGGCCCTGGAACAGGCGCGGGCCGCCGCGCCGCGCGACTGGCGTCCCCTGTCGCTGCTGGGCGTGGCCTATCAGCAGGTGCGGCGGAGCGATGACGCCAGAGCGGCTTGGAACGAGGCGCTACGCCTGTCGCCCGACAACCCCGACGTCCTGACCAACGCCGCCATCGCCCGCATGGGCGAAGGCGATGCGCCCTCGGCTGAAATCCTGCTGCGTCGCGCCGCCGCACAGCCGGGCGCGACGCTGAAGGTGCGCCAGAACCTGGCCCTGTCGCTAGGCCTGCAAGGCAAGACCGCGGAAGCCGAACAGATCCTGCGCCGCGACCTGCCGCCCGAGGTCGCCGACGCCAACCTGCGCTGGCTGGCCGAGCGAACGGCGGCGGCGGCGACCTCCGTTCCGGTCGCCGAGACCGCCGGATCGGCGCGCACCTGGTCGTCGCTTCAGGGCGGGTAAAGACCAGCGCTGCGCCTCTCCCTCCCCGTTCGGGGAGGGTGGCTGACGCGCAGCGTCAGACGGGTGGGGGCGCTCGGCTGTTCAAGCGCCGCGCCTATATCACCGCGCCCTCCCCACCCGGTCGCTGCGCGACCACCCTCCCCCAGGTGGGAGGGAGAGGCGGCGGCTTCACCTTCAGCACGAGAACCCCTATCTTCTCCCCATGATCGACGACCTCTACAGCGCACGTATCCTGTCGCTGGCGGCAAACCTGCCGCACAGCGGGCGGCTGGCTGCGCCGCAAGGCAGCGCCGAGCGCGTCGCCAAGCTGTGCGGGTCCAAGGCCATCGTGGACGTGACGCTGGACGATCAGGGCCGCATCAAGGAGTTCGCCCAGGCGGTGAAGGCCTGCGCCCTGGGTCAGGCGGCGGCGGGCGTGGTGGGCGAGAGCATCCTCGGCGCCTCGGCGTCGGAGATCCTTGAGGCCAGAGACGCCATGCTGGCCATGCTGAAATCCGGCGGCGACGGCCCGGTCGGGCGCTTCGAAGGGCTGCGGGTGCTCAAGCAGGTCGCGGACTATCCGGCGCGCCACGCCTCGACCATGGTGGCGCTGGAGGCCACGCTGGACGCGGTGAATCAGGCGCTCGAAAAGCACCACAGCGATACGCGAACTCGTCTCGCCGGCGCGGCCTGAGGCGTCGTCCGGTTGATCCCCCTGCGATGAAGAGGGATAAGCACGACGAACCCGAAACAGAGCCCCCGGCGAAGGGACAGATGTCTCTCTACGAACGCAGCGTCCGCGCGGCCCACCGGGGCTATAAGGTGACGCTGTCCCCCTTCTTCGGCCAGTCGTGCCGGTTTCTGCCGACCTGTTCGGACTACGGGCGCGACGCCCTGCTCCAGCATGGTCCGGTTCGGGGGGGATGGCTCACCGTGCGCCGTCTCTGTAAATGCCATCCCTTCGGCGGTTCGGGCTATGATCCCGTGCCGTCCGCCAAGATCGAAAAAGAACGACCGTCATGATCGAACTGAAATTCCCCGACGGCGCCGTGCGTCAATATCCGGCCGGCTCGACGGGCCGTGATGTGGCCGCGGCCATCTCGCCCTCGCTGGCCAAGAAGGCGGCCCTGGTCGTCTGGAACGGCGAGCAGCGCGACCTGGACCGCGTCATCGACGGCGACGGCGACTTCCGCCTGTTGATGCGCGACGATCCCGAGGCGCTGGAGACCATCCGCCACGACGCCGCCCACGTCCTGGCCCAGGCGGTGCAGGAGCTCTTCCCCGGCACCCAGGTCACGATCGGCCCGGCGATCGAGGACGGCTTCTATTACGACTTCGCCCGCGACGAGCCCTTCTCGACTGACGACTTCGCCAAGATCGAAAAGAAGATGGGCGAGATCATCGACCGGGGCGCCCCGCTGGAGCGTCAGGTCTGGGACCGCGACACGGCGATCAAGCATTTCGAGTCAGTGGGCGAGACCTACAAGGCCGAACTGATCCGCGACCTGCCGGGGACGGAGACCATCACCGTCTACAAGCAGGGCGAATGGGCCGACCTGTGCCGAGGGCCGCACTTCCCGACCACCAAGTTCGTCGGCAAGGCCTTCAAGCTGACCAAGCTGGCCGGCGCCTACTGGCGCGGTGATTCCAGCCGCGCCCAGCTGCAGCGCATCTACGGCACCGCCTGGGCGACCAAGGAGGACCTGGACGCCTATCTGCTGCGCATCGAAGAGGCCGAGAAGCGCGACCACCGCAAGCTGGGCCGCGCCATGGAGCTCTTCCACATGCAGGAAGAGGGCCGCGGCATGGTCTTCTGGCACCCCAAGGGCTGGGTCCTGTGGCGCGTGCTGGAGGCCTATATGCGCCGCCGTCTGGACGCCGCCGGATACGTCGAGGTCAAGACGCCCCAGGTTCTGGACCGCAAGTTCTGGGAGGCCTCGGGCCACTGGGAGAAGTATCGTCCCAACATGTTCGTCTGCGAGACGGTGGAGGGCGAGACCCTGTCCCTGAAGCCGATGAACTGCCCCGGCCACGTGCAGATCTTCGATCAGGGCCAGCGGTCCTATCGTGAACTGCCGCTGCGCATGGCCGAGTTCGGCGCCTGCCACCGTTATGAGCCGTCCGGTTCGCTGCACGGCCTGATGCGCGTGCGCGGCTTCACCCAGGACGACGCCCACATCTTCTGCCGCGAAGACCAGATCGTCGACGAGACGGCCGAGTTCATCAAGCTGGCCCAGTCGGTCCACGCCGACCTCGGCATGGAGACGGCCTACATCAACCTGGCCACCCGTCCCGAGGTGCGCGCCGGTTCGGACGAGTTCTGGGACAAGGCCGAGGCCCAGATGGCCGAAGCCGCCCGTCACGCCGGGGTCGATGTGGTGATCGCCGAGGGCGACGGCGCCTTCTACGCGCCCAAGCTGGACTTCATCGTCAAGGACGCCATCGGCCGCGAATGGACCTGCGGCACGATCCAGCTGGACTATGTCCTGCCCGACCGTCTGGACGCGACCTATATCGCAGAGGATGGCCAGAAGCACCGCCCGGTCATGCTGCACCGCGCGATCCTGGGGTCGTTCGAGCGCTTCATCGGCATCATGATCGAGAACTACGCCGGGGCCTTCCCGCTGTGGCTGGCGCCGACCCAGGCCGTGGTGGCGACCATCACCTCGGACGCCGACGGTTACGCCGAAGAGGTCGCCGCCAAGTTCCGGGCGGCGGGCCTGCGGGTCGAGACCGACCTGCGCAACGAGAAGATCAACTACAAGATCCGCGAGCACTCGGTCGGCAAGGTGCCCGCCATCGCCGTCGTCGGCCGCAAGGAGGCCGAAGAAGGCAAGGTCGCCATCCGCCGCCTGGGCAGCCAGGCCCAGACCATCGTCACCATCGAGGAAGCCATCGCCCTGCTGACGGACGAGGCGACCCCGCCGGACCTGAAGCGCCTTCGCGACGGCGTCGAGGCCTGAACATGAGAACGCCCCGGTCGAAAGGCCGGGGCGTTTTTCTTTAGCGCAGTTTCCTCCCTCTCCCGGCGGGAGAGGGCTTGAGCCTCCAAGAGCGTAGCGATTGGGCAGGCGAAAGGGTGAGGGGCTGAGGCGTCATTCGGCGTCAGCCGTCAGCCGTAGCGCGGCGGCTCACGCCGAAGGCTGCTGAACGACCCTCATCCGACCCTTCGGGCCACCTTCTCCCATCGGGAGAAGGGATGGTAATGCGGCCCCACCTCTCGCTCACTGCGCCGTCATTCCCCCGTCGATCTTAAACTCGGCGCCGGTGACGAACTTGGACTCGTCCGAGGCCAGATACAGGACGCAGTAGGCCACGTCGTCGGGCTCGCCGATGCGCTTCAGGGGGATGCCGCGCGCCAGCTTGGCGTGGGCGGTGGTTTCGTCGCCGCCGGCCATGGCGACGAAGGGGTCGAGGATCGGCGTCTTGATGAAGACCGGGTGGACCGAGTTGGCGCGCACGTTCCAGCCCGCCTGAGCGGCCTCCAGCGCCACCGTCTTGGTGTAGAGCCAGACCGCCGCCTTGGTGGCGTTGTAGGCGCCCATGCCGGGCGCCGCGACCAGTCCGGCGATGGAAGAGATGTTGACGATGGAGCCCGCGCCGGAGGCCCGCAGAAGCGGCATGGCGTGCTTGCAGCCCAGCATGACCGACTCCAGATTGACCGCCTGAAGCCGCCGCCAACGCTCCAGCGTGTCCTGTTCGGCCCAGACCAGCCCGCCGCCGATGCCGGCGTTGTTCACCAGGATCGACAGGCCCCCCATGTCCTCGGCGGCGGCGGCGACCACGCGGACCCAGTCGTCCTCGCGCGTCACGTCGTGCTCATAGGCGAAGGCGGCGCCGGGATGCTCGGCATTGATGGCGTCGGCCAGGGCCCGGGCGCCGTTCAGATCCAGGTCGGAGACGGCGACCCTGGCGCCTTCCCTGACCAGCATCCGCGCCATGGCCTGGCCCAGACCGCCCGCCGCCCCGGTGATGAGGGCGGTCTTGCCGGAAACGCGGCCCGAACGAGGGCCGCTCATTCCACCAGACCCTTGACGGCGTCGTCGATGAAGCGGGCCATGGCGACGTCCTTCTCGGTCACGCCGCCCGCGTCGTGCGTGGTCAGCAGGACCTCGACGCGGTTGTAGACGTTCGACCACTCGGGGTGGTGGTCCGCCTTGTCGGCCAGCAAGGCGACGCGGGTCATGAAGCCGAAGGCGGCGTTGAAATCCTTGAAGCGCAAGCTGCGGGCGATGGCCGGGCGCGGGTCGTCGGCGCGGCGCCAGTCGGGCAGGCCCTGAAGCACGGCGTTGACGTCGAGGGCGGTCATGGGCGTCTCCTTGATTTTCATCAGGCGTATCGCGCGGCCCGACTGGCGGCAAGTCGGCCTTCTCCCTTCCCCTCGAGGGGGAAGGGTCGGGGATGGGGTGTAGACGCCAGGATCGAAGACATGGCGCGGGAGGCGGCGCGGGCGACGCCTCCGGTGTCTGAAAGGCCAGGGCGGCGGCCTCACCCCCACCCAACCCTCCCCCCTCGAGGGGGAGGGCTTTCAAAAGGCTGCGACGCTTCCCCGGATGACGCCGCGCGCGTGAGGCGTTACACCCCCTGTCATGACCCAGGCCGATCCCTCCCCCTCCTCCGGCAAGACCTCCTCCTTCGGCTTCCGCGACGTGGACGCGAAGGAAAAGGTCCAAATGGTGCGCGGCGTCTTTGACTCCGTCGCGTCCAACTATGACCTGATGAACGACCTGATGAGCGCGGGCGTGCACCGCCTGTGGAAGGACGCCACGGCGGCCAAGCTGAACGCCCGGCCCGGCGAAGTCATCCTCGACATGGCCGGGGGCACCGGCGACATGGCGCGGCGCTATTCGAAGATGGCGCGGGCGGCGCAGGCGCGGCGCGGGGGCGAAGACGCCACCGTCATCGTCATGGACTATAACGCCGAGATGATCCTGAACGGGGTGGCCAAGGGCGGCGAGCCGGAGATGGCCTGGGGCGTCGGCGACGCCATGAACCTGCCCTTCCCCGACGCCTGTCTGGACGCCTATTCGATCAGCTTCGGCATCCGCAACGTGTCGGACGTGGCCGGCGCGCTGAAGGAAGCGCGCCGCGCGCTGAAGCCGGGCGGACGCTTCATCTGTCTGGAGTTCTCGCGGCCCACGACCGAGGCCCTGCGCAAGGCCTATGACGCCTGGTCCTTCCACGCCATTCCGCGCATCGGCGAATGGGTGGCCAAAGACCGCGACAGCTATCAGTATCTGGTCGAGAGCATCCGTCGCTTCCCCGATCAGGCCACCTTCAAGCGCATGATCGAAGACGCAGGATTCAGCCGCGTCAGCGTCACCAACCTGTCGGGCGGGATCGCGGCCATCCACCACGGGTGGGCGATCTGAGCCGGCTGTCCGTCAAGACCCCGCCCGCCGCCCCGACGCCGGAGCCCGTCCGCGACCCTGTGGGCGCGACGCTCCGTCTGATCGGCTGGGGCTGGGTGCTGGCGCGCCACGACGCCCTGATCCCGCGCGAGGCGACCCACCTGCTGCCCGTCTGGGCGCGTCCGTTCGCGGGCGCCGTGCAGATGCTGGCCAGCAAGAAGCATCGCGCCGGCCGACCCGGCGAGCGCGTCGGTCAGGCCTTCGAACATCTCGGCCCCGTGGCCATCAAGCTGGGTCAGGTCCTGGCCACCCGCGCCGACATCTTCGGCATCCAGTTCGCCAAGGATCTGGGCCGGCTGAAGGACAAGCTGCCGCCCTTCCCGCTGTCCGAAGCCCGCGCCGAGATCGAGCGCTCGCTGGGGCGTCCGGTCGAGAGCCTGTTCCGCGACCTGGGCGAGCCGGTCGCCGCCGCCTCCCTGGCCCAGGCGCACCCCGCCTGGCTGGCCGACGGACGCAAGGTGGCGGTCAAGGTGCTGCGGCCCGGCGTCGAGCGCCGCGTGGCGCGCGGACTGGATTCCATGCGTCTGGGCGCCAAGCTGGTGGAGAAGTTCGTCGCGCCCGCCCGACGGCTGGAGCCCCAGGCCTTTGTCGAGATCATCGCCCGCTCGCTCCAGCTTGAACTGGACATGCGGCTGGAGGCGGCGGCCGCCTCGGAACTGGCCGAGGTCATGGCCAAGGACGGCTATATGTCCGCCCCCGCCATCGTCTGGGACGGGGTGGGCAAGCGGGTGCTGACGCTGGAGTGGGCCCCCGGCCTGCCGATGACCGATCCGGCGCTGGAGGCCTTGCCCGGCCTCGACAAGGACGCCCTGGCCGACAAGGTGGTGCGCGCCTTCCTGATCCAGGCCCTGGACCACGGCGTCTTCCACGCCGACCTGCACGAGGGCAATCTGTTCGCCGACGCCCCTGACAAGGTGACGGCCATCGACTTCGGCATCGTCGGGCGGTTGGGACCGGCCGAGCGCCGCTACCTGGCCGAGATCCTGTGGGGCTTCATCAGCCGGGACTACGACCGCATCAGCCGGGTCCACTTCGAGGCGGGATACGTGCCGCCGCACCATTCGGTCGACACCTTCGCCCAGGCCCTGCGCGCCGTCGGCGAGCCGGTGATCGGGCGTCAGGCCAGCCAGGTGTCGATGGGGCGCCTGCTGGGCCAGTTGTTCGAGATCACCGCCCTGTTCGACATGCACCTGAGGCCGGAACTGGTGCTGCTGCAAAAGACCATGGTCTCGGTCGAGGGGGTGGCGCGGCGTCTCAATCCCGACCACGACCTGTGGGAGGCGGCCAAGCCCGTGGTCGAGCGCTGGATCAAGCGCGAACTGGGTCCGCAAGCCCAGATCCGGGAGACGGTGGAAGAGGCCTTGGCCACGCTGAAGGCCTTGTCGCATCTGGCGCAGAACCCGTCGTCGTCTCAGACGTTGGTGATCGAGAAGGCCGGAACCCGGCCCTGGGTGGTCGCCGCCGTCACCGTCGCCGTCTGTGCGTCGGTCGCCGCCTTGGTCCTGACACTCTGGCCGATGATCGTCGCCTGACGTTTCTTCGGAGCCTGCCGCCTATGAAGACCTTGATCCTCGCCGCCATGCTGGGCGTGAGCCTGTTCGCCCTGCCGGTTGCGGCGCAGACGACCCCGCCCGCCCCGACCGGCGGGACGGCGGCGGCGACCCTGCCCAACGCCTTTGGCGAGCCTGCAGCGCCGGCGCGCCCCGCCGCGCCGGCGGTCGCGGAAGCCCCGGACATCGCCCGCTCCGAACAGGCCCTGCGCGCCGCCATCGCCTCCTTCCAGTCCGGCAATGTCGACTATTCGGTCTTCAGCGACGATCTGGCGGCCCAGATCCGCGAACAGGCGACGACCGTCACCCCGATGGTGCAGCAGTTCGGCGCCCTGAAGACCATCGACCATGTCGGCCAGCAAGACGGCGCCGACCTGTTCCGGGTCGTGTTCGAGAAGCAGGCCACAGACTGGGTCATCGCCTTCGACGATCAGGATCAGATCGCCGCCCTGCTGTTCCGCCCCGCGCGGGACTGAGACCTGCGATTAATCCAGAGACGGCTTGCCGCGCCCGCTCTTGATGGTCGAGCGGGTGGACTTGCCCTTCAGCCGTCGCTCCTTGGAGGCCCGCGTGGGCCGCGTCGGCACGCGATAGACGGGCTTGATCGAGGCCTCGGCCACCATCTCGTCCAGCCGCGCGACGGCGTCGGCCTTGTTCCGCTCCTGGGTGCGGAAGCGCACGGCGGTGATGACGATCACCCCGTCCAGCGTCAGCCGGCTGCCCGCCAGCTTCATCAGGCGTTCTTTGACAGGCTCGGTCAGGCTGGGCGAGTTTCGCACGTCAAAGCGCATCTGGACCGAAGTCGAGACCTTGTTGACGTTCTGGCCGCCCGGCCCGCCGGAGCGGAAGAAGCGAAACTCCAGCTCGTCCTCAGGAATGCGGCTCACGGACTGACTTTCCGTGCACGGACGACCGCCGTGTCCAGGGCCTGAAGGAAGCGCGAACGGTCGGCGTTGGAGAAAGGCGGCGGGCCGCTGGTGGCGACGCCCATGGAGCGCAGATGCTCGCCCACCATGCGCCCGGCCAGGGCCGAGCCGATGGAATCAGGCGTAAAGGGCTGGCCGTTCGACTTCAGCGCCTGGGCGCCGGATTTCAGGCAGCGGTCGGCCAGGGGAATGTCGGCGGTGATCACGATGTCGCCGGCCACGGCGCGCTCGGCGATCCAGTCGTCGGCCACGTCAGGGCCCGCGTCCACCACCACCTGTTCGATCAGCGGCTCGCGGGGGACATTGATCCAGGCGTTGGAGACCACGAAGACCTTGAGGCCGTAACGGCGACCTACGCGATAGACCTCTTCCTTCACGGGGCAGGCGTCGGCGTCGATGTAGAGGGTGGTGGGCATACCCGCCTTATGACGCGTCGCGGAGACGGGGAGAAGAGCGCGCGATCTAGTCCCTTCTCCCGATGGGAGAAGGTGGCCCGAAGGGCCGGATGAGGGTCGCTCGGCGGCCTTCGGCGTGAGCCGCTGCGCAACGGCGTCCGCCGACTGAAAGCGTAGCCCCTCACCCTTTGGCTGCTTCGCGCCGCCCTTCGGGTCGCCTTGCCAATCGCTGCGCTCTTGGAGGCTCAAGCCCTCTCCCGCCGGGAGAGGCAGCCAGACGAGCGTTTCTACTGCGGATAGGCCACCGGCATGGCCCCTTCGCCGCCGGTGCGGTAGCGGTCGCGCAGAAGCAGGTTGCGGGCTTGCAGCGGCTGCTCCACCCCGTCGATGAAGACCGCCGAGGGCTGGCTCAGCGGTTCCAGCGGGTCGCCGGACCAGACCACCACGTCGCCCGCCGCGCCCGGCTTCAGCTCGCCGAACTGGCCGTCGAAGCCGAAGATGCGGGCCGGGTTGACCGTGATCGCCTGGATCGCCGCCGCAAACGGCAGGCCGTGCGAGACGGCGTTGCCGGCGTTGTAGCGGATGTCGCGGGCGCGGTGGGTCGAACCCTCATTGCCTTTGATGGCGATGACCACGCCCGCCGCGTTCAGCGCCGCCGCGTTCTGCATCCGCGCCGCCCGCATCTCGAAATTGCCGGGCAGGTTGGTGATCGGGTGCAGCAGGACCGGCACCTTGGCGGCGGCGATCTCCTCGGCGACCAGCCAGCCTTCGGCGGCGCCGTCGAGGATGACCTTGACCCCTTCCTCGCGCGCCAGACGCAGGACCTGCTGGATGTCCGCGGCGCGGTTGACGCTGACGATCAGCGGCATGGCGCCGTTGGCCACCGGGATCAGGGCTTCCAGATCGGCGCGCGACAGCGACAGGTCGCGAAGCGCGGCGCGGTCATAGGCGGCCTTGTTGCGGGCATAGAGGCGAACCTCGGCCAGGGTTTCCTTGAACAGGACGAACTCGGCCCCGCGCGCGCCGCCGGCCACGCCCTTTCCGGCCTCGCCGAAGGGGGCGACCATGGCCACGCGCGGCTTGACCAGGATGTCGGCGCCGCCCAGCTTGATCACCGCCGCCTGACCGGCGAACAGGCCTGGCGACTGATAGCCGCCGTGACCGGCCCCGGCGAAGTCGCTGTCGTCATGGCTGTGGCCGCCGCCCGAGCCCGCGTGCTGGGGCGTGACCACGGCGCGGGTGACGCCGCCGAGGCGGGCGACCGGCAGGGTGAAGGACCATGGGTCCAGACCGTAGGACAGGTCAAACGCCGCGCTCAGGGTGTTGGCGCTGTTCGACAGGTCGTTGGAGCCGCGCACCGAGCCGACTTCCGAACCGCCAAGGCCGGAGTCCACGGCGACGAAGCCAGGGGCCACGATCTTGCCGCGCGCGTCGATGGCGCGCAGCCCGGCCGGGGCCGCGCCGGTCCCGACGGAAACGACCTTGCCGTTGCGGATGACGACGGTGCCGTTCTCGATCACCGAGGTTCCGGTCAGGACGCGGCCGCCGGTGATGGCGACGTCCTGGGCCGCTGCGGGACCGACGAGGGCGAGGGCTGCAACAGCGCCCGCGAGAAGGGTTTGGATACGCATGGTTCAGCGAGCTCCCTGGGCGACGCCGGCGGCGGCCTGGCCGAAGCCGGGCTGACCCAGTTCGAAATCGGACACGGGCTGGTAGGCGGGGTTGGCGCGGTCAAAGGCCAGGCCGCCGTCGATGAAGACCTGATCGGCGCGGGCGTAGACCGAGAAGGGATCGGCGCTCCAGATCACCACGTCGGCGCGCTTGCCGGGCTCCAGCGAGCCGGTCTCCTTGTCGATGCCGATGGAGCGGGCGGCGTTCAGGGTGATCCAGCGGATGGCGTGCTCTTCGGAAATATTCATCCCGGCGCGACGCCCGGCCGACAGGGCGGCGGCGGCTTCCTGATTGAGGCGCTGGATCAGTTCGGCGTCGTCGGAGTGGATGACGGCGCAGGAGCCCTCGGGCGCGTCGGTCAGGGCGGCGTTTTCCTCGATGCCGTCCAGGGCCTCCATCTTGAAGCCCCACCAGCCGGTCCACATGGCGGCGCAGACGCCTTCACGGGCCAGCATCGGCGCGATCTTGTAGGCCTCGACCGCGTGGTGGAAGGTCGTGACCTTGTAGCCGAACTCCTTGGCCACATCGAGCATGACCGCCATCTCGTCGGCGCGGTAACAGTGGTTCTGGATCAGGATCGAGCCGTCCAGAACACCGGCGAGCGTCTCCAGCTGCAGGTTGCGGGTCGGGGGCGTGCCCTGACCGTCGTCGCGCCACTTGTCCCACTTGGCCTTGTAGTCGCGGGCGGCGATGAAGGCGGCGCGATAGCCGGCGACATTGCCCATGCCGGTGGCGGGCGAAGTGTTACGGCCACCATAGACGCGGCTGGGGTTCTCACCGCAGGCCATCTTCAGGCCGTAGGGGGCGTTGGGGAACTTCATCCCCTGCATGGTGACGGAGGGAACGTTCCTCACCGTCACGCCGCGACCGCCGAACAGGTTGGCCGAGCCGGGCAGGATCTGAAGCGTCGTCACGCCGCCGGCGCGGGCGGTGTTGAAGCCAGGGTCCTGGGGCCAGATCGAGTGTTCGGCCCAGACCTGGGCCGTGTTGGGATTAGTGGCCTCGTTGCCGTCGCTCATGCCCATGACGCCGGGCGAGGGATAGACGCCGAGATGGCTGTGGATGTCGATGATGCCGGGCGTGACGTAGCGGCCGCGGGCGTCGACCACCTTGTGGCCTGCCGGGACCGGGGTGTTCGCCCCGCCGACGGCGGCGATGCGGCCGTCGGTGATCACCACCACGCCGCCTTCGATCTTCTGACCCGCGCCGGTCAGGACCGTGGCGCCGACCAAGGCCAGGTTCTCACGCGGCAGACCGCGATAGGTCGAGGGATAGGGGTCCGCATTAGCCCAGCCGTCCAGGCCGGGGGCCATGGTGCGGTCCTTGGACGACGAGGCGGTCGAGGCCGTCTCCGTCTTGGGCTTGGCGTCGCCGGTCGTGGCGCAGGCCGACAGAGCCAGGGCGCCGAGCGCGCAGGTGAGGACAGCGAGGCTTGGGCCCCGCAGACGGTTAAGCAACATGGGCGAGACCCCCTCGCGCCCGCAGACAGCGGGCAAACAATGGGACGGCATACAAAGGAGGTTCAGCCTGGCCGTAAAGGGGAAATGTCAGTTACCGGACAAGCGGTCGCGGACCTCGGCCTCGCTCAGGCCCTCGACCTCGATCATCTTCAACCGCGACTGGCCGCCGCGCGCCAGGGTCACGTCGTGCTTGGGGACGCCCAGGGCCTTGGCCAGGAAAGCGGTCAGGGCGGCGTTGGCCTCGCCCTCAACCGGCTGGGCGCGCACGCGGACCTTGAGCACGGGGCGACCGTCGGGATCGACGTCCCAGCCGTCGATGCGGTCGGCGGCGGCGCGGGGCGTCAGCTTGATGGCGAGGCGGGCGGTCATAGGGAGGTGTTTGGCCCATTCGAGCCCTGCCGCCAAATCCCTGCCGTCATCCCGGACGAAGGCTCGCCTGCGAGCCGAAGATCCGGGACCCAGGCGGTGGAGCCTTGACTGGAGATGTCGCGTCTGGAGCCGGCGCCTGGGTCCCGGATCGGCCTGACGGCCGTCCGGGATGACGGCAGCAGATGGAGCGCCAATTGAAAACGCGCCGGACGGTTTCCCATCCGGCGCGCTTCAGGTTCAGCCTGTGAAACCGATCAGCCCAGGGCAGCCATCAGTTCCGGCACGGCGGTCTTGTAGTCGGCGACCAGGCCGTAGTCGGCGACCTGGAAGATCGGGGCGTCGGCGTCCTTGTTGATGGCGACGATGACCTTGGAGTCCTTCATGCCGGCCAGGTGCTGGATGGCGCCCGAGATGCCGATGGCGATGTAGAGGGCCGGGGCCACGACCTTGCCGGTCTGGCCGACCTGATAATCGTTGGGGGCGTAGCCCGCGTCGACGGCGGCGCGGCTGGCGCCGATGGCGGCGCCCAGCTTGTCGGCCAGGGGCTCCATGACGGCGTGGAACTCGTCGGCCGAGCCCAGGGCGCGACCGCCCGAGACGATGATCTTGGCGGCGCCCAGTTCGGGGCGGTCCGACTTGACCATTTCCTCGGAGACGAAGGCGGTCTTGGGCGCTTCCCCGGCGGCGACGCTCTCGACCGAGGCCGAGCCGCCTTCAGCGGCGGCGGCGAAGGCCGTCGGGCGCACGGTGATGACCTTCTTGGCGTCGGCGGACTGCACGGTTTCCAGGGCGTTGCCGGCGTAGATCGGACGCACGAAGGTATCAGCCGAGACGACCTCGACGATGTCCGAGATCGGGGCGACGTCCAGCTTGGCGGCCAGGCGCGGGGCGAAGTTCTTGCCGTCCGTGGTGGCGGGCGACAGGATGGCGTCGTAGCCAGCGGCCAGCGGCAGGACGGTGGCTTCGACGGCCTCGGCCAGGCCGTGAGCCACGGCGTCGCCCTCGGCCAGCAGGACCTTGCGCACGCCGGAAATCTTGGCGGCGGCGTCGGCCACGGCTTGCGCGCCCTTGCCGAGGACCAGAACATCCACGTCCGACGACAGGGCCAGGGCCGCCGTCACCGTCTTGTGGGTGGTGTCGCGAACGATCGCGCCGTCGTGGTCGGCGATGACGAGAACGGCCATTACAGAACCCCTGCGTCTTTGAGCTTGGAAACCAGTTCGGCCGCGTCGGCGACCTTGACGCCCGCCGAACGCTTCGGCGGTTCCGTCACCTTGAGGACCTTGAGGCGATCCGCGACATCGACGCCGTAGTCGGCGACCGCCTTGACCGCGATCTCCTTCTTCTTGGCCTTCATGATGTTGGGCAGGCTGGCGTAGCGCGGGGTGTTGAGGCGCAGGTCCACAGTGACGACGGCCGGCAGGGTCGCCGCCACGGTCTGCAGACCGCCGTCGACTTCACGCTTCACGGTCGCCTTGCCGTCGCCGATCACCAGCTTGCCGGCGAAGGTGGCTTGCGGCCAGTCCAGCAGGGCGGCCAGCATCTGACCCACGGCGTTGTTGTCGCCGTCGATGGACTGCTTGCCCATCAGGACCAGGTCCGGCTTTTCTTCATCGACCACCGCCTTGAGCAGCTTGGCGACGGCCAGCGGCTCAAGATCGGCGTCCGACTGGATCAGAACGCCGCGATCGGCGCCCATGGCCAGGGCCGTGCGCAGGGTTTCCTGGGCCTGGGTCACGCCGACGGAGACGACGACGATTTCCGTCGCCGTGCCCGCCGCGTGATGCTCCTTGCCTTCCTTGAGGCGCACGGCCTCTTCGACGGCGATCTCGTCGAAGGGGTTCATGCTCATCTTGACGTTGGCCAGATCGACGCCGGTCTGGTCCGCCTTGACGCGGGCCTTGACGTTATAGTCGATCACCCGTTTCACCGGGACGAGTACCTTCATGAGCCTATCCACTTGGTCTTCGAAATGTCGGAGCAGGGATTGGACCGACGAAACCGGCCTGTCAACGTAACGCTACGTGAACTCTGTTCGTGTCGGCGGCGCAATTTTGAACTATGAGACCCGCATGAAACGCTTCCTGACCCTGGGCCGCCTGAGCGTCCTCTTCTTCAGCATCTTCGGCCTGATGATCGCCGGGGTCTTCGTGTTCCAGCGCTACTGGATGGAACCGGGCGAGCGCTGCGAGGCCGAAGGCAAGTGGTACGACATCGAAAGCCGCATCTGCGCCCAGCCCATCTCGATCGCTGAAATCACCGGCCGCCCCATCGGCGTCAGCCGCGCCGAGGCCTCGGCCGAGAAGAACAAGGAACTGGTCGAGATCGAAAACCGGCTGACCGCCGAGAAGCGCGCCCGCGACGCCGCGACCGCCGCCGAACGGGTCCGGGTCGAGGCCTTGCAGCAATAACAAGGCGTCATCCCGGCCGAAGCGTCAGCGGAGAGCCGGGACCGCCCAAAACGCCGCCGTCAGTGCTTCCTGCGGTCCCGGATAGCGGCTGCGCCGCTTCCGGGATGACGGCAGTGATATTTCAGCGCGTTGCGCCGGGCTTCCACAGGATGTCGGCGGCGCCGTTGGCGTTGGCGCGGCGGGCGGCGACGAACAGGTGGTCCGACAGACGGTTCAGATAGCGGACAGCCTCCGGGTTCACCTGCTGGCCCGATTCCATCAGGCGAATGGCGTCGCGTTCGGCCCGGCGGCAGACCGTGCGCGCCAGGTGCAGGTGGGCCGACAGGGCGGAACCGCCCGACAGGATGAAGCTGTCCAGCGGCTTCAGGCTCTCGTTCATCCAGTCGATTTCGGTCTCGATGCGCTCGACCTGCGAGGCGATGATGCGCAGGGCCTCCCACTTCGGAGCCGGGTCCAGCGGCGTGGCCAGGTCGGCGCCGAGGTCGAACAGCTCGTTCTGGATACGGCCCAGCATGGCGTCGATGCGATCATTCTGGCCGCTGTTCAGACGGGCCACGCCGATGACGGCGTTCAGTTCATCGACTGTCCCATAGGCCTCGACCCGCAGATCGGTCTTGGACACCGGCGCGCCCGAGGCCAGGCGGGTCTGCCCGCCGTCGCCGGTGCGCGTATAGATCTTGTTCAGCGTGACCATGCTTTTCGCCCCTCAGCTTGCTTGTCGTCTCAGCCGCCGTGCGTGGATTTCCACCACATCCCGCCCATCAGCAGCAGCACCGCCACGGCCTGGAGCACGACGCGCAGCCGCATCAGCTTGTTCGAGTTGGTGCGGGCGAAATCGCCGCCGCGATACAGGGTGTAGACGCCGAAACCGAGGGTGATGGTGACCGCCGCGATGGCGATGAGGATCAGGATGTCGAAGATTTCCATGTCCGCCTTCTAGGCCTCGCGCCCCGTCTGCGCCAGCGTCCGCGACGCTTGATGAAGGCTCACGCAATTGCGACGTATTCGCACACCCCCATTGCCACGCCATGGTCGCTGATGTTGAGAAGCGCTCGCAACTTAACGGGGCTGTTCATGTCTTTCTTCGCCGTCTCTCGCCGCTCGACCCTGCTGGCCGCCTCTGCCCTGGCCGCCCTCGCCACGGGTCAGGCCGCGAACGCCGAGGACCTGACGGAGGAGCAGCGCCAGTCCGCGACCCGGATCGCCGATGTGGTGGTTACGGCGTCCGGCTTTGAACAACGCATCACCCAGGCCCCGGCCTCGATCAGCGTCGTCCCGCGCAAGGACATCGAGGAGATGCGCGCCACCTCGGTCGCCGAGATCCTGACCAACATCGAGGGCGTCGACGTCGGCGCAGCCGTCGGCAAGACCGGCGGCCAGACCATCAACATCCGCGGCATGGGCTCGGACTACACCCTGATCCTGATCGACGGCCGCCGTCAGAACACGGCCGGCAGCGTCACGCCGAACGGCTTTGGCGAAACTTCCTCCAGCTTCATGCCGCCGGTCTCGGCCATCGAGCGCGTCGAGGTCGTGCGCGGCCCGGTCTCGACCCTGTACGGGTCCGACGCCATGGGCGGGGTGGTCAACATCATCACCCGCAAGGTCGGCGACGTCTGGGGCGGCTCGGCCTCGGCCAACTACACCCTGCAAGGCGACGATGATTTCGGCGACCTCTGGGGCGGCGACTTCTACGCCAACGGCCCGCTGGTGAAGGACCTGATGGGTCTGGCGGTGCGCGGGTCGTATCTGACGCGCGAGCAGTCAGCCCTGAAGTTTGCAAACGTCGATGGCGTGGAGACCCCCGTCTCCGGCTTTGGCCGCAGCTCGACCGGGAACGAGATCTGGACCCTGGGCGGTCGCCTGACCCTGACGCCGCACGCCGACCACGATCTGTGGCTGGACGTGGACGTGTCGCGCCAGTGGTACGACAACGCCAAGGGCCAGATGGGCACCAACACCACCGCCGGCGGCTATGGCGACGCTCTGGAGTTCAACCGCGACCAATACGCCCTGGCCCACAACTGGCGTCTGCCGTTCGGCGTGCTGGAATCCAACCTGTCGTTCGGCAGGACGGAAACCATCGGCCGCATCATCCCCAACGGGGTGGCGGGCGCCGGCGGCGCGCGCGACCTAGTGTCGGAAAACACCATCTTCGACACCAAGCTGTTCTCGCAGTGGCGCAACCACACCTTCACCGTGGGCGGCCAGTACTGGGACGCCGAAATGGTCGACGGCGTGGCCCCGACGACGTTCGAGCACACCCAGTGGGCCCTGTTTGCCGAGGACGAATGGCGCTTCACCGACAGCCTGGCCCTGACCTTGGGCGCGCGTCACGACGACCATTCCAAGTTCGGTTCGCACTTCAGCCCGCGCGCCTATCTGGTGTGGAACGCCTCGCCGGAGTGGACCCTCAAGGGCGGCGTCAGCCAGGGCTTCAAGACCCCGCGTCTGGAGCAGCTCGCCGAGGGCATCAACGGCTTCGGCGCGCAAGGCCGCCTGCCCCTGCTGGGGTCGCCGGGCCTGAAGCCGGAGACCTCGACCTCCAGCGAAATCGCCGTCTTCTATGACAACGGCTCGACCTTCCGCGCCAATGTCACGGTCTTCAACAACGAGTTTCAGGACAAGATCGCCGCCGGAACCCCGGTGACGAACTGCACCTTCGGCGTGAGCCGCGAGGACTATGACGCCGGCAACTACAACAAGACCGGCTGCACCGACGTCGGCTTCTGGGACAACTACGCCACCTTCAGCCAGCAGGTGAATGTGGACGAGGCCGTGACGCGCGGCGTCGAGACGGCGGCCCGCTGGCGCTTCGCCCCCGACTGGACCCTGTCGGGCAACTACACCTACACCGACAGCGAGCAGAAGTCGGGCGCGGCCAAGGGCCTGCCCCTGACCGACACCCCCGAGCACATGGTCAACGCCAGCCTGCGCTGGAACGCCACGGACAAGTTGAACCTGTGGCTGCGCGGCGAGTATCGGTCGGAGCGTTTCCGGGGGCTGGGCGCCGCCCGCGACGCCTGGGGCGACTACAAGGCCTATGAGCTGTTCCACCTGGGCGGATCGTACGACGTGACCGAGCGGGTCACGATCAACGCCACCGTCTACAACCTGTTCAACAAGGACTTCGTCAGCCTCAAGCCCTATGGCGCGCCGGTCGCCTATGCGCCGGAATACGCCAACAACCAGGAGCCGCGCCGCCTCTGGGTGTCGGTGACGACGACCTTCTGATCCCGTCTTCCTCCCCAAACTGAAAGGGCCGTCTCTCATCAGGCGGCCCTCTTTCTTTGCCAGCTAAGCCGTTAGTCATCTTTGCCGGGCAGTGTCGCCGCCATGACTGATCGCGCCGTCCGCAATCTGGAACACCTGCGCCGCACCGCCTCCACGGCGCGGGTGCTGAACCTGCTCAAGGTCTATGACGAGCATGGCGACACCGACGACTGGCACGAACGCCCCATGTTCCGCACCCCGGCGCTGAACACCTCGCTGATCATCAAGCACCGGCTGCGGCGCAACGAGACCGACTCCTTTCCCGGTCGCCGCCAGGTGGCGACCAAGGTGGTCGTGCCGATCGACAGCGCCGACCTGAAGACCGGCGGCCGCTTCGTCTTCGTCAACCAGATCGGGTTCGAGCGCGCCATGCAGGAGGCGTTCGGGATCGCCGCCGACCATCCCGACCTGAAGACCCTGCGGCTGATGGATCAGTTGCCGTCGCTGGACCCCTTCCTGCTGCGCGAACAGCTGCGGCGGGGCGAGGTCGACGCGGCCCCCTGCTATTTCGCCCTCAGTGAGGCGGACCTGGAGCGGATGCTGACCTTCGTCCAGAGCGAGATCGAGCCTCTGGTCACGCTCAGCATGGGCGACGGCGTGGCGGCGGTCGGGTCGACGGCGCGCATGGCGTCGAAGATCCTGTCCAACGCGCCCGGCGACCGGCTGGAGGCGCTGCGCGCCACCCTGCGGCTGGAGCCGGAGCAGTATCAGGAAGGCGTCTTCTGCTGGAAGGGCTTCCTCTACTACAAGTGGACCCTGGCCAGCCTGATGAACGACATCGTCGTGGTCGCCGACGAGGTGGGCACGGTCAAGCCGGTCGGTCCCAGCGACCGTGCGGCCAAGGAATATATTGATCGCGGACGGTCGGTTCTGCGGGGCCGCATCATGAAGACCTGCGAAGAGGTCAGCCGCACCCTGCGCTATTATGACGACGCCTATGCGGGACTGACGCGGGACGGCAAGCCGCTGGCCTTCCGCGACTTCCTGCTCGAGGCCCCCGCCCTGTTCGCGCGCCTGGGCGACCAGTTGGGCGCGGTGCAGCACATCGTCAGCTTCTGGCGCTTCCGGTTCGGCCCCAAGGCGCCGCCGGTCGGGGTCGACGAACTGATCGACATCTTCATGGACTTCGAGACGGGTTTGATGGGGCGCGAGATCGACGTCTACGACCCGCGCGACGCGGCCTGACACCACTCCGTCATCCCGGAAGCGGCGAGGCCGCTATCCGGGACCGCCAGAAGCGTTGACGGCGGTGTTCCGGGCGGTCCCGGCTCTCCGCCTACGGCTGCGGCCGGGATGACGGGCAAGATGACGCCCAAAGAAAAACCCCGCGTCGGCGACGACGCGGGGCTTCTGCATTCAGACCTTCAGCAGGTCCTAGTAGCGGTAGTGTTCCGGCTTGAACGGACCTTCGGTCGGGACCGAGATGTAGTCGGCCTGTTCCTGGGTCAGCTGGGTCAGCTTGGCGCCCAGCTTGGCCAGGTGGAGGAAGGCCACCTTTTCATCCAGGTGCTTGGGCAGGGTGTAGACCTGGTTCTGATAGGACTTGGCGTTGGTCCACAGTTCGATCTGGGCCAGGGTCTGGTTGGTGAAGGAGGCCGACATCACGAAGGACGGGTGGCCCGTGGCGTTGCCCAGGTTCACCAGACGGCCTTCCGACAGCAGGATGATCTTCTTGCCGTCCGGGAACTCCACGTGGTGGACCTGAGGCTTGATCTCGTCCCACTTGAAGTTCTTCAGGGCGGCGACCTGAATTTCCGAGTCGAAGTGGCCAATGTTGCAGACGATGGCGTTGTTGCGCATCGCCCGCATGTGCTCGAGGCGGATGACGTCCTTGTTGCCCGTCGTGGTGACGAAGATGTCGGCCTTGTCGGCGACGTCTTCCAGGGTCTGGACCTCATAGCCTTCCATGGCGGCCTGCAGGGCGCAGATCGGGTCGATCTCGGTGACGATGACGCGCGCGCCGCCGTTACGCAGCGAAGCGGCCGAGCCCTTGCCCACGTCGCCGTAGCCGCAGACCACGGCGACCTTGCCCGACAGCATGACGTCGGTGCCGCGACGGATCGCGTCCACCAGCGATTCACGGCAGCCGTAGAGGTTGTCGAACTTGGACTTGGTGACGCTGTCGTTGACGTTGATGGCCGGGAACGGCAGTTCGCCGCGCTCTGCCATCTGATACAGGCGGTGAACGCCCGTGGTCGTCTCTTCCGACACGCCGCCGATGGCGTCGCGGATGGCCGAATAGAAGCCCGGCTTTTCGGCCAGATAGCGCTTCATGACCTTGTAGAGGGCTTCTTCTTCTTCGTTCTGCGGGTTGTTCAGGACCGACGGGTCCTTCTCGGCTTTCGGGCCAAGCACGCACAGCAGGGTGGCGTCGCCGCCGTCGTCGAGGATCAGGTTCGGATAGCCGCCGTCGGCCCATTCGAAGATCTTGTGGGCGTAGTCCCAGTATTCTTCCAGGGTCTCGCCCTTGGTGGCGAAGACCGGCGTGCCCGAGGCGGCGATGGCGGCGGCGGCGTGGTCCTGGGTCGAGAAGATGTTGCACGAGGCCCAGCGTACTTCGGCGCCCAGAGCTTCCAGCGTCTGGATCAGCACAGCCGTCTGAATGGTCATGTGCAGGCTGCCGGCGATGCGGGCGCCCTTCAGCGGCTGGGCGGCGCCGAACTCGTCGCGCAGCGCCATCAGGCCCGGCATTTCGGTTTCGGCGATGGCGATTTCCTTGTTGCCGAAATCGGCCAGGGAAATGTCGCGAACGATGTAGTCGGTCATGCAGGGGTTCTCGCGGCGAGGATTTTCAAGGTGTCGCTATAGCGCGGCCCGTCCGCCGGAGCAATGAACCCATAAGGATATCCTTATGTCCCCATGGCAAGCCGCACGCATCGCTTGCCAAGCGAACGCATCAAGCGCTTCATTCGGACAGGTATTTTGGAGACCGACATGGTCACCCGTCGCCTTTTGATGGCCGCCGCCGGTAGCATTGCCCTCAACCCCCTTCGCGCCTTAGCGCAACAAGGTTCATTTGAATCAGAGGCCATGCATCGCGGCCGCGCGACCGTACCCGTTTTCCTGAATGGCGAAGGTCCATATCAATTCATGGTGGATACAGCCGCCACAGCGTCGCTCATTTCCAGCGACCTCGCCAAGCGTCTGCAACTGCCGCCAGCCGGAGCGATCGGCATGCATACGCTCGTGGGGCGAGAGGTCGTTCCGACTGTCAGGGTGGCGCGGATGAATACAGGCGCCCTTAATGCCCCAGATGTCGTGCTCGCCGTCGGAAGTCGAGCGGCGATATCGGGCCTGGACGGCCTATTGGGATGCGACCTCCTAGCGGACCGCAAGGTGATCCTAAACCTGAACGGAACAGAGAGGGTCCGCATTGCTCGGTCCACTGCTCCACCGCGAAGCTTTCGCCCGGGCATTACACCAGGAATTCCCGTGGTCATCGCGGGAGAGCGGCGCCTGGGAAGCCTGCTTGCCGTGCCATCTCAGGTTGGACGCTCGCCTGTCGTAGCCATCATCGATTCTGGTGCGGAGGGCACGATCCTAAACCGCGCGGCCGCACTTGCGGGACGTGCTATGCCGCTGACGCCGGGTGACGGCCAGTCCATCAGGCGCGTTCAAAGCCCTACAGGACAGGTGACATGGGGCCAGGCGATGCTGCTCCCTTCCCTGCGCCTTGTCGGCGGCGTGGACGTGAGCAACTTGGCCGTCGCGGTCGGCGACTTTCACAGCTTTCGGATATGGGGCCTCGACAATCAGCCAGCCGTTCTGATTGGGATGGACATCCTGCGGCGCTTCAAGTCCGTCCACATCGACCTCAAACGTAGCGAGCTTAGTCTCCACATCTGAGCAGACATCGACCCCAAGCCCTCGTCGCCAACGCCTCTACGGGATTCTACGCACCCCCCTCTTAAGCGGGGCAATACCCTCAAGGTTCAAAGGGATAAGCGGGCGCGCTCCCCTGCGCCTGAGTAGCGTTGCGTAGAGAACCTCGAATATGGCGGGCGAAGACATCGAACATCGCATGACATTCATGGGCCTGGGCCCGGCCTCGGCAGGGTATCGGGCCATGGGCCCGCTGCTGCGCAAGGAAGCGCCCATCGCCCTGGCCGCCTTCTATGATCGGGTGCGCGCCGAGCCGACCACGCGTCGCTTCTTCCGTGACGAGACGCACATCAGCGCCGCCAGCAAGGCGCAGGAGCGCCACTGGGACGCCATCATCGACGGCCGCGCCGACGAGGACTACGCCAAGTCCGTGCGCACCATCGGCCATGTCCACGCCCGCATCGGCCTGGAGCCGCGCTGGTACATCGGCGGCTACAGCGTCATCCTGGCCCACCTGACCCGCGCCATCGCCGAGCGCCCCCGGAAGTTCTGGGCCAACAAGCGCGAGCACGACCGCGTCACCGCCGAAGCCGTCGCCGAGCTGACCCAGCGGGTCATGCTGGACATGGACCTGGCCATCTCCATCTATCTCGAAGTCCTGCAAGAGCAGCGCGACAAGGTTCAGGCCGCGCATGACGAGGCCGAAGCGCGTCAGACCGAGGTGGTTCGCGCCCTGGGCGCCGCCCTGCACGACCTGGCCGAGAACGACCTGTCCACGACCATCCCCGGGGTCTTCCCCGAACAGTACCGCAGCCTGCAGAACGACTTCCACGCCGCGACCCGCGCCCTGCGCACCGCCGTGCGCGCGGTGGCCGACAGCGTCCAGAGCCTGAGCGCCGGCTCCAACCAGCTGGCCACCGCCTCCGAAGACCTGGCCAGCCGCACCGAGCGTCAGGCCGCCAACCTGGAGCGCACGGTCAACGAGGCCGACGCCATCGCCCGCGCCGTGGCCTCGACCGCCGACAACGCCCGCCAGACCGCCGAAGCCCTGGCCGCCGCGCGCGTCGATGTCGAAGCCAGCAGCCAGGTGGTCGGCGAAGCCGTGGCCGCCATCCACGCCATCGCCGAATCCTCGACAGGCATCGCCCGCTTCACCAGCCTGATCGACGAGATCGCCTTCCAGACCAACCTGCTGGCCCTGAACGCCGGGGTCGAGGCGGCGCGCGCCGGCGACGCCGGTCGCGGCTTCGCCGTCGTGGCCCAGGAAGTCCGCGCCCTGGCGCAGCGTTCGTCCGAGGCCTCGGGCGAAATCCGCACCCTGATCTCGACGTCTTCGGCCCAGGTGGCGCGCGGAGTCGATCTGGTGGAACGCACCGGCGAGGCGCTGGAGCGGATCGGCGGTCGCGTGGTGGCCATCGACGGCCTGGCCAGCGGCATCGCCGGTTCAGCCCAGGACCAGGCCGAGGGCCTGGCCCGCGTCCGCCGCACCATGGGCGAGATGGACGACATCACCCAGCAGAACGCGGCCATGACCGAAGAAGCCACCGCCGCCGCCCGCCAACTGGCCAACGAAGCCGTCAGCCTGAACCAGCAGGTCGGCCGCTTCCGTCTGGATCGCGATCTATCCCCGGCCCGACCCCGACTGGTGGCCAATCAATAAGGCCCGTCTCGAAACGAACATTGTTTCGCTTGCGAAGGCGCCCGTCTGAGCGCCCAATGTTCGAATGGATGAGGTTCAACCGAAGCACGCCTTGGCCATCGACCGCAGACGGCTATTTTCGGGCGGGTTGCTCGTCTGCGCCCCGTTCGCCGGCTCGTCATCCGCGCAAGACCGCGCCGCCGAGTTCGGCACAAGCGGCCTTGATCGGGGGCGTGTCACGGTCCCGGTCCAGATCAATGACAGCCGCGCGCTGAAGTTCGCGGTGGACAGCGCCGCAAACTGTTCCGTCATCGCATCCGATCTCATTGCGCCCCTGGGCCTGCCTCTGGGCGAGACCCTGACGATGCACACCCTCGTCGGTCGTGAAGAAACGCCTTCAGTCCGGGCTGATCGCCTTCATAGCGATGCGCTGACCGCAAGGGGCGTGCGGCTGGCCGTCGGCAATCGACTAGCGATGGACGGCCTCGACGGCCTTCTGGGCGCCGACCTGCTCACCAACCATCGGCTGTTGCTGAATTTCAAAGGCCAGGCCAGAACGCGCATCGCCAGATCACGCAGCGCCGCCCGCGGCTTTTTTGATCCCGTCAATCCTTCCGCCCGCCTGAACGCTACGCCGCTCCCGCGCTTTGGCGATCTTCTCTCCATCCCGATCCGCATCGGATCGACGCCAGGGATAGGGATCATCGACTCGGGCGCCGGCGTCTCGGTGCTCAATCGCGCCGCAGCCGCCGCCGGACGCGCCACACCTGGGGCGCTCGACGGCGGTGCCACAGGGTCGAGGGTCCAGTCCCCTACCGGGCGGACCGCGCCGGTCGACGTGATGCTGCTCCCTGCCCTGGGCTTCGCCGGCGTGACGATTTCCCGCGTGCCTGTCCTGGTCGGCGATCTGCACACATTTGACATCTGGGGGACCGCTGACAGGCCCGCCATGCTGATGGGCGTCGATATCCTGGGTCTGTTTGACAGCGTGATGATCGATCTGAAACGCGGCGAGTTCACTCTGAAGGTCTGACGGCGTCTCAGGCGCTGCGGTTCAGGGGGATGACCTCGGCCTCGCCCTCCATGGCGGGGCGGGCGACGACGACGGGCAGGCGGACGGTCACGGCGGTGCCCTCGCCCGGGGTGCTATCTATGGTCATCATCCCCTGGTGCAGTTCGGCCAGGGCGCGGACCAACGACAGGCCCAGCCCGGTGCCCTGCGCCCTCTGTTCGGCGCCGCCCGCCTGCTCGAACGGGCGGCCCAGCCGGACCAGGTCCTCGGGCGAGACGCCGACCCCGGTGTCGGCCACGTTCAGCTCCAGCATACCATCCAAAGCCTCGGCCGTGACAGTGACAGCCCCCCCGGACGGCGTGAACTTCACCGCATTGGACAACAGGTTCAGCAGGATCTGCTTCACCGCCCGGCGGTCAGCGGCGATGGTCAGGGCCTCGGGCGGCAGGACGGCGGCCAGATCGACGCCCTTGTCGTCGGCCTGCACCCGCACCAGAGCCAGGGCCGCCGAAACCGTCTCGCGCACATCGAAGCGCTCGATGTTGAGCTGGTAGCGATCCGCCTCGATGCGGCTGACGTCCAGCACGTCGTTGATCAGCTCCAGCAAATGGCCGCCGGCCTTGTGAATGGCCTCGGCATACTCGGCGTAGCGCGGCGGGATCGGGCCGAACAGCTGCTGGCGCATGATGTCCGAGAAGCCGATCACGGCATTCAGCGGGGTGCGCAGTTCGTGGCTCATGTGGGCCAGGAAGCGCGACTTTCCGGCGTTCTGGGCCTCGGCCTCGGCGCGGGCGGCGTCGAGGCCGGCCTCGCGCGCGTGTTGCAAGGTGGCGTCCAGCGCCACGGCGATCAACCGCAGGGGCTCGTTCTGCCTCGCCTCCAGCCGCCGCAGGACCAGGAGGATGCGACGATCCAGCGCCAGACGCGGCGCAAAGCTCACCTGAGCCTCTGTCCCGGCGGCGGCCTTGGCCAGGGCGGCGAGAACGGCGGGGCGGTCAGGCGTATGGACAGCGGCGACCAGGCCCTCGTCGAACAGGGGGTCGACCGGCAGGGCCGCCGGGGCGGCGCCATAGGCGGCCAGGGCGGCGCCCGAGGCGTCCAGCACCAGGGTCAGACCGGGTTGGCCGGCCAGGACCGTCTCGACCTGGGCCACCGCGCCTTCGACGGCGGACCGACGACGCCCCTGGGCGCCGCCGCTGATCCGAAAGGCCAGGGCCGCCGCCCCCACGGTCAACAAGGCCGCGACGGTCGCCAGGCCGGGCGCCGGGTTGGGCGCCATGCCGGGCGCGACCTCGCTGACGCCCGCCGCCATCAGCCCCGCCAGCGCGGCCAGCGCCGATCCCAGCGCGCCGAACAGGACCCATGGCGAGAGCCCCAGCGCCACGGCGGCGATCAGGGGCATGAAGACGAAGGCGCCCAGCGGCCCTGTCAGTCCTCCCGACAAAGCCGAGGCCGAGACGGCGGCCAGACACCAGGCCGCGAGCAGGGCGGCTCGCACCGAGCGCCCGTCGCGGGCCAGCAGCAACAACCCCAGCAAGCCCGGCGTCGCCATGGCCAGGGCCGCCGACGCCCCCAGGTCCAGCGCGCCGCCTGCGCCCGCGCGTCCCAGCCAGTCGCCTCCCAAAGCCATCAGGCCGACCGCCGCCGCCCATCCCGCGTGCCAGGCGGCCACGGCGGCGCCGTCCCGGGCGTCAGGCGCGTCGGGCGAACGGATCGGCTCGAACAGGGCGGGCGACGGCTTCAATCCGGGCCTTTGGGGCGGTGGGTCCAACCGTGCAGTCTAGACCTCGACCAAGGCCGACCAAAGGCCGCTCGCCTCGCGGGCGACTGTCCCAAAACGGCGCAGCATCCAGTCTGAAGCGTGAGCGCGACGGTTGTCGTCCGCGTCGTCGGGGCCTATGTCGCACGCATGATCTCGACCGACGCCGTCCCCGCCCTGACCCTCGACGAAACCCTGGCCGAACTGGTCGAGGAGTTCGACCTGCTGGGCGATTGGGAGGGGCGGATCGAATACGTCATCGACCTCGGCAAGGGCCTGCCGCCTCTGCCGGAGCACGCCCGCGTCGAGGCCAACAAGGTGCCGGGCTGCGCCGCCCAGGTCTGGCTGTCGACCCGCCGCGCCGACGGTCGCCTGTTCTTCGACGCCGACAGCGACAGCGCCCTGTCCAAGGGCAATATCGCCCTGCTGCTGAAGCTCTACTCCGGCCGCCTGCCCGACGAGATCCTGGCCTTCGACGCCCGCGCGGCGCTGGATCGGCTCGGCCTGCCCGCCGCCCTCACCCGCCAGCGCGCCAACGGCCTGAACAGCATGGTCGGCCGGATTCGCGAAGCGGCGGCTCAGGGCTGATCCACAACCTAGGTAGTGTGGACAAAGTGGATTCCCAAATCACCAGATGACTGATTCAAGGC
>NZ_QLLC01000028.1 GCF_003350205.1 Brevundimonas bullata | reverse complement strand
AACCCGAAGGCCCGGCGGAGGCGGCTATCTAAGGAAAGCCAAACTCCAAGTCAACAAGGCTTTTCAACCTTTTCTGCAAAGCTGGAAACCGAAGCCCCACCTCACAGATCCCGCCCGGCCCGTTTCCGAACCCCGCGGCCCGCCCGTTTCCAAGCGAGCGGCGGATATACGGACCCATCCCCGAGTCCACAAGACAAGAATGACAGATTCACGAACTATCTCGACGAACAGGAGTCCAAGAGCGCTGCACAGAACCGCACGCCGCCATCCCCCTTATATAGAGGGACGACAGATCACCCCTGCCGCCCCACGCCAGCCGCCATCGCGCCTCAACGCTCAGGGCGGTGAAATCTTGCGCCGTCCGCGTCTAATGACGCAACAGGCACGCCCCAGTTGTCGCGATGGGCGCTCTAATGCACTTTTATTCCACATTTGAGCTGGAGCGGGTTGCATCGCAGCATAAGCGCCGGCATAAGAGCGTCCAGTTGAAAGGTTCTTCCGTGTCCCACCGCGCCGCCATTGCTGCGATCCTGAGCCCCGCGAAAGCGGCGGCCGATCTGCGCGTGCTGTCGCTGGGCGTACTCCTTCTTTCGGTAATTCTTATTCCGCTTAGCCGAGCGGTGTGGATGCCTGCGACCTGACCTAACCCAGTCAAAATCGCCCGCTTCACCCCGCTCCCACCCGGCAGCGGGGTTTTTCATGTGCCCAGTACAGACCCGATAGGCAGAACCTTCCAAAAATCCGATGACCAACTCGCCCAACAGCAAAAAACAACCCAATGCGCGCAGTTCCGCCGTCACCCAGGGGCCGACCCGGGCTGCGGCGCGCTCCTATCTGCGCGCCGCAGGGATGCAGGACGCCGACTTCGACAAGCCGATGATCGCCATCGTCAACACCTGGTCGACGGTCACGCCCTGCAACATGCACCTGGACCGCCTGGCCAAGGACGTGCGCGCGGGCATCATCGCCGCTGGCGGCTATCCCGTCGACTTCAACACCATCGTCGTCACCGACGGCATCTCCATGGGCACCCAGGGGATGAAGGCATCGCTGATCAGCCGAGAGGTGGTCGCCGACTCCATCGAGCTGGCGGTCGAGGGGCATCAGCTGGACGGCGTCGTCTGCATCGTCGGCTGCGACAAGACCATCCCGGCGGCGGCCATGGCCCTGGCGCGGATGGATATCCCGGGCCTGGTCTATTACGGCGGCACCATCCTGCCCGGCCGGATCGGCGAGAAGGAAGTCTCGGTTCAGGAGGTGTTCGAGGCCATCGGCGCCCACGGCGCCGGCGCCCTGTCCGACGAGGGCCTCAAGGCGGTCGAGAGCGCGGTCTGCCCCGGCGCCGGAGCCTGCGGCGGTCAGTTTACCGCCAACACCATGGCCATGGCCCTGTCGATGATGGGCATCAGCCCCATGGGGGCCAACGACGTCCCCGCCGTCGATCCCGGCAAGGGCGCGGAAGGCGAGCGCTGCGGCCGCCTGATCGTCGAGCGCGTCTTTGCTGGCGACACCGCCCGCAAATACATCACCCGCGCCAGCCTGAAGAACGCCGCCGTCGCGGTCTCGGCCTCTGGCGGATCGACCAATGCCGTCATGCACCTGACCGCCATCGCCGCCGAGGCCGGCGTCGACTTCGGCATCGAGGACTGCCACCAGGCCTGCCTCGAGGCCCCGGTCATCTGCGACCTGAAGCCCGGCGGCCGCTTCCTGGCCTCGCACCTGTTCGCGGCGGGCGGCACCCGCCTGGTCGCCCAGCGGCTGGCCGAGGCCGGCAAGATCATCAATACGCCGACCGTCACAGGCCGCAGCCTGTTCGCCGAGGCCGCCGAGGCCGAAGAGACGCCGGGCCAGCAGGTCGTCACCAGCATGGACGCCCCCGTCATGGCGCGCGGCTCCTACGCCGTCATCTATGGCGACGTGGCCCCCGAAGGTGCGGTCATCAAGCTAACCGGCCACAAGGTCGACCGCTTTGAAGGCCCCGCCGCCGTCTTCGACTGCGAGGAAGACGCCTTCCATGCGGTTCAGGACGGCTCGGTCGGCGAAGGCGACGTCATCATCATCCGCTACGAAGGCCCCAAGGGCGGTCCCGGCATGCGCGAGATGCTGCAAGTCACCGCCGCCCTGAAAGGCCGCAAGATCGAGAACGTCGCCCTGCTGACCGACGGTCGCTTCTCGGGCGCCAGCTACGGCTTCGTCGCCGGCCACGTCTCGCCCGAAGCGGCGGCGGGCGGCCCGATAGCCCTCATTCGCGATGGCGATCCGATCGTCATCGACGTCACCAACCGAAGGATCGACGTGCTCGTCGATCTGGAGGCGCGCCGGGCGGACTTCGCCCCCAACCGGGTCCGTCCGGCGCAAGGCGTTTTCGCGAAATACCGCGCCGCCGTCGCCTCCGCCTCGCAAGGGGCCGTGACCATCCCCAATCCGCCGCCGGCCCAAACGCCTGCGACCTATTCCAACGCCCCCATCTCTGAGGACGCCTGAACCATGGCCATCACCATCTACACCAACGACGACATCAAGCCCGGCGCCATCGCGGGCCAGCGCATCGCCGTCATCGGCTATGGCTCGCAAGGTCGCGCCCACGCCCAGAACCTGAAGGACTCGGGCCATGACGTCGTCGTCGGCGTTCGCCAGGGCGGCACCGGCTGGAAGCACGCGACCGCCGACGGCGTCCCCACCGCCGAACCGGCCGAGGCTGTTCGCGGCGCCGACATCATCGCCATTCTGACCCCGGACATGATCCAGAACGAGGTCTATCGCGACATCATCGAGCCCAACGCCAAGCCGGGCGCCGCCCTGCTGTTCGCCCACGGCTTCTCGATCATCTACGACCGCATCACGCCGCGCGACGACATGGATGTCATCTTGGTCGCCCCCAAGGGTCCAGGCGATCTGGTCCGCCGCGAGTTCGCGCGCGGCCGGGGCGTCCCCTCGCTGTTCGCCATCGAGAAGGACGCGACGGGCAAGGCGCGCGACCGCGCCATGGGCTACGCCAAGGGCATCGGCGGCGCGACCGGCGGCCTGCTGGAAACCTCCTTCCGCGAAGAGACCGAGACCGACCTGTTCGGCGAACAGGCCGTCCTGTGCGGCGGCGCCAAGGAACTGGTCATGTCGGGCTTCAACACCCTGGTCGAGGCCGGCTACCAGCCCGAGATCGCCTACTTCGAATGCCTGCATGAGCTGAAGCTGATCGTGGACCTGTTCTACGAGGGCGGCATCTCCAAGATGCACCACTTCATCTCGGAAACGGCCAAGTGGGGCGCCGTCGCCTCGGGGCCGCGCGTTATCAACGACGAGACCCGCGCCCGCATGAAGACGGTCCTGACCGAGATCCAGGACGGAACCTTCGCCAGGAACTGGATCGCCGAGAACGAAGCCGGCAAACCGCAGTACGCCGCCTGGCTGAAGGCCGACAGCGAATCCCAGATCGAACAGACCGGCGCGCGCCTGCGCGAGCGCATGGCCTGGCTGCAGACCGCCAAGTCTGAAGCCGCCTGACCTGCACGCATATATAAAGTGAGACCGACCCGATGAGCGCCGCCGCGCCCGCCCTGAAAACCGCCTCCGCCCCGGCGACCGTGAACGACACGGCCACCGGCGCGCGCCTGCTCGTCTCCAGCCTGGAGCGGATGGGCGTGGAGGTGGTCTTCGGCTACCCCGGCGGCGCCATCATGCCGATCTACGACGCCCTGACCGGCACGGGCCTGAAGCATATCCTGGTCCGTCACGAACAGGGCGCGGCCTTCGCCGCCGACGCCTACGCCCGCGCCTCGGGCAAGGTCGGCGTCTGCATGGCCACCTCCGGCCCCGGCGCCACCAATCTGATCACCGGCATCGCCAATGCCATGATGGATTCGGTGCCCATGGTCTGCATCACCGGCAACGTCCCCCAGGGCGTCATGGGCACCGACGCCTTTCAGGAGATCGACATCCTGGGCGTCACCCTGCCGATCGTGAAACACTCTATATTGGTGCGCGACGCCTCGGAGATCCCGGCCGCCGTCGAACAGGCCTTCCATATCGCCGCCTCGGGTCGTCCCGGCCCGGTCCTGGTCGACCTGCCCAAGGACGTCCAGTTCGCCACAGCGACCGCCCCGTTCGGCTTCAACATTCCCAATGAGACCGCCGAGGTCGACCACGACGCCGTCGCCGAGGCCGAACGCTTCATCCGCGCCGCCGAGCGCCCGCTGATCTACATCGGCGGCGGGGTGAAGATCGGCCGCGCCACCGAGGCTGTCCGCGCCTTCGCCGAGGCCACCGGCATCCCCGCCGTCTCGACCCTGAACGCCCTGGGCACCATCGCCACCGACGCCCCCGGCTATCTGGGCATGCTGGGGATGCACGGCACGCGCGCCGCCAACGAGGCGGTCCAGTCGTCGGACCTGCTGATCGTCCTGGGCGCCCGCTTCGACGACCGCGCCACGGGCAAGCTGGCCGAGTTCGCGCCCCACGCCCGCGTCGTCCACTTCGACATCGACGCCTCCGAGATCGGCAAGCTGCGCGAGACCCATGTCGCCGTCGCCGGGGAACTGAAGCCCGGGGTTGAGGCCCTGACCGTGCGCATGGCGACCGCGCCCCTGGCCATCGACCCCTGGGTCATCCGCTGCGCCTCGGCCGCTGCTCACCACGCCGCCCGCTATGATGCGCCGGGCGAAGGCGTCTATGCGCCCGCCCTGCTGAAGCAGTTGTCCGAGGCCGCCGGCGACCGTTTCGTCGCCGCCTGCGACGTCGGCCAGCATCAGATGTGGGCGGCCCAGCACTGTCGCTTTTCCAAGCCCGAAGCCCACATCACCTCGGGCGGTCTGGGGGCCATGGGCTTCGGCCTGCCAGCCGGCCTGGGCGCCAAGCTGGCCGACCCGTCGGCCACCGTCGTCACCATCGCCGGCGACGGCGGCTTCATGATGAACATCCAGGAGCTGGCGACGCTGAAACGCTACGGCGTCGCGCTGAAGATCGTCCTGCTGGACAACTCCTCCCTGGGCCTGGTGCGCCAGTGGCAGGAGCTGTTCTTCGAGGAGAACTATTCCGAGGTCGATCTGTCCGACAACCCGGACTTCGTGAAGGTGGCCGAGGCCTTCGGCATCGAGGCCTTCCGCATCGACCGCCGCGATCAGGTCGAGGCCGGCATCGCCCGCCTGCTGGCGGCCGACGGCCCCTGCCTGGCCCACGTCATCATCAACCCCAAAGAGAACGTCTGGCCTCTGGTTCCGCCGGGCAAGAGCAACGCTGAAATGATGGAAGGCGCATGACCATGAGCGACACCATTCACATCCAAATCGACCGGGCCGACGGCTCGCTTCAGCGTCTCATCGGCCTGGTGGAGCGCCGCGGCTTCCACATCGACGGCATGAGCATGGCCGACGAAGGCGCGTCGCGCCGCATCGCCCTGACCGTGCGCGGCCGCGACGCCGCGCGCTCCATCGACAACCTGGGCTGCCAGATCGACCGCCTGTTCGGCGTCGCCCGCATCGGCGCCCCTGCCTACCAGTCCGAGGCCGCGTAATGTCCCGAGTAGAACGAGTATCCAGAACCGCCGAAATCGCGGCCTCGGACCCCAACCGCGTCATCATCTTCGACACCACCCTGCGCGACGGCGAACAGGCGCCTGGCTTCTCCATGTCGGCCGAGGCCAAGCTGAAGATGGCCCATGTCCTGCGCGACCTGGGCGTGGACGTGATCGAGGCTGGCTTCGCCGCCGCCTCGCCGGGCGACGAGGATTGCATCCGCCGCGTCTGCGGCGAGATCGAGGGCCCGGTCTTCGCCTCGCTGTCGCGCGCCAACGAGAAGGACATCGACGCCTCGTTCCGGGCTCTGGCCCCGGCGCCCAAATCGCATCGCCGCAGCCACATCTTCCTGGCCACCAGTCCGATCCATCGCTCGGCCAAGCTGCGGATGAGCACCAACGAGGTGCTGGCGACCATCTCGCGCACGGTGGAATACGCCGCCACCATGTTCGACGACGTCGAGTTCTCAGCCGAGGACGCCTTCCGCACCGAGCCGGAGTTCCTGGCCGAGGCCCTGATGGCCGCCGCCGACGCGGGCGCCCAGACGCTGAACGTGCCCGACACCGTCGGCTACGCCACGCCGGAAGAAGTGCGCCAGCGCTTCGCCTATCTGGACGGGATCATCCGACCGCGCCACGCGGACGTGATCTTCTCCTCCCACGCCCACAACGACCTGGGCCTGGCCGTCGCCAACTCCCTGGCCGCCGTAGAGGGCGGGGCGCGTCAGATCGAGGGCGCCATCAACGGCATCGGCGAACGGGCCGGCAACGCCTCGATCGAAGAGATCATCATGGCCCTGCGCACCCGCGCAGACCGCTATGGCGTGACGGTCGCCTCCGAGAGCCGCCACCTGGTGCGCGCGTCGCAGACCCTGCGCGAAGTGACCGAGACGGTCATCGCCCGCAACAAGGCCATCGTCGGCCTCAACGCCTTCGCCCACGAGGCCGGGATCCACCAGCACGGCATGATGGCCGACGCCCGCACCTACGAGATCATGCGTCCCGAGGACGTCGGTTTCGAGGGCAGCTACTTCGTGCTGGGCAAGCATTCCGGCCGCCACGCGGTCGGCAAGCGGGCCGAGGCCCTGGGCCATGTGCTGGAAGGCCAGCGCCTGGCCGACGTCTTCGCCGGCTTCAAACAACGCGCCGACCAGATCGGCGAAATCAATGACGCGGAGCTGACCGCCATCATCGCAGCCGTGGCTGCCGGCGCCTCCGCACAAATGGACAAGACCTATGCAACCGCTGGCTAAGAATATCTGGATCAACGGCGACCTGACGCCGTGGGCCGACGCGAAAATCCACGTCATGAGCCACGCCCTGCACTACGGCACCTCGGTGTTCGAAGGCATCCGCGTCTATGACACCCCGAACGGCCCGTGCGGCTTCCGCCTGACCGACCACGTGCGCCGCCTGTTCGACAGCGCGCGCATCTATCACTTCCCCCTGCCCTTCACCGAGGACGAACTGGTCCAGGCCTGCAAGGACGTGGTCCGTTCCGAGGGCCTGCGTTCGGCCTATCTGCGCCCCCTGGCCTTCCTGGGCGAGTGCGGCATGGGCGTGTCTCCGTCGCCTGAGAACATCCGCACCGACGTCATGATCTCGGCCTTCCCCTGGGGCGCCTACCTGGGCGAGGAAGCTCTGGAGAAGGGCGTCGACGCCTGCATCTCCAGCTGGAACCGCGTCGCGCCGAACACCATCCCGGCGGGCGCCAAGGCGGGCGGCAACTACCTGTCCGGCTATCTGATCGGCCGCGAGGCCCGCGTCCGCGGCTTCGGCGAAGGCATCGCCCTGGGCGCCGACGGCCTGCTGTCCGAAGGGGCCGGCGAGAACCTGTTCATCGTCAAGGACGGGGTGCTGATGACCCCGCCCGCCGCCGCCTCCATCCTGCAAGGCATCACCCGCGACAGCGTCATGAAACTGGCGCGCGGCCTGGGCTACGAAGCCCGCGAACAGGTCCTGCCGCGCGAGGCTCTCTATGTCGCCGACGAGGTCTTCATGACCGGCACCGCCGCCGAGATCACCCCCGTCCGCTCCATCGACGGCATCCCCACCCGCGCCAACGGTCCCGGCCCGATCACCAAGGCGGTCAACAAGGCCTTCCGCGGCCTGTTCGACGGCACCACGCCCGACCGCTTCGGCTGGCTGGAGCCCATCGGCGAAGCCTCGCCCGCCGCCCCGGCCAAGGAGCGCGTGCATGAGCCGGCATGATCAATCCTCCCCTGTCGTCTCGCGACGGGGGAGGGGGACCGCCGCAGGCGGTGGAGAGGGCGAACCCCATCTGTCGCGCTCGGCCTTCGCCCCCTCCACCATGCTGCGCATGGTCCCCCTCCCCCGCTGCGCAGGGGAGGATCGCCGATGAGCGCCCGCACCCTGTATGAAAAGGTCTGGGACCGGCACGTCGTCGTGCCGGAAACGGCCGAGACGCCGGGGGTGATGTATGTGGACCTGCACCTGGTCCACGAAGTCACCTCGCCCCAGGCCTTCTCCGAAATCGAGACGCGCGGCCTGAAGGTCCGCCGCCCCGACCGGACCTTCGCCACCCTGGACCATTCCACCCCGACCCTGCCCGCCGGGGCGGACGGCCAGCGCCCCTACTTCACCGCCGCCGCCAAAAATCAGGTCGAGACGCTGGAGGCCAACTGCGCCCGCCACGGCGTCGAACTGGCGGGCTGGGACTCGGATCAGCGCGGCGTGGTTCACGTCATGGGGCCTGAGCTGGGCCTGACCCAGCCGGGCATGACCGTGGTCTGCGGCGACAGCCATACCGCCACCCATGGGGCCTTCGGCGCTCTGGCGTTTGGCATCGGCACCTCCGAGGTCGGTCACGTCCTGGCCACCCAGTGCCTGTTGCAGCGCCGCGCCAGATCCATGCGCGTGACCGTCGATGGGCGCCTGCGCCCCGGCGTCTCGGGCAAGGACGTGGCTCTGGCGGTCATCGCCGCCATCGGCTTCGGCGGCGGCACCGGCTACGTCATCGAATATGCGGGCGAGGCCGTGCGCGCGCTGGACATGGAAGGGCGCATGACCCTGTGCAACATGTCCATCGAGGCGGGCGCGCGGGCCGGCATGATCGCCCCCGACCAGACCACCATCGACTGGCTGCGCGGCCGTCGTCACGTTCCCGCCGACTTCGACACCGCTGCCGCCGACTGGCTGACCCTGGCCTCCGATCCCGGCGCGACCTTCGACAAGGAGGTGGTGCTGGACGGCGCCGCCATCCGTCCCATGGCCACCTGGGGCACCACCCCCGACGCGGGCGCCCCCGTCGGCGCCCCGGCGCCCCACCCGCGCTCGGCGTCTGACCAGAAGGCCCTGGACTATATGGGCTTCACCGCCGGCGAGGCGACGACCGGCCACAAGGTCGACGTCGTCTTCATCGGCAGCTGCACCAACGGCCGCCTGCCCGACCTGCGCGCCGCCGCCGAGATCCTGCGCGGCCGCAAGGTCCAGCCGGGCGTGCGCATGCTGGTCGTCCCCGGCTCCGAGGCCGTGCGTCGCGACGCAGAGGCCGAGGGGCTGGACAGGGTCTTCACCGAGGCAGGGGCCGAATGGCGCATCCCCGGCTGTTCCATGTGCATCGCCATGAACGGGGATTTCGTCGCCCCCGGCCAGTTGGCGGTCTCGACCTCCAACCGCAATTTCGAGGGCCGTCAGGGCAAGGGCGCCCGCACCATCCTGGCCAGCCCGGCCACCGCCGCCGCCAGCGCCGTGGCCGGCGTCCTGACCGACCCGCGCGCCTATCTGGAGGCCATCCATGCCTGAGGCCTTCAAGGTTCTGACGTCGAAGACCCTGACCCTGAGCCAGGCCAATATCGACACGGACCAGATCATCCCGGCCCGCTTCCTGACCACCACGTCGCGCGAAGGTCTGGGCGCCCACGCCTTCCATGACTGGCGCTACGAAGCCGACGGTTCGCCCAAGCCCGAGGCGGTGTTGAACCGCATCGATCCGACCGAGCAGCGCATCCTGCTGGCCGGCCCCAACTTCGCCTGCGGCTCGTCGCGCGAACACGCCCCCTGGGCCCTGCTGGACTATGGCTTCCGGGCGGTGATCTCGACCGAGATCGCCGACATCTTCACCTCCAATGCGCTGAAGAATGGCTTCCTGCCCATCGTCGTCGACCAGGCGACCTGGGACGACCTGGCCGCCCATCCCGAACAGCCCGTGACCATTGATCTGGAGGCCGGCGAAATCCGTCGCGGCAACGCCGCCCCCGTCCCCTTCAAGGTCGAGGCCTTCGCCCGCCAGTGCCTGCTCGACGGCGTCGACACCCTCGGCTGGCTGCAAGCCAGACTGCCCTACATCCAGACCTACGAACGCTTCCGTGAACCGGAGACCATCTGATGCCCCACACCCGCACCTTCAACATCGTGGTCCTGCCTGGCGACGGCGTCGGGCCTGAGGTCGCCCTGGCGGCCGAGCGCGTCCTGACCTGCATCGGCGACATCTACGGCCACCGCTTCGAGTTCGCCGAGCACCTGATCGGCGGCGGCGCCATCGACGCGACCGGCGAAGCCCTGCCTGAGGAAACGAAAACCGCCTGCCTAGCCTCCGACGCTGTCCTGCTGGGCGCGGTCGGCGGACCCAAGTGGGACGGCGCGCCGGTTCGGCCCGAACAGGGTCTGCTGGCCATCCGCAAGGCCATGGGCCTGTACGCCAACCTGCGCCCCCTGCAGGTCTCGCCGGTCCTGGCTCACCTGTCTCCGCTGAAGAAGGAGATCGTCGAGGGCGTCGATCTGATCGTCTTCCGCGAACTGACCAGCGGCGTCTATTTCGGCGAGAAGACCCGCACCGAAACCAGCGCCTCGGACCTGTGCGTCTATACGGTCGAGGAGATCGAACGCGTCGCCCGCGCCGCCTTCCAGGCCGCCGGCCAGCGTCGCGGCAAGGTCACCTCGGTCGACAAGGCCAATGTCATGGAGACCAGCCGCCTGTGGCGCGAGGTCGTGACCCGCATCCACGCCGAGGAATATCCGCAGATCACCTTGGAGCATGCCCTGGTCGACTCCATGGCCATGCACCTGATCCGCAAGCCGCGCGAGTATGACGTCATCCTGAGCGAGAACATGTTCGGCGACATCCTGTCGGACGAGATCTCGGTGCTGGGCGGCTCCATCGGCCTGCTGCCCTCGGCCTCGCTGGGCAGCAGCGGTCCCGGCCTGTTCGAGCCCATCCACGGCTCGGCCCCCGACATCGCGGGTCAGGATCTGGCCAACCCCATCGGCATGGTCCTGTCGGCGGCCATGATGCTGCGTCACAGCTTCGAGTTGGAAGACGAGGCGGATTCGATCGAGGCCGCCGTCGCCGCCGTTCAGGCCTCCGGCGCTGTGACGGCTGATCTGGGCGGGGCTCTGGGCACGGTCGAGGCCACCCGCGCCATCGTCGACGCCATCCGCGCCATCCACTGGGCCGCCGCCCGCCATGTGCCGATGCACTGGGCCTGAGCCTCAGCCCATATATCAAAGAGAAAGGGCGGACCTCGCGGTCCGCCCTTTTCGTATTCAGTTGTCGATCAGGCCCTGCAAGGCCACGGCCATCCGCCGCGCCAACTCGGCCTTCTGCGTCTCGCCCAGCGACGAATAGCCGTCCGACAGCTCGCGTCCGATGGCCATGCCCATGATCAGACCCGCCGCCAGACGCGCCCGCACCGGCGCGTCCGGCCCGCCGATCCACGCGGCAAGCGGATCAAAGAAGCGATTGTTGGAGGTGCGCTGCATGACGTCCATCGCCTTGGCCGACCCGACCGACCGCAGCAGGATCAGCAACCCCCGCATCTTGGCGCCCGCCCCGTCGTCCTGGCATGGCATGACCTCGCCATAGACGATCTCGCGCGCCAGCCGCTCGCCGAAATCCTCACGCGGGCCGTCCATCAGGTCGCGCCCGTTCTTGCAGCTGTCCAGCACGGCGACGAACAAGTCTTCCTTGGAACCGAAGTAGCGGCTGATCAGGGCCGCATCCACGCCGACGTCGCGCGCGACATCGCGCATGCCGACGTCGTCGTAACTGTCCGAGCAGAACCGCTCCCGCGCCGCCTCCAGAATGGCTTGGCGCGTGGCGTTGGCGTTACGCGGTCGGGGGGCGTCGCAAAGGACCAACGGGCCGTACTCCTATAAACCTTATCGTCTATATGGCTTTGTCATCAGGCGTTGACAAGCTGAACCACGATCATCATTAAGTCACCGAACGTTGACTGGCGCTTCCTCCCCCGAAGAGCGCCGGTCTGTTAATGTACGAAAACCCTCCCAACAGGAGAATGCGCCGATGCGCACGGTGAAGATCGCGGTCGCGTCCGTTCTGATGACGGCCGCCCTCTATGGCTGTTCCAAGGGAGGTGAGGCCCCTGCGCCACAGGCGCCCCCCGTCACGGTCGCCACGCCGCTGGCGCGCCAGGTCGTCGACTGGGACGAAGTCACCGGCCGCTTTGAAGCCACCCGTTCGGTCGATGTGCGCGCCCGCGTCGGCGGCTATATCCAGGCGGTCCACTTCAAGGACGGCGACTTCGTGCGTCAGGGCCAGCTGCTCTTCACGCTGGACGCCCGTCCCGCCCAGGCCGCGCTCGCGTCCGCCCAGGCTCAGCTGTCGCAGGCCCAGGCCCAGCTGACCCTGGCCCGCAGCGAGTTCGCCCGCGCCGAGGGCCTGCTGGCCTCGCAGGCCGTGTCCCAGGCCGAGGTCGATTCCAAGCGCGGCGCCGTGGCCCAGGCCCAGGCCGCCGTCTCCGCCGCCAACGCCGCCATCCGCGCCCGTCAGCTGGACGTCGAGTTCACCCGCGTCACCGCCCCGATCGCGGGCCGCGTCTCCGACCGCCGGGTCGATCCGGGCAACCTGGTCGGCGGCGGCTCCTCGGCCGGCGACGTCCTGACCACCATCGTTTCGTCCTCGCCGATCTACTTCGTCTTTGACGGCTCCGAAGCCCTGGCGCTCAAGTATCAGCGCGAAGCCCGCACCGGCGGCCCGGCGCCGATCCGCATCCGCCTGCAGGATGAGACCAGCTACGACCGCGTCGGCACGCTGGACTTCACCGACAACGCCATCGACACGGCTTCGGGCACCATCCGCCTGCGCGCCGTCGTCCCGAACGCCGACGGCTTCCTGAAGCCCGGCATGTTCGGCCAGGCGCAACTGGCCGGCGGTGGTTCCTATCAGGCCCTTCTGGTGCCGGATTCCGCCATCGCCACCGACGCCGCCCGTCGCGTCGTCATGGTCGTCAACGCCGACGGCTCGACCGCCACGCGCGCCGTCCAAACCGGCCCTCTGGTCGATGGCCTGCGCGTCGTCCGTTCGGGTCTGAAGCCGACCGACCGCGTCATCATCGCCGGCGGTCAGCGCATCCAGATGCCGGGCATGAAGGTCCAGCCGAAGAACGGGACCATCGCGCCCGTCGCCCCGCAAGCCGGTTCGGCCCCCGTCACCCAGGCGGCGCCGGCCTCCAGCGCCTCCTTCGCCAACGCGGGCTAAGATAGATGAATATCTCCCGCTTCTTCATCGACCGCCCGATCTTCGCGGGCGTGATCTCGGTGTTCATCACCCTGATCGGCCTGTTCGCCTATCCGATGCTGCCCCTGTCGCAGTACCCGGAGATCGCGCCCCCGACGATCACCATCAACGCGGCCTACCCGGGCGCCTCGGCCGAGACCCTGGCCGAGACCGTGGCGGCTCCCATCGAGCAAGAGGTCAACGGCGTCGAAAAGATGCTGTACTTGACCTCCTCGTCCACCTCGGACGGGGCGGTGTCGATCACCGTCACTTTCCAGCCCGGCACGGACCTCGATTCCGCGCAGGTTCTGGTGCAGAACCGCGTCGCCCTGGCCGAGCCTAAGCTGCCCGAGCAGGTCCGCCAGATCGGCGTGACGGTCAACAAGGCCGAAAGCGGCTTCCTGATGATCGTCGGCCTGACCTCGCCGGACGGCAGTCTGGATAACGACTACGTCGGCAACTACGCCAACTCGACGCTGCGGGATCGCCTGCTGCGCATCGACGGCGTAGGCCAGGTTCAGATCTTCGGCGGCGGCAACTATTCGATGCGGATCTGGATCGACCCGGCCAAGGCGGCCGAGCGCGGTCTGACCGGCTCGGACATCGTCGGCGCCCTGCGCGCCCAGAACGTTCAGGCCGCCGCCGGCGCCATCGGCCAGCCGCCCTTCGCCACAAACGCCGCCGCCTTCCAACTGCCGGTTCAGGTCCAGGGCCGTCTGTCCGACCCCGATCAGTTCGCCGACGTGGTCATCAAGACCGACGCCCAAGGCCGCGTGACCCGCGTCCGCGACGTCGCCCGCGTGGAACTGGGCGCCCAGGACTACGGCATCCGCGGCTTCTTCGACGGCCAGCGCGGCGTCGGCATCGCCGTCGTCCAGCAACCGGGCGCCAACGCCCTGGCCACCGCCAACCGCGTCCTGGCCGAGGTCGAGGCCGCCAAGGCCGAGCTGCCGGCCGGCATGGCCGCTTCCATCCCCTACAACCCGACGGAATTCGTCGCCGCCTCGGTCACGGCGGTTCAGCACACCGTGTTCGAAGCCGTCGTCCTGGTGGCCCTCGTCGTCCTGATCTTCCTGCAGACCTGGCGCGCGGCCATCATCCCGATCATCGCCATCCCGGTCGCCCTGGTCGGCACCTTCGCGGTGCAACTGGCTCTGGGCTATTCGATCAACTCCCTGTCGCTGTTCGCCCTGGTTCTGGCTGTCGGCATCGTCGTCGATGACGCCATCATCGTGGTCGAGAACGTCGAGCGATACCTGAGACAAGGCCTGACGCCCAAGGAGGCCGCCTATCGGTCCATGCAGGAGGTCTCGGGCGCCCTGATCGCCATCGGCCTGGTGCTGACGGCGGTGTTCGTGCCGACCGCCTTCGTGCCCGGCATCCCCGGCATCTTCTATCGCCAGTTCGCCGTCACCATCGCCTCGGCGACGCTGATCTCGCTGGTCGTCTCGCTGACCCTGTCGCCTGCCCTAGCCGCCCTGCTGCTCAAGCCGCATCAGGACCACCATGAGCGCAAGCCGGGCCTGTGGGGCACGGTCCTCTATTACCTCGGCTGGGCCGGCGCCAAGTTCAACCAGGGCTTCGACTGGCTGTCGGACAAGTACGGTCGTCTGACCGCCCGTCTGGTGCGGTCGCTGATGCTCGTCGCGATCATCTACGTGGGCCTTCTGGCCATCACCGGCTGGCGTCTGGTGGACACCCCGTCGGGCTTCATTCCCGAGCAGGATCAGGGCTTCCTGATCGGCGTGGTGCAACTGCCCGCCGGTGCCTCGCTGGACCGCACCCAAGCCGTGATGGAACGCGCCAACGACATCATCCAGAAGACGGAAGGCGTCGACGGCACCGTGGCCTTCGCCGGTCTGGACGGCTCCAGCTTCTCGTTCGGCTCCAACGCCGCGACGCTGTTCATCCGCCTGGACGCCTTCGAGAACCGCACCAAGGAACAGGCCGCCACGGCCCTGGCCGGCGCCATCACCGGCGCCACCGCAGGCATCGAGGACGCCAACATCTTCGTCATCGCCCCCCCGGCCGTCCAAGGCCTGGGCAACGGCAACGGCTTCAAGATGATGATCCAGGACCGTTCCGGCGCGGGCTACCGCGCGCTGGAAGGCGCCACCTTCGCCATGATGGGCGGCGCAGCCCAGATCCCTAATGAAGTGCAACAGGTCTTCTCGACCTACAACACCGGCTCGCCGCGCATCGCCGCCGACATCGACCGCAACAAGGCTCTGATGATGGGCGTCCAGCCCTCGGCCGTGTTCGACACCCTCGGCGTCTATCTCGGCTCGTCCTACATCAACGACTTCAACCTGCTGGGCCGCACCTTCCGCGTCACCGCTCAGGCTGAACCCTCGTCGCGGGACGACATCGCCGACATCGCCAACCTGAAGACCCGCTCGGCCACCGGCGCCATGGTGCCGATCGGCGCCGTCGCCAACCTGCGCGAGGACTCCGGTCCGGCCCGCGTCGTCCGCTTCAACCTGTTCCCGGCTTCCGAGCTGCAGGGTCAGGCCGCGCCGGGCGTCTCGTCCGGCGAGGCTCTGAAGACGATGGAGAACCTGGCCGCTCAAGCCCTGCCGCAAGGCTTCAGCTACGAATGGACAGAACTGGCCCTGCAAGAGAAGCAGGCCTCGGGCGGCGCCTCCATGATCTTCGTCATGGCCGTGGTCTTCGTCTTCCTGGTGCTGGCGGCCCAGTATGAGGCCTTCACCCTGCCGCTCGCGGTGGTGCTGATCGTCCCCATGTGTCTGCTGGCGGCCATGATCGGGGTGAACATCCGGGGTCTGGACAACAACATCCTGGTCCAGATCGGCCTCGTCGTCCTGATCGCCCTGGCGGCCAAGAACGCCATCCTGATCGTCGAGTTCGCCAAGCAGGCCGAAGAGGAAGAGGGCATGGATCGCTTCGAAGCGGCGATCTACGCCGCCAAGGTGCGCCTGCGTCCGATCCTGATGACCTCCTTCGCCTTCATCTTCGGCGTCATGCCGCTGATGCTGGCGACCGGCCCCGGCGCTGAAATGCGCCAGTCGCTGGGCACGGCGGTCTTCTCCGGCATGCTGGGCGTGACCTTCTTCGGTCTGATCTTCACCCCGGTCTTCTACGTCATGATGCGCTGGCTCGCGGGCAAGCTGCCCAACTCGCCCGAGAAGCCGCGCGACCTGCCGACCACCTACGGCACGCCGCCTCATGATCCGTACGACCCCACCGACCCCGCGCCGACGGCCCCGATGACGGCCAGCCCGCGCCTGGGAGACGCCTGATGAACCGTAAAGCCCTTTCCCTCCTGACCGCCTCCAGCGCCGCGCTTCTGCTCGCCGCCTGCGCGGTCGGGCCCAAGGCGCCGGACCCCACGGTCCCGGCGCTGGGCCAAGGCGCCTTCATAGGCTCGCAATCCGCCTCGGTTTCGACCGAGGCCGCTCGCGGCGACTGGTGGCGGCTCTATAACGACGCCACGCTGGACGGTCTGATCCAGCAGGCGCTGACCGAGAACAACGAGCTTGAGGCGGCCGCAGCCAATCTGCGCGCCGTCCGGGCCTCGCTGTCCGAGGCCCGCGCCGGTCGCCTGCCCTCGACGAACGTCAACGCCGCCTTCAACCGCAGCCAGGCCTCGACCATCACCAACCCGGCGGCCAACGGCGCCAAGCTGGACGACGTCGACACCTACAGCGTCGGTCTGGATGTCTCCTACGAGGTCGACCTGTTCGGCCGCGTCGAGTCGACCGTCCGCGCCGCCCGTGCCGACGCCGCCGCCGCCGCCGAGGCGCTGGAGGTGGTGCGGATCACCGTCGCCGCCGAAACCGCCCGGGCCTATGCCGACACCTGCTCGGCCAACGCCCAGATCGCGGTGGCCGAACGCACCATCGACCTGCAAGGCAAGACCGTCGACCTGACCCAGCGCCTGCTGGACGGCGGTTCGGGCAACGGACTGGATGTGGCCCGCGCCCGCGCGGCGCTGGAATCCACCCGCGCCAGCCTGCCGCCGCTGCGGGCCCAGCGCGACGGCGCCCTCTATCGTCTCGCCACCCTGACCGGGCGCACCCCGGTCGAGGCCAGCGAGGCGGCGCGCGGTTGCCAGTCCCCGCCGCAACTGTCGCAGCCGATCCCGGTCGGCGACGGTGCGGCCCTGCTGGCCCGTCGTCCCGACGTGCGTCAGGCCGAGGCCCGTCTGGCCGCCGCAGCCGCCCGCGTGAACGTGGCGACCGCCAGCCTCTATCCGAGCATCAGCCTGGGGGGCTCGCTGGGCTCGACCTCGCTGGACTCCTCGGGTCTGGGCGACGACGCCAACTTCCGCTTCAGCGTCGGCCCGCTGATCAGCTGGAACTTCCCCAACATCGCCGTGGCCCGCGCCCGCATCAAGCAGGCCGGCGCCCTGACCGACGCGGCTCTGGCGACCTTCGACCAGACCGTGCTGACGGCCTTGCAGGAAACCGAGACGGCGCTCAGCGCCTACGCCAACGAACTGGACCGTCGCACGGCCCTGCGCACCGCGCGGGATCAGGCGGCGACCGCGGCCCGCCTGTCGCGTCTGCGTTTCGACGCCGGCGCCGACAGCTTCCTGACGGTGCTGGATTCGGAACGGACCCTGGCCGGCGCCGACGCGGCCCTCGCCGCTTCGGAAGCCCAGGTCGTCACCTACCAGATCGCCCTGTTCAAGGCCCTGGCCGGCGGCTGGGATCAGGCCCCCAACCCCGAAGCCTGATCCTCGGATCATCGCTGAAAACAGAAACGCCCGGCAGGTTCGACCCCGCCGGGCGTTTTCTTTTGAGCCATGTTGCACGATTTTCGCGCCTACAGACGTGACCCCGGCCCGAATGATGCTCTAGGGAGGAAGCCGTGACCCTTCCCGCCGCGCCCTCCCCCGCCGCCGAGATCGTCGCCGAGGCTTCGCCCGCGACGGCGCTGACCCATGCCCGACGGGTCGTGGTCAAGATCGGCTCCTCCCTGCTGATCGATCCCGCCACCCGCGCCGTGGCCCGCGACTGGCTGGCCTCCCTGGCCCAGGACATCGCCGCCCTGCGCCAGCAGGGGCGCGAGGTCATCATCGTCTCCTCCGGCGCCGTGGCCCTGGGGCGCGGACGGCTGAACACCTCGCCGGGCCGGCTGCAGGACAAGCAGGCCGCCGCCGCCGTCGGCCAGACCCTGCTGATGCATGCCTGGGAAGAGGCCCTGGCCCCTCACGGCCTGATCACCGCCCAGATTCTTCTGACCCGCGACGACACCGAGCGCCGCCGCCGCTGGCTGAACGCCCGCGCCACGGTCGAGGCCCTGCTGGCCCACGGCGTCGTCCCCGTGGTCAACGAGAACGACACCGTCGCCACCGAGGAAATCCGTTACGGCGACAACGACCGTCTAGCCGCCCGCGCGGCGCAACTGGCCCGCGCCGACCTGCTGATCCTCCTATCCGACGTGGACGGCCTCTACACCGCCGACCCGCGCCGCGATCCCGAGGCTCGCCACCTGCCTCTGGTCGAGAGCCTCGGCCCCGACATCCTTGGCATGGCGACCGGCGCCAACGCCGACGCCGGGGTCGGCACCGGCGGCATGGCCACCAAGCTGGCCGCCGCCCAGATCGCCCGCTCCGCCGGCTGCGCCACTGTCATCGCCTCGGGCCTGACCGCGCATCCGCTCAAGGCCATAGCCGAAGGCGCCCGCGCCACCCTGATCACCGCCCCCGCCACGCCGCTCGCGGCCTGGAAGCAGTGGATCGCCGGCAGCATGTCTCCGGGCGGCGCCCTGACGCTGGACGACGGCGCCGTGCGCGCCCTGAAGTCGGGCAAGAGCCTGCTGCCCTCGGGCATTGTCTCGGTCAGCGGCACGTTTGAGAAAGGCGACAGCCTGCGACTGCTCGACGCCAGCGGCGCCGTGGTCGGCGTCGGCCTGGCGTCCTATCCCGCTGACGAGATCGCCCTGATCCGCGGCCGCCATTCGGATGAGATCGAGACCCTGATCGGCTATCGCGGCCCCTCGGTCGTGATCCACCGCGACGACCTGGTGCTGGAGACCCGATGACCGACACGAACGCCTTAATGCTCGACATGGGCCGCCGCGCCCGCGCCGCCGCCGACGCCCTTCGCACCACCACGCCCGACGCACGCACCCAGGCCCTGACCCGGCTGGCCGCCGGCTTGCGCGCCGCCGAGGCCGAGATCCTGGCCGCCAACACCCGCGACATTGAAAACGCACGCGCCTCGGGCCTGACCGAAGCCCTGATCGACCGTCTGGCCCTGACGCCCGCCCGCGTCGAGGGCATGGCCGTCGCCGTCGAGACCATCGCCGCCCAGCCCGATCCGGTCGGCGCCGAGATGGCCCGCTGGACCCCCGCCAACGGTCTGGACATCGCCCGCGTCCGCACCCCCATCGGCGTGCTGGGCGTCATCTATGAGAGCCGGCCCAACGTCACCGCCGACGCCGCCGCCCTGTGCATCCGCTCGGGCAACGCCGCCATCCTGCGCTGCGGTTCGGACTGCCTGGAGTCCTCGCGCGCCATCGCCGCCGTGGTCGTCCGCGCCGTCGCCGAGGCGGGTCTGCCCGCCGACGCGATCCAGTTGGTCCCCGTCCCTGGTCGTGAAGCGGTGGGGGCCATCCTGTCTGGGCTCGACGGCGCCATCGACCTGATCATCCCGCGCGGCGGCAAGAGCCTGGTCGCCCGCGTACAGGCCGAAGCCAAGGCCCCTGTGCTCGGCCACTTGGAGGGCCTGTGCCACACCTATCTGGACGCCGCCGCTGACCTCGATGTCGCCCGCCGCGTCGTCGTCAACGCCAAGATGCGCCGCGTCTCGGTCTGCGGCGCGACCGAAACCCTGCTGGTGGACCGCGCCGCCGCCGAGCGCCTGCTGCCCGCCGTCGCCGCTGACCTGATCGCCGCAGGCTGCGAACTGCGCGGCGACGCCGAGACGCGCGCCCTGGTCCCTGAAGCCGCCGAAGCGGTTGAGGCCGACTGGACCACCGAATACCTGGCTCCCGTCCTATCGGTGCGGATCGTGGACGGGGTGGCGGGCGCGGTCGAGCACATCCGGACTTATGGCTCGGGCCACACCGAGGCCATCATCACCACCGACGCCGAGGCCGCCGAACGTTTCGTGGGCGGCGTCGACAGCGCCATCGTCCTCATCAACGCCTCGACCCAGTTCGCCGACGGCGGCGAATTCGGCTTCGGCGGCGAGATCGGCATCTCGACCTCCAAGCTGCACGCCCGCGGCCCCGTCGGCGCCGAACAGCTGACCACCTACAAGTATGTGGTGCGCGGTCAGGGTCAGACGCGCCCCTGAAGATCGGCGAGCGTCACTCAGACAGCGCTTCGCCACCCGCGAAAGAAATGCTGCACCGCACACGTTTGACTGGACAAAAACACCCTTCACGCAGCGAGAACCGGCAACTCACACCTATAACGATCATTTTTTAACGTCACTTCGGATTATATTTGCACATAGGCGCAGGATTTCGCTTAATGAGCAGATGCAAAAAGGTGGCCGTTCCAACCCTGGTGGTTTTCTGATCGAACAGCGTCGGCTGGAGAAACAGCCCGCTGAGATGCGCGTACGCGCCTTCACGGAGATCACGCTCAAACCGACCGCCGACAGCGGGACGGCCCAGGCGTCGCGCTGCACCGACTGCGGCGTGCCCTTCTGCCAGAACGCCTGCCCGCTTCAGAACAACATCCCCGACTGGCTGGCCCTGTCGGCGGACGGCGACCTGCGCGAGGCCTGGCGCGTCGCCGCCGCCACCTCGACCATGCCCGAAATCTGCGGCCGCATCTGTCCGCAGGACCGCCTGTGCGAGGGCGCCTGCACCCTGCAACAGTCCGGCTGGGACGGCGTCACCATTGGCTCGGTCGAGGCCTGGATCGCCGACACCGCCTTCGACAACGGCTGGGTCGAGCCCATCCGCCCCCTGGCCGAGCGCGGCCAGAGCGTCGCCATCGTCGGCTCAGGGCCCGCTGGCATGGCCGCAGCCGACCGCCTGCGCAGCGAAGGCTACGCCGTCACTGTCTATGATCGCCACGACCGCGCGGGCGGCCTGCTGACCTATGGCATCCCCGGCTTCAAGCTGGAGAAGCGCGTCGTTCAGCGCCGGATCGCCCGCCTGATCGAGGGCGGGGTCGAGTTCGTGCTCAACACCTCGGTCGGCGTCGATGTCTCGATGGACGAGTTGCGGTCGCGCCATGACGCGGTGCTGCTGGCCATGGGCGTCTATCAGGCCCGCACCCTGGCCGTCCCCGGTCGCGGCCCGAACGACACCGTCGCCGCGCTCGACTTCCTGATCGCCCAGAACCGCGTCGATTGCGGCGACGCCGCCGATGCGTCCGCCCCCCATGCGGCCGGTCGCGACGTGGTGGTCGTCGGCGGCGGGGACACGGCCATGGACTGCGTCCGCACCGCCATCCGTCAGGGCGCCAATAGCGTCGTCTGCCTCTATCGCCGCGACCGCGAAAACATGCCCGGCTCGGCCCGCGAGGTGCAGAACGCCGAGGAGGAAGGCGTCCGTTTCGAATGGCTGGGGGCGCCCAAGGCCCTGATGTCCAAGGGCGAGGCCGTCACCGCAGTCCGCGCCCAGCGCATGGCCCTGACCGAGGCCTCCGCCGGCGGCCGCCGCGACATCGCCCCCGTGGCCGGCTCCGACTTCGACCTGCCCGCCGATCTCGTGATCGAGGCCCTGGGCTTCGAGCCTGAAGCCTTCGCCGAACAACTCGACGCCGGCCTCGGCCTCACCAAGTGGAACACCCTGCAGGTGGCGCGCGGCGGTTTCGCCACCACCCTGCCCGGCGTCTTCGCCGCCGGGGACGCCGTGCGCGGCGCCTCCCTTGTCGTCTGGGCCGTGCGCGACGGCCAGGACGCCGCGGCTGAAATCGACCGTTACCTGCGCGCGCGTACCGAGGAAGCCGCGGCATGACCGACGCATCGCAACAGAACTGGCTGGCCCAGTATGAAGAAGACCGCGCCCGCCTGATCGAAGGCGGCGCCTATGACCCGTCGTCGGAACGCGACGCCTGCGGCGTGGGCCTGGTCTGCGCCATCGACGGCAAGCCCCGGCGCGAGATCGTCGACATGGCTATCCAGTCGCTGAAGGCCGTGGCCCACCGCGGCGCGGTCGACGCCGACGGCCTGTCCGGCGACGGCGCCGGCATCATGATCGAACTGCCCCAGGCCTTCTTCGCGGCCCAGGTGCGCGCGGTCGGCCAGACCCTGCGCCCCGGCCCCATCGCGGTCGGCCAGGTCTTCCTGCCGCGCACCGACCTGGGCGCCCAGGACCACGCCCGCGCCATCGTCGAGACCGAGGCCATCCGTTCGGGCTTCTACATCTACGGCTGGCGCCAGACGCCGATGGACCTGTCCGTCGTCGGCGTCCGCGCCGACGCCACCCGGCCCGAGATCGAGCAGATCATGCTGGCCGCGCCCGAGGGCATGGAGATCGAGGAGCTGGAGCGCGAGCTCTTCCTGTGTCGCCGCCGCATCGAAAAGGCGGTGCAGGCGTCGGGTCTGAACGGCTTCTACCTCTGCTCCCTGTCGGCCCGCTCCATCGTCTACAAGGGCATGGTCCGCGCCGAGCTGCTGGGCCAGCTGTATCACGACCTGAACGACCCCACCGTCGTCGCCGGCTACGCCGTCTTCCACCAGCGCTACTCGACCAACACCTTCCCCGAGTGGAAGCTGGCCCAGCCCTTCCGCATGCTGGCTCACAACGGCGAAATCAACACGCTTCAGGGCAACCTGAACTGGATGCGCAGCCACGAGATCCGCATGGCGGCCTCGGCCTTCGGCGACCGCGACCATGAGGTCAAGCCGGTGGTACAGCCGGGCGGCTCGGACTCGGCGGCGCTGGACAATGTCTTCGAGGTTCTGGTCCGCGCCGGACGTCCCGCCCCCCTGGCCAAGGCCCTGTTGGTGCCCGAGGCCTGGTCCTCGGACGACGTGGTGATGAAGCCCGAGCACCGCGCCCTCTACGCCTACTGCAACGCGGTGATGGAGCCGTGGGACGGCCCCGCCGCCCTGTGCGCCGTCGACGGCCGCTGGGTTGTCGCCGGCAAGGACCGCAACGGTCTGCGGCCCCTGCGCGCCGTCGAGACCGTGGACGGCCTGCTGCTGGCGGGCTCGGAGGCCGGTCTGGTTCCCCTGCCCGAGGGCCGGGTCAAGCGCCGCCTGCACATCGGCCCCGGCAAGCTGATCGCCGTCGATCTGAAGCACGGCCGCCTCTACGACGAGCACGAGGCCGTCGACGCCCTGGCCGCCGCCCAGCCCTATTCGGACTGGCTCGACAACATGGTCGATCTGGAACCCATCATCGGTCCCGGCCCCGAGCCCCGCGCCGCGGTCGGCGAGGCCCTGATCCGCCGCCAGATCGCCGCCGGCTTCAGCCGCGAGGATCTGGACCTGCTGCTCGACGCCCTGGTCCGCGACGGCAAGGAGGCGGTCGGCTCGATGGGCGACGACGCCCCGCCCGCCGTCCTGTCCAGCCTGCCGCGCCCCCTGGCCCACTACTTCCGCCAGAACTTCAGCCAGGTGACGAACCCGCCCATCGATCCCCTGCGTGAAGCGGGAGCCATGAGCCTGAAGACCCGTTTCAAGAACCTGGGCAACATCCTGGCCCAGGACGAGGCCCAGACCGAGGTCTTCGTGCTGGACAGCCCGGTCCTGACCACCGGCATGTATCAGCGGATGCTGGGCGTCATCGCCGACGGCTCGACCACGGTGATCGACTGCACCTATCCGCTGCCCGCCGAAGATGACCGCCCTGGCGCAGGCCTGCGTCAGGCCCTGGACCGCATTCGCGACGAGGCCGAGGCCGCCGCGCGCGAAGGCGCCACCCTGATCGTCCTGACCGACGAGCACGCCTCGGCCGAGCGCCTGGCCGCGCCGATGATCCTGGCCACGGCGGGGACCCATGGCCGCCTGATCGCGGCGGGCCTGCGCACCTATTGCTCGCTGGTGGTCCGTTCGGCCGAGACCCTGGACCCGCACGCCTTCGCCGTTCTGGTCGGGGTCGGCGCCACCGCCGTCAATCCGTGGCTGGCGCAGGAACTGTTCCAGGACCGTCTGGATCGCGGAGCCTATCCGGGCCTGACGCTCCACGACGCCTGCCTCAACTACAAGCACGGCATCGAGGCCGGCCTGCTCAAGGTGCTGGCGCGCAAGGGCATCAGCATCATCTCCGCCTATCGCGGCGGCTGCGAGTTCGAGGTTCTAGGCCTGTCCCGCGCCCTGGCCGCCGAGTTCTTCCCCGGCGCCCCGTCGCGCATCTCCGGCATCGGCCTGGCCGGTCTGGAGCAGGCGGCGCTCAAGCGCCACACGCTGGCGTTCGGCGCGGCGGTCCCCTCTCCCTCGATGGGCGGCTTCTTCCGCATCCGTGCGGGCGGAGAGGCCCACGCCCATGACGCCAAGACCATCCACCTGTTGCAGGACGCGGTGAATCGCGGCGACTACAAGCGCTTCAAGCAATACTCCGCCGCCGTCCGCGAGCAGGCGGACCTGGCCCTGCGCGACCTGCTGGACTTCAAGGACGGCCTGACTCCGGTCCAACTGCACGAGGTCGAAAGCGTCTCGGACATCCGCCGCCGCTTCCTGTCGCAGGCCATGTCGCTCGGCGCCCTCAGCCCTGAGGCGCATGAGACCCTGAACATCGCCATGAACCGGATGGGGGCGCGCGCCGTGTCCGGCGAGGGCGGCGAGGACCCGGCGCGCTACGTGCCGCGTCCGAACGGCGACAACGCCAACTCTGCGGTCAAGCAGGTGGCCTCAGGCCGTTTCGGCGTCACCGCCGAATACCTGAACCAGTGCCGCGAGATCGAGATCAAGGTGGCCCAGGGCGCCAAGCCCGGCGAGGGCGGCCAGCTGCCCGGCTTCAAGGTCACGGAGTTCATCGGCCGGATGCGCCACGCCGTTCCCGGCACGACGCTCATCAGCCCCCCGCCGCACCACGACATCTATTCGATCGAGGATCTGGCCCAGCTGATCTACGACCTGAAGGCGATCAATCCCGACGCCAAGGTCACGGTCAAGCTGGTCTCCGCTACCGGGATCGGCGCCATCGCCTCAGGGGTGGCCAAGGCCAAGGCCGACGCCATCCTGATCGCCGGCCACAACGGCGGCACGGGCGCCTCGCCCCAGACCTCGGTCAAGCACGCGGGGATGCCGTGGGAGATCGGCCTGGCCGAGGCGCATCAGGTCCTCAGCCTGAACCATCTGCGCTCGTCGGTCAGCTTGCGCGCCGACGGCGGCATCCGCACCGGACGCGACGTGGTCATGGCCGCCCTGCTGGGGGCCGAGGAATACGGCATCGGCACCTCGGGCCTGATCGCCATGGGCTGTCTGATGGTGCGTCAGTGCCATTCCAACACCTGCCCCGTCGGCGTCTGTTCGCAGGACGAGCGCCTGCGCGCCAAGTTCACCGGCACGCCGGAGAAGGTGGTCAACCTCTTCACCTTCATCGCCGAGGAGGTCCGCGAAATCCTGGCCTCCATCGGCGCGCGCACCATCGACGAGATCGTCGGCCGCACCGACCTGCTGCGTCAGACGCGGCGCGGCGGCTCGCATCTGGACGACCTGGACCTCAATCCCCTGCTGATGAAGGTCGACGTCGACCGTCCGGGCCGCTGGGCCGACAAGGTCCGCCGCCCGGTGCCCGACAGCATCGACGCCCTGGTGCTGAAGGACGCCGCCGCCTTCCTTGAGCGCGGCCAGACGCTGGAACTGTCCTATCCGCTGAACAACACCCAGCGCACCGCCGGGGCCGGCGTGTCATCGGCCATCGTCCGCCGCTTCGGCCCGGAGGGTCCGCAGGGCCGTCTGAAGCTGAAACTGGAAGGCATCGCCGGTCAGAGCTTCGGCGCCTTTGGGGCCAAGGGCCTGATCCTCGACGTCACCGGCGAGGTCAACGACTACGTCGGCAAGGGTCTGTCGGGCGCCGACATCCATGTCCGTCCCTATGAGTGGCGGGCCGAGCAGCAGATCTGCGGCAACACCACCCTCTATGGCGCCACCTCGGGCCGGCTGTTCGTGGCGGGCGCGGCGGGCGAACGCTTCGCCGTCCGCAACTCGGGCGCCGAGGCCGTGGTCGAGGGACTGGGCGCCCACGGCTGCGAATACATGACCGGCGGCCGCGTGGTCGTCCTCGGCGCCGTCGGCTGGAACCTGGCGGCGGGCATGAGCGGCGGCGAGCTGTTCGTGCTCGACGCCGAGGGCCGCGCGGCCCAGGCCCTGAACGGCGACCTGGCTGGCGTCGGTCGCATCGACGCCGAGGCCGAAGCCCGTCTGAAGGCCCTGATCGAGGCCCACGCCGCCGCCACCGGCTCGCCCCTGGCCCGGCGCATTCTGGCCGACTGGTCGGGCTTCGGGCCCCGCTTCGTCCGCATCGTGCCCAAGACCGTCCTCGCCGCCGAGGCTCTCAACACCGACGTCAGGCTGGCCCAACCGGCCTGACGTCGCCCTTCCTTTTCGCCCGCGTCTTCTCCCCGAGACCTTCATGAACCCATCGACGATCACCAAGGCCGCAGCATTCTGTTGCGGCCTTTTCGCCTTTGCGCTTTCGGCGCCCGCCCTGGCTGCGGCGCCGCCCGATCTGCTGGCCCATCAGGTCCCGCTGGCGCTGGACGGCGCGGGCACGGCCTGGATTCTGACCTCGACGGCCCTGGTGCTGATGATGACCCTGCCCGGTCTGGCGCTCTTCTACGGCGGCATGGTGCGCAAGAAGAACCTGATCGCCACCATCGCCCATTCCACGGCGGCCATGGCCATCGTCACCGTCCTCTGGTTCGTCGCCGGCTACACCCTGTCCTTCGGGACCAGCGGCGCGGCCACCAACGGCTTCATCGGCGGGGTTCAGGCCCTGTTCCTCAACGGCGTCGGGGTGAAGACGGCCCACGCCCTGACCCCCGGCCTGCCCGAGTTCCTGTGGATCGGCTATCAGCTGACCTTCGCCATCATCACCCCGGCCCTGATCGCCGGCGCCTTCGCCGAGCGGATCAAGTTCTCGGCCAGCGTCCTCTTCTTCACCCTGTGGCACCTGATCGTCTATGCGCCAATCTGCCATCAGGTCTGGGGCGGCGGCTGGATGGGCGAGCTGGGCGTGCTCGATTTCGCCGGCGGCGCCGTGGTCCACGTCAATGCGGGTGTGGCCGGTCTGGTCTGCGCCATCGTGCTGGGTCCGCGCCACGGCTGGGGTCGCGACAACATGGCCCCGCACAACCTGGCCTTCACCGCCATCGGCACCGGACTGCTCTTCGTCGGCTGGATGGGCTTCAACGGCGGCTCGGCCGCGGGCGCTAATGAGATCGCCGCCGTCGCCGTCTTCAACTCGCTGCTGGCCCCCGCCGCCGCCGCCGTCGGCTGGATCGCGGTGGAGTGGACGCTGAAGAAGAAGCCGACCCTGCTGGGCCTGCTGACCGGGGTAGTCGCCGGCCTGGTGGCCATCACCCCCGCCGCCGGCTTCGTCGACCCCAGGGGCGCCTTCCTGATCGGCCTGATCTCGGGTCCGGTCGCCTATGTCGGCGCCGTCTGGCTCAAACACAAACTCAAGTATGACGACAGCCTCGACGCCTTCGGGGTGCACGGCATCGCCGGGATCGCCGGCGCCCTGCTGACCGGGGTCTTCGCCAACGCCGCCATCAACCCCCTCGCCGAAGGCGCGACGGTCTGGAAACAGGCTGTCGGCCTGGGCGGCGCCATGCTGTGGAGCGCCGTCGGCACCTTCATCGTGCTGATGATCTGCAAATACACCGTCGGCCTGCGCGTCGAGAAGGAGGCCGAGATCGAAGGCCTCGACTACAGCCAGCACGGCGAGGCCATGCACTGACGAACCGCCAGGCCGCTAAAGGTCCGTCGAACTGATCACGTGCTTAAAGGGGCGCCGCCGCAATCGGGCGCGCCGTTCGCCCGTCCGGTCCAGCGATGAGCGACGGTCAGCGCTTCTTGCCCAGTTCGGCGGCGATGTCCTTGGTCATGCGACCGACCTTGCGGTGGGCGGCGGTGATCTGGTCCCGGGTCACGCCCCAGCGCTTCATCCAGTATTCGACGGCCTGACGCTCGGACAGGTCCAGCCGGTCCTTGTCGATGAAGCCGCGCTTGTCCTTGAGGCCCGCCATGATCTCTGTCTCCGTTTCCCTACTGCCATAGGCCGATCCGAGGCCGGACGTTAGAGCCCCAGTCGTTTCAGGCTCGGCTTCAGCGACACGGCCGCCTTGCGAAACGCCTTCCATGGATCAGGCGATTGCAACAGATCTACGGCGGACAGCAGGTTCAAGGCCTGGGGGTCCAGCCCCGGCTTCACCTGATCCCACGACAGAGGCCAAGCGATCCCGGCGCCGGGCCGGGCGCGCGGCGACCAGGGCGCGACGGCGGTGGCGGCGCGGCCATTGCGCAGATAGTCGAGGAAGATCTTTCCGCCCCGCGCCTTCTTGGCCAGGGTGGTGGTGAAGCGGTCGGGATGATCAGCCTTCAGCGCCTCCGACACGCCCTTGGCGAAGGCCTTGGCCTGATCCCAGTCGATGCGGCTGCGGGTCTCGGTCTTGATCGGGACGACCACGTGCAGCCCCTTGCCGCCGGTGGTCTTGACGAAGGGCGTCAGACCCAGGGCCTCAAGGCGCGACTTCAACACGAGGGCGGCGGCGACCACCGCGTCGAAATCCAACCCCTCATCGGGGTCCAGGTCGAAGGTGATCTGGTCCGGGGTCTCGGGGTCGCCCCGCTTGCAACCCCAGGGATGCAACTCCAACCCGCCTGACTGGCCGATGGCGATCAAGCCGCTGAGGTCAGTGACCGCGACATAGGGCCGCCCCTCGCCTGCCTTGATCGCCCGCAGACCGGGATGGCGCCCCGTCAGGGCGTGGCGCTGAAAGAAGCGCTGCCCCTCGATACCGTCCGGCGCGCGGATGATGGAGACCGGGCGGTCGATAATGTGGGGCAGCAGCCGTTCGGCCACAGCCCCATAATAGAGGATCAAATCGGCCTTGCTGACGGCGGCATGGTCGTCGGTCGCGGGCCACAGGATCTTGTCGGGATGGGAGATAGTCACCCCCTCCACGATCATCTTGCCCGGTCTGGCGACAGGCGTGGGCGACTGCGGAGCGGCGACCACATCGTCAGGGGTCTTGTCCTCGCGCAGACCCTTGAACGCGGCCTGACGCAGGATGCCGTCCTTGGAGTAGCCCGCGTGTTCGATCTCGGCGACCAGGACGGGCTCGACCCAGTTCAACTGGTCGTCCGCCTCAGGCGTGACGACGAAGGGCGAGCGTTCGGCGGCGACCGCCTTCAACGCCGGCGCCAGGGTTTTCATCAGGGCCGCCGAATAGCCCGTCCCGACCCGGCCCAGATAGCGCAGTCCGCCCTTGGTCATCACCCCGACCAGCAGAGAGCGGAAACGGGCTCCGCTGTCGGACGACCAGCCGCCGATCACGACCTCGTCGCGGCCTCGGCACTTGGACTTGACCCAGGTGGCCGAGCGGCCCGCGCGATAGGGGGCGTCCAGCTTCTTGGAGACGACCCCCTCCAGATGCATGCGACAGGCGCCTTCCAGAACCGCCGATCCTCGCGCGGCGAAATGGTCGGCGTAGCGCAGGCGCGCGGCGTGACCCTTCGCCGCCCGGTCGCACCAGGCCTGCAGCCGCGCCTTGCGGTGCGACAGCGGCAGGGGGCGCAGGTCCTCGGCGCCCTCGAACAGCAGGTCGAAAGCGAAATAGACCAGGTCGCTCGTCTTGCCCTCGCCGATCGCGGTCTGCAGGGCCGAAAAGTCCGGCAGGGCGTCGCCGTCCAGGGCGCACAGCTCACCGTCGACCACCGCGTCGGGCCAATGGGCCGCCTCGGCAGCCAGTTCGGGAAAGCGCTCGCTCCAGTCCAGACCCTTGCGGGTGCGCAGGATGGCGCGCCCGCCGCCCGTGGCCAGTTGCAGACGATAGCCGTCAAACTTGATTTCATGCACCCAGCCCGGCGTCGAGGGCGGGCGTTCGGCGATCTGGCACAGTTGGATCGGCACGAAGGCGTGGGGCTTGGTCAAAGGCTTGGGCGGCGCCTTTGACGGCCTGGGCGCGGCCTTGCGCACAGCCGGTTTGGACGCGCTCCACTGCGCATCCCCGCCCGCGATCTCGGTCATGCTGCGCCCGCTGACGACCGAGGCGTCGATGGCGGCCAGGGCCTCGCCTTCGCCGTCGACGGCGTATTCGTCCTTTTCCTTGAGAAGCAACCATTGGGGCCGCTTGGAGGGCTTGCCGCGATCTGTCTTGAGCCGGATCAGGGCCCAGCCGCCCTTCAGCCGTTCGCCGTGCAGGGTCAGCTTGACGACGCCCTTCTGGAAGGCCGCGTCCACATCAGGGTCCTGAGGGCGCCATTCGCCGACGTCCCACAGCTGCACCGTGCCCGCGCCGTAGTTTCCCGCCGGAATGGTCCCCTCGAAGTCGCCGTAATCAAGGGGGTGGTCCTCCACCTCGACCGCCAAGCGTTTGATGTGGGGATCGCGCGACGGCGCCTTGGTCACGGCCCAGGACTTCAACACGCCGTCGTGCTCGATGCGAAAGTCGTAGTGCAGACGGCTCGCCGCATGGCGCTGGATCAGATAGCGCAGACCGCTCTGACGGGCCCTGGCCTTGCGTCCCTTTGGCTCCGGCGTGGCGCCGAAGTTCCGCTTGGCTTGATAGCTGTCCAGTTCACCGCGCGCCGTCATGGCCAGTGAACGCGTCACGCCGCCGAAAGCTTCACCCGGCGTCAGGCGGCGCCAACCTGGCCTCGACAGCGCAGCGGAGCCTGCGGCAAGGCGCCCTTTGCGTCGCCGCTTTCGCCCGCCTCCGCCATCGGCTAGGCAGGAGGGAGCAAGAGACACAGGGTTCGACCAATGCGCGTGATCATTCTCGGCGGCGACGGCTTCTGCGGCTGGCCTACGGCCCTGCACCTGTCGGCGCGCGGCTGGGACGTGCTGATCGTCGACAACCTCAGCCGCCGCAACATCGACAACGAGCTTGAGGTCCAGTCCCTGACCCCCATCCGCACCATGGGCGAGCGCATCGCCGCATGGCGCGAGGTCTCGGGCCGCAGCATCGACTTCGTCAACATGACCGTGGGCCAGGAGTTCGACCGCCTGGTCGCCCTGCTCCGCGATTGGAAGCCCGACAGCGTCGTCCACTTCGCCGAGCAGCGCGCTGCCCCCTATTCGATGAAGTCGGCGCGGCACAAGCTCTACACCGTCGATAACAACATCAACGCCACCCATCACCTGCTGGCGGCCATGGTCGAGAGCGGGCTGGACATCCACCTGGCCCACCTGGGGACCATGGGGGTCTATGGCTACACCACGGCGGGGCTGCGCATCCCCGAGGGCTATCTGAAGGTCACGGTCGACACCGACCACGGCCCCACCGAGCAGGAAATCCTGTTCCCGCCCAATCCGGGCAGCATCTATCACATGACCAAGACCCAGGACGCCCTGCTGTTCCAGTTCTACGCTCGCAACGACGCCCTGCGGATCACCGACCTGCACCAGGGCATCGTCTGGGGCGCCCAGACCGAGGAGACGAAGCAGGACGAGCGTCTGATCAACCGCTTCGACTATGACGGCGACTACGGCACGGTGCTGAACCGCTTCCTGATGCAGGCGGCGGTGGGATACCCGCTGACGGTGCATGGTTCGGGCGGTCAGACGCGGGCCTTCATCCATATCCAGGACACGGTGCGTTGCGTCGAACTGGCGCTGAACAACCCGCCGAAATCCGGCGAGCGGGTCAAGATCCTGAACCAGATGACCGAGAGCCGCCGCGTCCGCGACCTGGCCCAGATGGTGGCCGACATGACCGGGGCCGAGGTCCACAATGTGCCGAACCCGCGTCAGGAGGCCGACGAAAACGAACTGGTCGTCGCCAATGACCAGTTCCGCGATCTGGGCTTGAAGCCCATCACCCTGGCCGAGGGTCTGATGGCCGACGTGACCGACATCGCCCGTCGCTACGCCGACCGCGCCGACCGATCCAAGATCGCCTGCGTCTCGGCCTGGAACGACAAGCGCGCCGAAGCGCTGCAGTCACAAGGCGTCGCTGTCACGCCCGCGCCCGCCGCCCGCATCGCCTGACCGGACCCTCATGACCCAGCCCGCCCTCGCCGCCCCGTCCCTGCTGGTCTTCGGCGGCGGCTACCTGGGCCTCGAGGCGGCGCGCGAAGCGCTCCGGCGGCAGGGCCGCGCCTTCGCCACCTCACGCGATCCCGCGCGCCGCGCGGAACTGACGGCGGCGGGCGTCATCGCCGTCGATCCCGCCGACGCCGAAGCCCTGAAGGCGGCCGTGGCCGTCGCCTCCGCCATCCTCGTCACCGCCGCGCCCGACAGCGCCGGCTGCCCCGGACTGAAGGCCCTGGTCCCGGCCCTCACCGCATCGGGCGCCTATCCCGACTGGATCGGCTACGTCTCCTCCACCGCCGTCTACGGCGACCGCGCGGGCGGCTGGGCCTTTGAGGACGACGACCTGAACGCCGCCAGCGTCGAGGGCGCGCGACGTGTCCGGGCCGAGCAGGACTGGCTGGACGCCGGGCGCGGCATGGGGCTGACGGTGCAGATCTTCCGCCTGCCCGCCATCTACGGCCCCGGCCGGTCGCCGCTGGATCGCCTGCGCGACGGGACCGCGCGGCTGGTGAAGAAGCCCGGACAGGTGTTCAACCGCATCCATGTCGCAGACGCCGTCGCCGGCTTCTTCGCCTCGATGGCTCGCCCGCATCCGGGCCGCGCCTACACCCTGACCGACGATGAACCGGCCCCGGCGGACGTGGTGATGGCGGGGGCAGCGACACGGCTGAACCTGCCCCTACCGCCCGAGGTGTCGCTGGACGACGCGTCCGTATCGGACGCCATGCGCCGCTTCTACAACGACAACAAACGCCTCTCGAACGCCCGCGCCAAGGCCGAGCTGGGCTGGCGGCCCAGATACCCGACCTGGCGCGAGGGCTTAGACGCGCTCATTTCCTCGTCATCCCGGCCGTAGCGGAGCGAAGAGCCGGGACCGCCAAAGACGCCCGCGCTTCCTGCGGTCCCGGATAGCCCTGACGGGCTTCCGGGATGAGGATGAAAGGCGGGGGCGCTCAAGCAGCGAGGCCCCGCGGGCCGAGCGCTAGCGCCTCTTCGCCTTTAGAAAGGCAGCAGATTCCGCTGGCGGCTGTAGCTCATGGTGCCGACGTTGGCGCCCAGGCGCAGGCCGACGCCGGTGCGGATGGGGGCCAGGACGATGCCGTCGGCGCGCTGATAGTTCACGCCCAGACCGGCGACCAGATAGGCCGAGCCCTCGACGCCGGGGTAGCGGCGATAGAGCATATCGGGATGATAAAGACCGTAGACCAGGGTGAAGACCCGGCTGGCGTTGCCGCCGACATCCCAACCGATCGAAATGCCCTGCCAGAAGACTTCCTGCGAGGCCGACAGGTCCTTCATGTGCAAGGCGCCGCGACCGTAGCGCAGGCCCACGGCGGCCGCTCCGGCGGCTTCCTCGCCGGCGATATAGGCGGTCGGGCGGTCGCCCTGTTCGGCGAAGATGCGCTCGATGGCCGAGCCCATGGCCTCGGCGGCGATGCCCATCTCGCGCGACCCGGCGGCGACCAGTTCCTCGAAGGTATAGGCCTGGGCTGTCTGGTCCGAAGCGATCGGATAGTTGGGGTCGGTCGGCTGGCGCGTCGAGGCGCAAGCGCCGAGGCCCACGGGCAGGGCGCCGGCGGCGGCGAGACCAAGGCTGGAACGGATCAGTTGGCGGCGATGCATGTCGAGGCTCCTGACAGAGGACGGGTCGCCCATCGTCGCGGGCTTGACCTACCGTCCGTGTCTTTTGCGGCAGCCTTGGGGCTTTAAGGTTAACCGAACCTTGCTTGGCTGTATTCCGCGCCGTCCAAGCCGATCAAGGCTTCGTCAGAAGGGCTCAATAGCCTAACGGGACAGGCAGGCCCCAAAAAGAAAGAAGCCGGAGCTTTCGCTCCGGCTTCTTGTCAGCTCCGCAGGACCGCGCCGACCTTGGCGGCAGAGGCGACGACCTTGGCCGTCAGGGCCTCGATCTCGGCCTCGGTCAGGGTGGCGGCGCGCGGCTGGATCTCGACCTCGATGGCGACCGACTTCTGGCCCTCCGGCACGCCCTGGCCGCGATAGACGTCGAAGACGCGCACCTCGGCGATCAGGGCCTTGTCAGCGCCGGCGACGGCGCGGGTCAGCTCGCCCACAGCCTTGGCCTCATCCATCAGGAAGGCGAAGTCGCGGCTCAGCGGCATCAAGTTCGGCAGGTCCGCCGCGCCCCTAGCCTTGCCGCCTTTTCCGCGCGGTTCCGGCACGGCGTCGAGGATGACCTCGAAGGCCAGCATGGGGCCGTCGGCGTCCAGGGCCTTGAGCACGCGCGGGTGCAGCTCGCCGAACTCGACGATGACGTTCTTCGGCCCCAGTTGCAGCCGGGCCGAGCGGCCGGGATGCCACCAGCTCTGGTTTGACCCTTGCGCCAGCTGCAGCGAGGCGACCGGCGCGCCGATCTCCTCCAGCAGGGCGAACAGGTCGCCCTTGAGCCCGAACAGGGCGTCTTCGCCCGCCCCGCCCCAATGACGGTCGGGATGGGGGGCGACCAGACCGCTGATGGCTGTGCGCTGACCGTTCGGCTGGTCGTTCAGATAGATGGGGCCGACCTCGAACAGGGCCGCGTCGGCGTGGCCGCGCGCGGCGTTGCGAGCCGCCGCCTGGATCAGGTTGGGCAGGATCGACGGCCGCATGCAGTCGAGGTCGGCTGCGATGGGGTTTTCCAGCACCAGACGCTCATCGCCGCCGCCGAACAGGACAGCGGTCGACTGCTTGGTGAAGGACCAGGTCACGGCCTCGGCGTAGCCCAGGGCCGCCAGGGCGCGACGGGCGACGCGGACGCGAGCCTGACGCGGGCTGAGGACGCCGCGTGCGTTGCGGGCGACCTCAGGCAGGGGCGTGTTGGGCAGGGCGTCGAAGCCCTCGATACGGGCGACTTCTTCCACCAGATCGGCCGGCCCTTCGACGTCGCGACGCCAGGACGGCGGCGTGACGGTCCAGGGCTCGACCTGATCGGCGCCGCCGGCGGTGATCAGGAAGCCGAGCTGACCCAGGATGGTGCCGATCCGGTCGTCGGACAGCGCCATGCCGGTCAGGCGCTTCACATAGGCCGGGTCGAAGGCGAAGGGCGCCGGGCTGGCCGGGGGGGCACCGACGAAGACGATCTCGGACGGCTCGCCGCCGCACAGGTCGAGGATCAGGCGCGTGGCCAGCTCCAGACCCGGCGTCACCGAGACCGGATCGACGCCGCGGGCAAAGCGGTACTGGGCGTCGGAATGGATGCCCAGGGTGCGGCCCGTCTGGGCGATGACGATGGGCTCGAACCAGGCGCTTTCGAGGAAGACGTCGGTCGTGGCTTCGTCGCAGCCGGTGCTTTCGCCGCCCATGACGCCGCCCAGGCCGATGGGGCGCTCGCCCGCAGCATCAGCGATGACGCAGTCGGTCTGCGCGACGCTGTAGGTCTTGCCGTCCAGAGCGATCAGGTGCTCGGGCTCGCCGGTTTCCGCCGAGGTCAGCCCGGCGCGCACGACGATCTCGGTCCCCGACAGCTTGGCCATGTCATAGACGTGCAGGGGCCGTGCGCGGTCATAGGCGATCAGGTTGGTGACATCGACCAGGCGGTTGATCGAGCGCAGGCCGATGGCCGTCAGGCGCTTTTGCAGCCAGGCCGGCGACGGGCCGTTCTTGACGCCGCGAATGACGCGACCGGCGAAGACCGGGCACATCTCGGGCGCTTCCAGCCGCACCGAGATCGGCGAGGCGAAGGCGCCGCGCACCACGGCGATGTCGAAATGCTTCAGCTTGCCGGCGCCGGCGGCGGCCAGGTCGCGGGCGATGCCGGCGACGCCCAGCCAGTCGGGGCGGTTCGGCGTCACCTCGAAGTCGATGACCGGCTCGGCGCCGAACAGGCCGGCGACCGGGGTCCCGACCGGGATTTCCGGCGGCAGCTCCTGAATGCCGTCGCTCTCGTCAGCCAGCTCCAGCTCCGAAGCCGAGCACAGCATGCCGTGCGAGACGACGCCGCGCACCGGCTTCTCGACCAGGGTCACGCCCAGACCGGGCACATAGGCGCCGATGGGGGCGTAGATGGTGGTCAGGCCCGGACGCGCGTTTGGCGCGCCGCAGACGATCTCCTTGAGGCCGTCCACGGTCTCGACCTGACAGACCTGCAGGCGGTCGGCGTCGGGGTGCCGCGCGGTCGAGATGATCCTGGCCACAGTGAAGGGCGCCAGGACGGCGACGGGGTCGTGGACCTCCTCGACCTCCAGACCGGCCATGGTCATCGCCTCGGCGATCTGATGGACGTCGGCCTCGGTCTCGAGGTGATCCTTCAACCAGGAAAGCGTGAACTTCATGCGGGCGCTCCGCCCAGGGCCGAGACCATGTCGTCAAGATAGGCTTTCGCGCCCGTGAAGCCGACGCCGAGGAAGCGGCAGTTGATGAACTTGCAGTTCTTCAGCGGAATGGCGCCCGTCACGCGCTGCGCGCCCATAGGGAGCAGCAGCAGGTTGCGGGGATCGCCATGGGCGTCGCCCATGTTGCAGCCGTCGAAGTGGCAGCCTTCCAGCGGCAAGAGCACAGCCGGGCCTTCGATCAGACAGTCTGTGAAGGTCCGGTTTTCGATCACCAGCGATCCAGCGCGGCTGGTCTCCATGAACAGCTGCGGCAACCAGACGCTGACCTTTTTGTACTCCGGGCCGGGGCCGAGCAGTTCGAGCGTAATGGGGGCGGTTTGGGTGTCAGTCATGTCTTGAGCTCGAGAAATCAGCTGAGGCCGCTGGCCGGATTGGGCGCGGCGAAGGCGGAGAAGCCATAGTGCGCCAGCCAGCGCGTATCGGCCTCAAACATGGGGCGCAGATCGGAGACGCCGTATTTCAGCATGGCCAGGCGATCCACGCCCATGCCGAAGGCGAAGCCCTGATACTCATCCGGGTCGATGCCGCAATTGCGCAGCACGTTGGGGTGAACCATGCCGCAGCCGAGGATCTCCAGCCAGTCGTCGCCCTCGTTCAGCGTCAGCTTGCCGCCCGAGCGGTCGCAGCGAATGTCCATCTCGGCCGAGGGCTCGGTGAAGGGGAAGTGGTGCGGACGGAAGCGGGCGTTGACGTCGTCCAGCTCGAAGAAGCGGGCGATGAAGGTTTCCAGCGTCGTCTTCAGATGACCCATGTGGATGTCCCGGTCGATCACCAGACCCTCGATCTGATGGAACATCGGCGTGTGGGTGGCGTCGGAATCCTTACGGAAGGTGCGGCCGGGCGCGATGATGCGGATCGGCGGCTTCTGCGACATCATGGTCCGCACCTGCACCGGGCTGGTGTGGGTGCGCAGCACCTTGCGCTCGCCCGTTTCCGGGTCGGGCTTCAGGAAGAAGGTGTCGTGCATCTCCCGCGCCGGGTGCTTGGGCGGGAAGTTCAGGGCGGTGAAGTTGTGGAAATCGTCCTCGATGTCCGGGCCTTCGGCCACTGCGAAGCCCATCTCGGCGAACAGGGCGATCATCTCGTCCATGACCTGCATGGTCGGGTGCACCCCGCCCTTGCGGCGCGGACGGCTGGGCAGGGTCAGGTCGACGCGCTCGGCCAGCAGCCGCGCGTCAAGCTCGGCGGCCTCCAACTCGGCCTTCTTGGCGGCGATGGCGGAGGTTACACGGTCGCGCAGACCGTTGATGATCGGCCCTTGCTCTCGGCGTTCATCGGGGCTGAGCGCGCCCATGCCTTTCAGCAGGGCGGAGACGGCGCCGGTCTTGCCGACGGCGGCGACGCGCACCTCTTCGATCGCAGCGACGCTTGCGGCCGCTCCGATGGCGTTGATCAGGTCGAGTTCTAGCTGGGCGAGATCGGTCATGATCCGCAGCGTCTAGCCCGACACGGCCGTCACGCAAAGCCTTCAGCGTCGATCAGGTCTAGTCCGCGAGGACGAAAGTGACCTTCATGTTGACCCGGTATTCGGCGATCTGGCCGTCGCGGACCACGACCTTCTGGTCCTGGATCCAGGCCCCCTCGACATGGCGCAGGGTCTTGTCGGCGCGGGCGATGCCTTGGGCGACAGCGTCGTCGAAGCTGACTGTCGAGGATGAAGTAATTTCGGTGACGCGAGCGACGGACATCAGCAAAGCCTCCTGAACCGCCAGGGTCGCCAGTCGACCCGGCTGTCGCACTCCAACGCCCGACCCGGCCAAAAGGTCAGCTTGGCCATGAAAAACGCCCGCCCCGGCGACCGGGACGGGCGTTTTTGTTTTGACGCTAGCGCTCGGCTCGCGGAGCTGAGCGGCTTGAGCGCAGTCGTAAGACTTAGGCGGCCAGAGCGGCGCGGACCTTGTCAGCGATGGCCTTGAAGCTGGCTTCGTCGGCGGCGATCGTCGACAGGACCTTGCGGTCCAGCACAATGCCGGCCTTGTCCAGGCCGTGGATGAACTGCGAGTAGGTGAAGCCTTCCAGACGGGCGGCGGCGTTGATGCGCTGGATCCACAGGGCGCGGAACGAACGCTTCTTGTTGCGACGGTCGCGGTAGGCGTACTGGCCGGCGCGATCGACGGCAGCCTTGGCCGTACGGATGGTGTTCTTGCGGCGGCCGTAGAAGCCCTTGGCCTGCTTAAGAACCTTCTTGTGTTTGGCGTGGGACGTTACGCCCCGTTTGACGCGAGCCATGTGTCGCTATCCTTTCAAATTCTTACGTAGAGATCAGATCGAAATGCGCGCGCCGATCAGGCGTACGGCATGTAGGATTTGATCTTCTTGGCGTCGGCGTCGGCCATGACCGAGGTGCCGCGGTTCTGGCGGATGTATTTGGAGTTGTGGCTGATCAAGCGGTGACGCTTGCCCGCAACGCCGGCCTTCACCTTGCCAGTGGCCGTGAATTTGAAGCGCTTTTTGGCGCCAGACTTCGTCTTCAGTTTCGGCATTTTCACTCTCTCTTTTTAGTGGGCTATCGCTCTTCGAGCTGCTTGAGCCCGGAGTGCGAAGCTGAAACGAACGGCCCAGGCATGCCTGTTAGCCCGGCTGTTCGGTCGCGAAGAGGCGGCTTCTACGCCGAACCCCGACGCGAGGCAAGCGGAGTCACGGCGTCGGCGCCGGCGACGACGGGCCGACCGGATTATGGGCTTCCAGGAAGCGCACCGTTTCACGCAACATCTGCAGACGCGTGTCGGCGCGCGACAGCCAGTGGTCCTCGCCCGGCAGCTCGACCATCTCCACGGGCTTGCCGGCGCGCCGCAAGGCCGCAGCCATGAGGCGGCTTTGCTCGATGGCGACGATAGTGTCGTCCTTGCCGTGGATCAGCAACAAGGGACTGTCGACCTGGTCGGCCAGCAGAGCGGGCGACAGGGCGTCCAGCGCCCGATCATTGAACCGCGCGGCGCCCATGAAGCGATTCCAATAGCGGACGGTCTGGTTGTTCTGCTCGCCCAGCCGCCAGACCTCCTGCTTGACCATGCGCCGCAGATCCGAGACCCCGTTGACAGACACGCCGCAGCGATAGGCCGACTTGTCGAGCGTCAGCCCCGCCATGGCGGCATAGCCGCCGTAGCTGCCGCCGACGATGCAGACGCGGGCGGGGTCGACGATCCCCTCCCCGGCCAGCCAGCGGACGCCGTCGGACAGGTCCGTCTGCATCTTGCGCCCCCATTCGCCATAGCCGGCCTCAAGGAAGGCCCGCCCGTATCCGGTGGAGCCCCGGAAGTTGGCCTGCAGCACCGCATAGCCGCGCGACGCCAGGGCCTGAGCCCACCAGTCGAAACCGGCGACATCCCTCGACGCCGGTCCGCCGTGGGCCAGAACCACCAGGGGCAGGTTCGCAGGCGCCTCCATGCCTGGCGGCAAGGTCAGGTAACCGTCGATCTCCAGCCCGTCCGCCGCCGCATAGCGGATCGGGCGGACGACGCCGACCTGTTCAGTGGGGATGGTCGGATAGGCGACACCGACCACATCGGCGACGCCGGTGTTAAAGTCGACAAGGCGATAGAGGCCGGATTCTCCGGTGTCGATAAAGACAAGAACCTGTTTCAGGCTGTCGCTCCACGACACAAGGCGCGGCCTCTTGCCCGGAAACGCCCGCTCGATGGCGCTCCAACGCCGTACCGCCGTGGGTTCGCTGAACTCATAACGAACGCCATCCTCTTCCGTGCGCCCGGCTCCAATCAGCAGGCGGCTTTCCGGGTGATGGACCAGGAAGTCAGGGTGATGCTCGAACGGCAAGCGTATCCATTCGCCGGTGTCCACATTGACCTCGAACAGCAAGAAGCCGTCCTCCGATTCAGCCTCTGCGGACGCCAGGTCTGGCCGCTCTGCGCTGACGACGATCGTGCGTGGGCTCCGCCCCATGCCGATGATCGTGGGGGTATCGACCAAGGCGTCCACCGCCCAGGTTTCACGGAAGCCTCGCCCGTTCGGCAGGTGCAGGGACCACCGCCCGCTGCGCTCGAGGTACTCGGCGATGGCGATCACCTCGCCATCGGTGTTCAGCACATAGTCGTCCGTGTCCCGATCCATGGACTCTATGGATCGGCCCCGGCCGGTCTCCAGATTGATCCTGTGCAGATTGATCTGTCCGTTAATGACGTTGACGCCCCGCGTGAAGAGGGCCTCCCCCTGCGCGGTCCTGCGCACCGAGGCGGGGCCATAGAGCGTCGCCAGCACGTCGGGCGTCTGCCTGAGAACCTGGACGACGCTTTTCGTCTCCAGGTCGAGGATCATGCCGTAGAACAACTCTGTACGGGGGACGCCGAGATCATGAATGCTCTGCGTCTGGGAGGTGACGATCAGGACCCGCCCCTCGCCGATCCAGCTCAGGTCGCGCACCTTGGCGTCGCCGATCGAAGCCGCGAAAATATGCTGGCCCGTGGCGATCCGGGTGACGGCGAGCGCCCGGGTTTCATTGACGACTTCGATCCGTGCGATCAGTTCGCCGCTCGGCGACAGCGTCATGGAGTCGAGGCTGTGTGAAAACGCCTCCAGCTCGAGCGAATTAGGTTAGCCTTCTGAG